>NZ_JARJBD010000062.1:0-62113 GCF_029269925.1 Rhodococcus sp. T2V
CCGCGGCGCTGCTCCCGGTGCTCCGCACCGGGAGACGGGGCGAGTCGCTTCGCTCCCCGCCAGGGAGCCGCTGCGCGGCTCGCAGCGGGCCGATTCCCGTTGCCGTCGATCGAGTCGCTTCGCTCCTCTGCGTTTCCGAAATAAGGCAATCACCTGCATCTTTGATCGGAACGTTCGATCCGGTCCCCCACACCCCAACGAGGCTGGGGACTCGGGTGGACGCTCCCGCTTCACCGCCAACTCGCCTTCCCACGCCGCTCCATGTCATACCCCAAGCATACCACCCGCCCTCACGCAACCCAAAACAGGCGAAAACCTAGAAACACCTAAATCTGTTAAATTACAACAGATTACGAACCTCATAGCCTCACTTCTGTGCACAATCTGCGTAAATCTTTATCATCCAACTGATTACTCAAAAATATTGTAAATCAACAACTTTCAAAATCGGCTCCAAAACGGACGAAACAGACACCCGCGCCCGCTCCATACCCCGGCGCCCCGGCACTGGACCACACAGGTCGCCGGCGACCCCGCATCACAAACCGGGGACATGTCATCACACCAGGTCACAACACCATCACACCCCTCACACAGCCGTGGCCCGCACCTCGGAAATCGGGTACGGGCCACGCGGCACGCTCAGTCCGGGGTGAAAAACAAGTCCATCCCGATGACGAACCACGCCGCCAACGCGGCGATCGGCATAAACGCCAGCACAAACGGAACGGCGAACTGCCGGGCAGCGCGCCACGGAACCGTCACCAACCCGAACACCACCACCAGCACCGCCCAGCTCACCCAATACCCGGCCGGCGGCGGATCCGGCCCGAACGAGGTGAACGACCCGTGCGGATACACCCGGGGTCGTGGAACCTCGAAGAAGTGCTGCCACAAGATCACCGCCGGCACATAGCAGAAGAACCCCACCAGCAGACCCGCGATGACGCCCAGCGAAATCCGCAACCCTTCCCCGATCCTGCGGGTGTCACCTCGTCCACACCACCCATCATCGGACGCGCCCATGACGGATCACCCGGGACATGTCATTTTCCGAGGCCAAAGCATCCTCCGAGGCCACGGTTCTTGCCGTCCACAAGAACACCCGTGATACTTCGCCCGACACAGCTCACCGTTTTCATTTCACGCCAGGACACAGATAGTCCGGAGCCTTGACGTGGATCGCAATGGCAACGTCACCCATCACACCGAATTTTCTATACAGGTAGTTCTCGACATGCTGATCGCCGTTCCGAAGGAGGTCACACGCGGAATATCCGAGGTTCGCAAGTCGTCGAGGACTGATGTTGGCGGGCGCAAGGTTCATGACTGCATACACGTAGTCCCACTCATTGTCAGTGAGATCGCGGTCGTCATCGGTGTCTGTCAGCCTCGGCGATATCGAAGTCCTCAGATCTGACTTCGCCGGGGGGGAGTCGGAATCGCGAGTCACAATCCCCAGGATCACCATGACAAGACCCACCGAGACCAGCGCCACCCCAACGATGAGGCTCTTCTTGTGACTGCCCTCCATGGCATTCAGTATGGGCACGAACCCGGCAAACCCGCCCCACAATCGCCACTGGACATGTCATCCCACCAGGTCACAGCCACATAACCATCACCATGCAGTCCCCGGAGTTGGCAGTACCAGCCGCGGCACCCATATCCAGCCCATCGCGTCCCCAAGTCCGGTGGGTAGAAGTACCTTCACAAGATGTCAACGCGAATAAGTGTGAAGATGAACCTGGGACCGAACGCTCCTATCCAGATCGTCAGCGCAGTCGTATCCGATCTCAACACCATTTGCGCACTAAGTACTGATCTGGAGAAGCAGATCACCCGCGCGGATATGCTCTCCGAGTTCTATGCGGAAAACCTGTGGTCTCGAGTGTTGAGCGATAAGAGGTATAACTTCTATGGCTTCCAGACATGGCGAGTCCTTCCGGAAACGGACAGGGATTTTTACTTCCTGAGCCGCGGTCCGCTGCAGGATCTCGCTAGTTCCGCCGTCGAAGCAGAGATCAGCCGGATGATCGAACGACAGGGCAGGGCCTCCGACGGGGAGGTGTACGTTGCGAGCCTGAGTTACACCAACCCTCTTGAGGCCGTACTAAATTTAATTTAATGACATACGCGCGCGGCAACACTCGGATCAACTGGAGAACGCCACCGACGCCGCGCGTCTCTCCACGAAACACACAATCGAGAAGATAACGTCATTGCTACCCGGCACCTACCGGGGAGGCGGCCGCCCAGCAGAGTGCCTGAGCGGTCGTTGGTGATTCTCGGAGGGGAGAACAGATCTGTGACAACTGTCACGGCGAGTCCGGCGTCGGAATCGATCACCCTGGGTGAAACGCCTACCTCAGGAATGTACCTTCGAACCTTCACCGTCGCCGGGTTCCGATCGTGCGAGCAGATCACCGTTCCCCTGCACCCGACAGTCACACTCCTGGTCGGCGAGAACAACGCAGGCAAATCCAACATCATCGAGGCGCTACGTCTGGCGACAGCTCCACTCAGCGGGCGTCGCACCCGCTATTTCGAAATCGATGATGCGAAGGAAGGAAGCACCGAGCCGATCCGGCTGACCTCACAGTTCTCTGGATTGACAGCATTCCAGCGTGCCCACTTCATCGGTGCGTTAGACATTGCCAGCAACGAGGCAGTACATGTGACACGATTCCGCCCCTCGGAGGACGTCGGGGTCCGTGGCCGAATCGAGAACCTGGTTGGTGATCCGCCCGGACCCGACCCGGAACCGGACAAACGTGACCAGGTCAATCACGTCTATCTCGCACCACTCCGAGATGCGCAACGAGAACTCGACTCCGCATCAGGAAGTCGATTGGCGGTGATCATGCGGCACCTTGTCGCGGAGAATGATCGCGACACCTTCTTGGCTCAGGCACAGGACGCACTGGACAAGTTGGAAGAACACCCTGCTATCACGGGGGTCAGTTCCGGCGTTCAGCAGCACCTTACGGACCTGACCGACCCCGTACGCAAACAGACAGTGCGTCTGGGATTCGAGCGGCCCCGGCTCGAACGGCTTGCGCGAAGTTTACGACTGAAAATGGCCGAGCACGATGTCGATCCAGCCGATCTATCGATGTCCGGACTCGGGTACGCCAACCTCCTCTTCATCGCGACCGTGGTTCTCGAGCTGCAGCATGCACGGGAATCAGAACTCACGCTGTTCCTGGTGGAAGAGCCGGAGGCGCATCTGCATCCACAGTTGCAGGCCGCTCTCATGGAATTCCTGATCGAGCAAGCAGAGATGTCGGTGCGTGACGACAACGAGGGGCCGGCCGGCCGAATCCAGGTCATAGCCACGACCTACTCACCCAACCTCGCAAGCGCGGTGAAGACCGAGAACGTGGTCGTCGTCCGCCCCGCAGCGAGCTCGGGTGCGGGCACCGCGGTGATCCCCCTCGCCGAAATCCCGCTGGAGCGAGAAGAGCGACGCAAGATCGACCAGTATCTCGACGTCACCCGGTCCGAGCTGCTGTTCGCACGCTCGGTGATCCTGGTCGAGGGAATCGCTGAAGCCGTTCTCCTGCCGGTGCTGGCACGACACTGCGTCCTCACTGGATCCTCACCCTCAGAGCAGCAGAACCGTAGAACCTTCCGGGGTGTGACCGTTATCAACGTCGGGTCTGTTGACTTCAAGCCGTACATCAAGCTGCTCCTACACGAGGTGAACGGCAGTCGGTTGGCCGACCGTCTGATCGTCATCACTGATGCAGACCCGGAACTGACTGCGGATGAGAAGAAAACCAAGAAGAAGGATCCGAAAGCGGGAGACGCCGCCGGAACCACTCCACCAGACGGGGACAGCGCCGAACCACAGGTGGATAGCGATGAGGACGCGACCGTAGCTACGGAAGACGAGAACGCTGACAAGATTCAGTACAACCGCGGCTCAGACCTCGAGAATCTACGAACCGAACTCGGCGTGGGCGCGGAGGTCTTCCACATTTCGGAGGCACCCCACACACTCGAAGCGGATCTGCTGGTTCCCGGATCGAACAACCACATCGTGCTGGGCAAGGCGTACCTCGACCAGCACCCGAAGTCCCAGCGACAGTGGGGCGAGATCGTCGGCAGCAATAGTCCTGCACGAACTTTCTACGTGCGGCTGCGAAACTCCAAACAACTGATCAGCAAGGGACAGTTCGCGCACGACGTGGCACGACGAATTGCCGACGGACACCAATTCGAGTGCCCGGACTACCTCATCGAAGCCGTCGCAGCCTCGGTCCGCAGGTCGACCCTATGACGGTGCCGCAGCTAACTTTCACACCAGCACAACAAGCACTCATTGACGGACAAACCTCGATCTACGTCGATGCATGCCCCGGCGCGGGAAAGACCCAAGCGATTGTCCAGCGCTTCATCAACCGGGCAGGGAGCGAGCCAAGGCGCGGAGTCGGACTCATCTCGTTCACCAACGCCGCAATCGACGAGGCACGATCACGCAGTGGCAGCAACGCCGCGCTCCTGCAGGTCCCCAACTTCGTCGGCACGATCGATAGCTTCATCAATCGGTACTTCGTCGCACCGGTGTTTCGCTCACGCAACAGCCTCGCACCAACCTTCCGCGACAACTGGTCCACCGTGCCCGGGACAACAGCGCAGGCCAACGGCGGACTGCAAGCTCCCCTCGACTGGTTCTCCTTCGACCATCTCGGCACTGCAACGTTTCACATCCGACGCGTCCCAAGGACTGCCAGAGGATGGCTCTCCGGCCAAGAGCCCTGGAGAATCGAAGCATTGGAAGGCGCGGCGTCACGACTCTGGCGTGACCAGGTGAACCGCGGCGTCCTCGATGCAGCGGCGTCACGGGTACTCCTGACGCAATACCTCCAAATGGACTACCGCGATCACTTCATTGCATTGATGCAGGCTCGGTTCTCCGAGATCATCGTCGATGAAGTCCAAGACTGCAGCCGCGAAGACGTGGCAGTGCTCAACCTCCTCCTCGACGCCGGGGTGCGATTGGTCCTGGTCGGAGACCCCGACCAGGCCATCTACGGATTCCGCAACGACACCGTCGATACCGAACTCGGAGCCCTCCTCGCCCGCGTCCCGCGCGGCACCCGATTGGACGGCAACTTCCGCAGCTCACCGGCGATCTGCCGAGCCGTCGACAGCCTCCGCTACGCCGGAGCGACCGACGTCCCCGTCGGCATACATCGCACCGTCACGCACCCAGTGCATCTCCTCTCCTACACCGACGAGCAGGACGCCCGCCACCGAATCGGGCACGTACTCGAACAACTCCACTTCGGCCGCAACGAAACCATCGTGCTCGCGCACCACACTGACAAGGCCCGCAGTTTCGCCGGCGCCCCACCACCAATGAATCCGAAGAGCCACAAACTCGTATGGCTGGCCGTGCTGATCGACAAGATTCAGGACCAACACTCTTCGGGTCCCGAACGAGCGCAGGCTCTACGGTCGCTGGAACGCCGTTTGAGGGAACTGTGCCCGGAGGACCTGTCCGCTCTCAGAATGGATGCGTATCTCGATGACCGCCGACTGACCGCCTCGCAGTTCCGCGAGCGATGCCTTCGTCTGGCTATGGGGTCGGTCCCTCCCTTCAGCTGCATACCGTCCGAGTTCAAGGCGCACCTCGCCTCACAAACGGATAGCCAACGTGTCCTCGGATGGTCTCTCAAGGGGGTGAACAGACCGCCAGGCGATGTGTGGCCCACGCTTCCGACCGCATCCGTCGCGACGTTCGAGTACTCGACTATCCATGGCTACAAGGGCTTGCAAGCACCTGCAGTCGTACTGGTCATTCCGAAACCATTTAAGGCACAGGAGGAAGACGGAGTCGAGCAGTGGTGCGCCGACGAACCTGGCGAAGCCCGACGCGTCTTGTATGTCGGCGCATCCCGAGCGCAACAACTGCTCGTCATTGCAGTGCACGAAAGCGTGCACGACTCAGTCGCAACGACTCTGAAGGACGACGGGGTGGCCATCCAACTGCTCTCGTGACCGTCCACGCACAAGAGCTCGCCGAAAGCATCGCTCGGACACGCCCGGCAGGCTCACAGTGCAGCGCTTTCGGTGGTGGCTGGCACCGCCCCGAACCCGACGGCGTCGATTCGGTCCATTCGGTTCCTCAGCAATATTTATTCAGTCTGCTTGGGATGCCCTGTGCACGCGTGCTTCAGCCACAAGGTGCGGTGCTCGATGTCCATCACGTACAAGATCCGACCGCCGGCGGTGACCTCGTACTGCCACTGCTCCATCTCAACACCGTTGTGCACCCCGGTCGCGAGCTTGCCCTTCAACTGGTGATGGCGTGTGGTCGATTCCTGCGCGACCGCGCGGCGACGCAGTTCCTCGTACACAGCGAGGACCGTCGATGAACGACCACCGGCAACTACTGCACCACACCGAACTCAGATCGACCCGTCGTGACCTGCTAATGTTCCGGTTTTGTGCAAGAATCTGAGGGAAGTATCCGTAGAGAAAGCGAGACGTCGAGTGGCACAGCCCGCACCCGCGCATAGCCCAACCATCATCGGGCCCGATCGCGCGGCCGAGTACCTGGCCCAGATGGGCATCGAGATCGCAGACATCAACGTTGCGATCGAGGCTGGCGAGATTATGGCCGGCAATATCACGACCCACCATCCGATCACCGCTGCTGGGCTGACTCGATGGATCCACGTGGTCGGTCGCCTTCGCGAGATGCTCGCAGGCAGTGGGCAGTGGTCACCCGACAACCCACACAATCGTCCGATCTCTAAGCGGAACGATGCCCGATACACGCTGTCCACGGTGGGCGGCGATGAGGGGACCGGCATCGCCGACCATCCTCGTGGCCCGTCCGCGGCGCGCAAAAAGGGCAAGGCCACAGCCGAGGCCGTGAACGGGATGGACTCCCTCATCCGCATCGAGACGCTTCGGCCGAGTCCTGACAACGGGGACGGAACTACACCCCCGAATGGCAACTGGTTCCTCGTCTACCACCGCGCCGACGGTTCGGTCCGCCTGGAGGTGTCACTGCCTCTAGGATTTGACGAGAATGAAGGTCAGTTCACAGGCTGGCGTGTGCGCGTCATCCTGCCGGACTGGCGTCCCAAGGAAATCAGCGAGAAGAAGCCGCTCGACGTAGGGGGTCAAGATGTCGACTTCCAAATTTTCGAGGCCAGCTAGCTCTTATCTGGAGCCGGACCGAATTCGGATTGCACGAATGAGGCGCGGATTGACCAAGATCGAGCTGGCACGGAGACTTTCGGTCACTCCACGCACTGTGACGAAGTACGAGTCAGGTGACGCTCCGGTGAACGCCGCCCAGGCACTCGCGGAAGCACTCGATTTCCCCGCCTCATACTTCCATCGGGCCGAGATCTCCATGTTCGAAGCGCCTGACGTGAGCTTTCGTGCTGCCCGCCGCGCGACGGCGCGTGAACGAGACTCGGCAGTCGCGGCGGGCGTGTCCGGGGTCGAGATCGACCGATGGATCTCGACGCAATTCGTCCTCCCTACCGTCGACTTGCCAGTATTCGCCGGCGAGAAGCCAAAAATGGCGGCGAGTCTGCTTCGTGGAGTTTGGGGACTTGGGACCAAGCCGCTTCCGAATCTCGTGCAATTGTGCGAGTCGCGGGGAGTCAGGGTCTACAGCCTTCCGCCGATCGCGGATGCTGTCGATGCATACTCGATCTGGCGGGCGGAGGTTCCCTACGTGTTCCTTGCGCGGCGAAAGACACCTGAGCGAATCAGGTTTGACCTCGCGCACGAACTCGGGCACCTCGTGCTTCACGGCTCCGACTCCGAGGAAAGTGCAGCGCACGAACGGGAGGCTGACGCCTTCGCGTCCGAATTCCTGATGCCGGCGGCCAGCGTCATCGAGTACCTACGGCAGAACCCCTCTGTCGACGAGTTACTCAACGTGCGTAGCCAGTTCAAAGTATCGGCGACGGCACTCGCCTTCGCCGCGCACAAGGCTGGTCGAATGTCTGATTGGGCCTACCGTCAGACTTGCATCGAGCTGTCCCAGAGAGGATTTCGCAGATCCGAGCCTGGTGGAATGTCGAACTATGAGATGTCCAGGGTGTTCCCTCAGGTGCTTGCCGGGGGAAGATCAGCGCGGGTCAGTGCGCGGATGATCGCCGATGATTTGGACTTACCGTTAAGTGATGTGCATGCATTGACGTTCGGGGCTGAGATCAGAACCGCTCAGTCCACCGAGGTCACTAGCGACACCAGCCGACGGATCCCCACTCAACGGCATCTCCACGCCGTATAGGGCTCGAGAAACGCCCCCACCCTGCACTGTGCAGGTGGGGGCGTTCTTATGTGCGTAATCCGTGCCTGGTCAACCCATCAGGCGAAATGAAGCTGGCCAGCATATGCCCGTGGCAGGCGGCCATCGCCACCATGGCGTTATCTCGCGTCCGACCGTGCGGACAATGCCGACCGCGTCTCGCCCGACGACAGTCTCAACTGTCGCACAAACCTGCCATACGCCCCTCTCCCGCTGCGCGCGCAACACATGCGACACTCTCCGACCCCCCAGCGCGCCGAGATCTCACCGTCGCGATCTACGATCTTCAGAGAACGGCCACGCGGTTCGTTTCGAGCGGTGACCGGTGCCACTTCCGACCCGCACCAGCATCTACGCAACTCTCGGCTGCCTCCACCAGCGCCGTCACCGCCGAGCCACCCGCGTCACCGTGTAACCCAACGACTCCGCCAACAAGTGCAACAGATCATCCGCAGACGGCAACGCCGTCCGATCCCGAACCGCATCGCACCCGGTCCGGTCCTCGCACATGCACTCGCTGTTGCGGGCACCGTTCTCGAGGCCGGAGTCGAGGCCGCAGCAGTCCACCGTCACCGGGTCGAGCACCCACCGATCTATGCCGTCCCAGTCCCGCATCAGGTACACCCAGATCGATTCCTCGATGGAGTGGGTGCCGCGCGCGAGGGCGCGTTCACCCTGCGACAGGTAGACCCCGGCGGGGGTCGGGACGGTGACATTCGCCGTCATGGTTGTGGTCGTGGGTGTCATCGTGGAGTGCCCTTCCTCGCTCAGTGGTTCACCATCGGGGCGAATACCGTGCCGGTCAGCAGGGCGTCCCTCTGGGCGTCAGACAGCCCCACCGTCTCGCCGTTGCCGTCGTGGCCGGGCGAACACCACCACCCCGCAGAACGGCTGCCAGATCGCCCCGTGGGCGCGTGCAATCGCCATCGCCATCAGATTCACCTGCGCATCGGCGACGATTTGCGCCCTCGTCGTCGCCCCACATGCCCAACTCGTCGGTCAGCCGCACCACGTCGAACCAGCGGCACCCGATCGCAGACCGCAACGCCGCACCTGTGGACACAGATCCGCACCGCCTGCGCAATCACCGTCGTCTGGGTGCTGATGTCGTTCTTGCCCGCACCCCGCGCACCGTGTAGTCGTCGAGTTCGAGACCGTGGCGGCGGAACCCACCACGACGGCGACCTACCGCCCGCGCCCCACTCGCGATGGACGACGTCCTCGGCGTTCTCCGCCGACCGCGCCTCCACCGCCAAACTGACCGGGTCGTGATCGTGACCTCGCACTCCACCGAGAACTCCCGGCGGCGCGGCGGCAGGTCGTGCTCGGCCATGAACCGATCGAACTCGCCGCACAAGTTGTTCTTGTCCGCCCACTCGTGGGCGGAGGTCGCGATCGCGTCCACCCACTTCACGTGATCGGCATGCGCCCCCTCGAGGCGCTCCCGCAGCGTCGCCGCCTCCCGGCGCGCCACCATGCTCGCCGCAAAGCGAACCCGCCACCCTATCCCAGAACACCGGCACCGGACGCTGCAACGACGCAACCACTACCTGACACGGGCGCACCCGCCCCCTCCCACACCGGGGCCTCCGGCGACAGCGGCACCACCGCCACCGACACCACCCGCTTGTCCTCGGCAACACCCGCCACCGACAACATCGACACCTCAGTGCGGTCCGCCTCCGTCATGCACCTCGACGTAGACCCCCATCCGCCGGGAACACCCCACCAGCCGCGGCGACTACACCCGCCCCGCTCGTCACGTTGTCGACAACTGCAACGTCCACCGACATCACAACTCCAAACCCCCAGCCCCAGCCGCAGCCAGGCTCACCGAAGCGGAAGGGTGGTCAGCCCCCTCTGCCCCGCATCAATTGAGAACACCGAAAACATAGCCCACACCACCGACACACGAAACGCGAGACACGCTGTACAACACAGTAATTCGAGCAATACACCACTCGCAAACCCACCCCGGAATCGAGCCCCCAGAACGCCACCTGCCCATCCCGTGCGGGGGCACGGGATGGGCAGGTGGAAAGTCCCGTAACGCATGCCTGGGAACGGCACCGTTGCCGTCCCCCCGACGCGGCGGAAGAGGAAACGTGGCGGCTGCTCCTACACTGCTCAGGTGATATCCCCTCCCTTCGCGGGCACAGAGCACCCCCACGGTTTCAATTTCAACTACAACTTCTGGTTCGAGTGCGGAGACTGTGGCCGCCGCATTCAGGTGCCCGCATCCGCCTACGACCGGCAGGCCCAGCGCGCCGAGCCGTATCCCGTGTGCGGGTGCGGCGCCACAATCGACATTGCGCGGGTAGTGCCGATCGTTCGCGACCTGTCCGACGTCGATCACCACGACGCCGACGTCGACCGCCACGTCTGGTATCACTCCAGCACCCACAAGGACTGGCCACTGTCCCCGGCCGCCTACCGCCGCCTCGCTGCCGCCCGAATCACGAGTTCAGCGCTACCGCCTGATCAGCATGCGGAGATGATCGACGAACAGTGCGCATTGGCACTGCACCTGGGCACATACGCGGCGGCGGTCGAGAACATGCTGCGCCGCATGGTAGATGAGGACTTCTCTGGTGAGAAGTACTGGCTGCATCAGGTGGAGATCCGGCTGCAACCCGGTGAGCTGTCACCTGGCGTCGGCGGGGAGCTGAGCGGCTGGTTTGGCGACGTGCCGCTGACGAAGCTCACCGAACTCGGCGCTCGCGCGGTCCGGTACGTCAACACCCACGAATCCGTCGGATCGATTTCACTCGTCATCGACCCGCAGGTAATCACCAGAATACGAACGATACCGCTACCGACCGAGGCGGCGATCCTGCCGACTACCGCGGCCGCCACACAAGCCGTCATCCGCGCCACCAGCGACCTGGAGGCGGCCGAACACCTTCGACCCGACACCACCGGAGTACCTGAAGATCAGATCTTACATTCAAGCCTGAAGGCCACCCTGGCAGCGCGAAGGGGCCTGGTCGAGGGCCGCGCCGTGGAAATCGCCCAGCAGATGCAGCGGTATCGCGGTCGACAAGCCGCGATCTCGGCATCGCTGACGGATGCCCTCGCCAACGCATATCTGATTGATGTGAATACCCAAGTGCGCGAGAAGTTCACCAGTGTGCTTCCGACCGAAACTGATCCCATCGAGTACCACGATCAGTTCCGTCTCATGGCCGGCCTTCTCGCACGGCCGGACACAGTGGTCCAGCAGTTCGAGGTAGCATCGCGGCGAGCACCGATCCGGTGAGTGCCGATGCGGAGCCTTGGGTTCTGTTTACATGCCGTGGTGCCGGTATCGGCGAATACGAACCTATAGTCAGAAGCCGCCCAATTGAACTGAACCCCGTCCACCGGTAGTGGGAAGATCGATCGATGTCCGAAGACGAACCGGCACCCATACGCCAGGTCCTAGCTGGCGGAGGATCCGCCGTTGCGCATGACCATGACGTTGCGCAGCTCGTCGAGTCAGCGGCTGCATGGATCGACGAAGCGCTGAAGGCGTGGAGCGAGAACGACTACGGGAAGGTAGCCGTTCTCGCTCCGCTCGCAGTCGAGCACCTCGGTAAGGCCGTGTTGTGGAATGAAAACCCAGTGCTCGTTGTCCCGCTGACACAGGATGCGGAGGCCACTTTGTTCGGGTTGGCGACCGAGCCCAGGCTGGCAGACCCAAAACTCCGAACCGTCGGCCTGGCGACTCTCTTACGCCGGCTCGATTCACTCCTCGGGGGCTTGCCGATCGGCAAGTCACAGCGCACCCGAATGGTGGAGGTCCGCAACGGTGCCATGCACGTCGGGACACCGGCGCAATCGCGACATGTCCTCATCGACTCACTGGCCGTGTGCAACGTCATGCTCGAGAAGCTGGGGCGTCAATCGAGCCACTTCTATCGCGATCACCACGACAGCGTCCAGGAACTGATGGACCAGAAGCGCACCGAAGTGGGCCACCATGTCACCGCGAAACGAGCGCGGGCACGAAGACATCTCACTGAATTGGAAACACGACTCGGACCGGACGTCTTCGACGAGGCCACCCATAGGCTCGAGGACGAAGCCCCAGAAACGCTCGACTCCATACATCTCGGGCCAGGAGAGTGGGCTATCGACAGGGACTGTCCGGAATGCGGCTCACGCGGACGATCATTCGGCCCCATCGATCTCGAGCCAATGGGCTACGACGGAGACGAGCCGTCCCAATTCTCCCTGGAGTGGGAGATAGCCTTCACGCCGAAAGGTTTCGCGTGCAACGTCTGCCGTCTGTCTCTGAGCGGGGCGCAAGAACTCCAAGAATGCTCACTTCCCGCCTTCCGACACGAGGTCGACATCGAGAAGTTCGGCGACAACTTCGATCCCGAAGTAGTGGCCGACCAGTTGTACGGGATCGACGACTGATGCGCGGTGTCGACCCCTAACACCACCCGCCCCGCACGCAACGAGGCCCGCCCGAGGCGCACTTGACTACGATTCTTCAGGCACCCAATTCCGGACAGTAGTAGCAGAGCAGAACACGGGTGAGTTGTTCACCGCGGATCGTGATCGCAGCGAGGTCGTTAGCACTCATCTTCCGGAAGTCGGTCGCATAGTCCACGACTGCGGAGCGGGGAACCAGATCAGCGAGATGGACGGGCAGCTTGCCGTCGTACTGCGCGAGATAGCTGTGCACGATGCCGCGAACCTGGCCGGACCTCGCCGCCTCGTGGAGACCGGATCGTCCCGCGTCTTGCGTCTTGCCGTAGGTAATGTCGAAGACTCTCGGAAGCCGTTTGTGTATGTAGTTGGATGACGACTTGATCGTCTTACCGCGGCCGGCGTCGGAGACGATTAGGTAGTCGACGTCGTATACGTGACTGGTGAATCGGCGGTCACGGCCCGGCATCAGCGCCGAGAGACCCAGGTTGTCGTACACGCCGCCGTCGGTGAGTACGACCTGCTGTCGGTGGTTGGTCCCGTCCCGACGGGTGAAGGTGAACGTTCGGGTCATCGGTGGCAACAGGAGTGGAAACGCTGCCGATGCGGCGACAGCGTCGGCAACCGAAACGGGGTCGGTCACATCACCGTGAGACCAGCACGAGCTGACTTCGCTGCCAAAGCGCATCGTGTTCATCGTGTCGAGATCGGTGGCGGTGATGACGGTCGCGAGATCGGGGTGGGTGACCTCTTCGATCGGCTTCCTGCCGAACTCGCGGACTTGCAGTGCGGCGATCAGGCTGTCGGCCCGGGAGAACCCCCTCGGCTGCCGTAGCGCGAGGGAGCGTGTAGTGCTTCCGATGCTTCGCATGACACTGCGAGGCGATGCGGCGCGTTTGACGAGCTCGAACTGAAGTCCTTGCCGCAGCAGGCTGGTCACGGTGTCGTCGAACTCGTCGAACGACTCGGGCCCGTAGGCCCACATCGCCGCCAGTAGGCTTCCGCCGCTGATCCCGGACACGACGCGGACGTGACGCAAGAGATCGCGGTCGTGGAGGGCACGCAGGCATCCGAGGCCGAAGGCGGTGGCTCGAAACCCTCCCCCGGAGAGAGCCAGTCCGATGCGCGGGTCTGTGGCGATCATCGGTGAAGTCCGAGCAATCGGCGAAGGGCGTTGACGGCCGGCGTCGGTACCGGAATGCCGTAACCGCCTGGGAAGTACATTCCTTCTGGAGGTGCCGGTGGGGGCGACGAATTGCCGTCTCCGGTAGCGAGGCGGTGGACGATGCGGGCGTAGAAGTCGGGTGGGGTTCCCTGATCACGCCAGTCGAGCCAGGTTGCCTGGTTTCCGCCGAGGATCAACATGAGCGCTCGTCGCCCGGTGCCGTCCGGTGCCACGAGGGAGGCCATGCCTGCCTCGTCGGTTCGGCTTGGGCGCGCAAGTCCGAATGGGTGTGTGTGCCACATTCCCGCGAAACCGATCCGATTGGCGGTCTTAGAGCGGTGGTGATCGAGGATTTCCTGGCTTCCCTTGGTGCCGTGGTCGAAGTGCAGTGCCGACAGTCTGCTGTCGGGGGTTGGGCCAGTCGCGACATCGACCGAGAGGGTCCCGGTGGCGTCGTCAAAGGATCCGAGCAGCATGCCACCGGTCTCGATTCGGTCCCCGCGCAGGCGGGCGCCTCGCCGCACCTCTGCTCGTATCTCGGTCAATGCACGTTGGGATATGCGGACTTCTGTTCCTGCGTGGACGTCGGTGACGACCTGGTCGTTGGGCCAACCAAGTCGGTCAACAGTGTTCCGTCCCGCTCCGGGCAGCCGCACAACGGCAGCGGTCATGGGGTATCGGCCAGCGGATGCGGGGGCGGAGAGGATGCTCAACGCCTCGACCAGCAGCATCGATGCCAGCGCGACCACTTGCGCGGACGAGCCGATGAAGGTGGGTGCCGAGCATCCCGGCTCCGGGAAGAACATCTCTGTCCGTGGTGGGTCGGGGAAGAAGTCTGCGGCTACATCCGACCAGGCTCCGGTCATGGATCCGGACGCCTCGATTGCAGTGCGGCGGAGGATGTCGTGGCCGGCTCCGGTGGCGCCGGGCATCGACACGGTGATCAGGCCCCGGGAGGCATCGTGTCCGAACAGCCCTGTGATCACCGGTGGCCATTCGTGGCGCCGGCTCGCACGGGCACGTTCGAGTGCTGCCCGGACACCGCCATCGGCGGTGGCGTCGACGACGAGGTCGAATTCCGGTGGCTCCGCGTCCGCCCGCAAGTAGTTCGCCACGACGTCGCCGCTCTTGTATTGAACGGTGAGATCACGTCGGATCTCGTTGAGCCGGTTCGCCAGCATGGACGACTTGGTGTAGCCAATGTCCGCGTCGGTGTAGGGCTGTCGGACCAAAATGCCCGGTGAGACGCCGCCCTTGTCCGCCACGGTGAGCTCGGCGACGCCCGCTCGCACACAGTGCTCGGCAATCGGTGCGCCGAGCGCCCCACAGCCGAGTACCAGCACCCTTTTCCCACGCAACCAGGTCGCCGCGGTGTTGGTGTCCCGGCGCCGAGTGACCTCGGGGCGATCTTCGTAGATGACCATCCAGGTCGTCTTGGCGAACCCCAGCCAGTTGTTCGCGAGCTCGGCGACTCTGCCCTTCAACGGTTCCGAGGATCCGATCTCCACCTCCCCGAGCAGTTCGGTGAGGTCGGTGCCGAATTCATCGAACTTCCATGCCACCAGGTGCGCGAGCCGTGTGGTTCCTTCCACACGCCGCGACGGTGTGCCGAGGATCAGTGCGGCCGGCGCCTTCTCTTCCGATCCTGCTCGGATCGCAACCTGTGCCGTGAGCAACGCGGCGGTAGTGATTGCGTCGAGTAGTTCGTTCCTCGGGATGCCTGCACGGTCGAGGTGATCAGCGAGAGCGGCGGCCTTGTCCGGATACTCGAAGCCCAACTCTTCGCTGATCAGGAACGCAGGGGTCACGAAGTGCGGTCGGCCGGCGGCGTCCGCCGCGGTGAGATCGTCGGCGAGTACCCGCTTGCATGCCTCTCCGAGGGTGAGCCATCCCAGGACGTCGATACGCTTGCCGTGGCGTCGACACCAGGCGTAGAGCGTGCTGGTGCGCTCCGCACTTGCGGGCGCCCACGGGACGCGGACACCGAGATCGGGGTGGATGACGATCCACCCGTTGTCGTAACTCGAATACGCCACGGGTGGGTGAAGCGGTTGACCTTCGGGATCGAGCGTTCCCTCGGCGGCGCGCTCGAGCCACAGCATCAGCCGCGCGATCAGTCCGCGCATCCCGTCGGCGGGGTTCCATTCGACCGAAACAGCGGCATAGATACACAGATGCGACCCCCAATTCACGTGTGGGGTGCCGGACCACCGGATGTGGGGCACCCGCACGGTCGGGGGTTTGTAGGGGAAGGTGTCGGGGACGACGAATTCGAACCGCTCACGGTCCCGCACCCGGATACCACCGTTGGCGGTACGAATCCCGTGGGTATCGAGCGAGACCGTGAAGGTGGTCGAATCGCCGGCCTCCACAGTCGCCAGAACTTCGATGGCGCCGCCACTGGCCTCAGCCAGCTCTGTGAGCTGTGTCGCCGCCAGGTCGCTCAACGGCCGAACCCGACCGGCACATCGGGGACGCTGGCACCGCCGCGGTCAGCAGCGATCGCCTCCTGGACAAGTTCAGGTCCGGTCAGCTGCGATTCCGCGGCGGCTGCAGACGGCAGCTCCCGCGCGACGGCGACAGCCGCGGACGTCACCGCCGCCAGCCGACGACGGCTCGGGAGCGTGGCGGACTTGGCGAATCCGGCACTGGCAGCGAGGGCAGACACCGACTCGCGCACGATGCGCGCGCCGGAGGCGTCCACGCCGAAGACCACCGGGGACGGCGCCTTCTCATCACCCCACGACATCGTGCAGATGAGCTCGGCGATCTCCTGGTACCGGTCTCGTGCCTTCCGGTGCGGCGGGTTCATCCCCGGTTCGTCCTTGGGACGGAAGGTGTCGCTGCTGCTGACGATCACGACGTCGTCGTGACGGGCGTTGGCGGAAAAGTTGTCCAGCACATCCTCCTGCAGGACATCCTCGCCGTCGACCGAGATGTACATGACCTTCTTCGAACAGTGGTGTGGCGCGAGCAACAGATCCCACTCCAGCCGCTCCGAACGCCCCTTGGCGGTGCTGTAATTGAAGATCTTCATGATCGTGTCGTGGGCGAGGTCACCGAACAGCAACATCTTCCCGTCGACCCCGCTCTCGTCGGTGAGGGTGATCTGCATCGCCAGCGACGTCTCGTTCCGTTCGGCAGCGCAGTCGTCGACGAACGGGGCATGGAAGAACGCCTCGAATCGGTCGGAGCAGTCGTGCTCGTCGAGGGTGCTCACCGACTCCCCTGGCCAGGACAGGTATTTGTCCGGCAGCTCGGAGTAAGCATGCGAGTCGTGGTCGGTGTCGTAACCGATGACGAGGATCCGGTCCCCGCTGTCTGGTTCCTTACCGGCGCCGATGGCCTTTTTCGTGGCCGCGACCCGACGCTCGGACTCTTCCTGGAACGCCTTCGCGTCGGGGCACGGGTTCGGAGCGTCCTTGTCGGCGAACTCCCGCCACATCCTCGGCGTTGCCCAGAGTTCACCAATGCGGACACGTGAGAGCAAGTCTTCGAATCCGAGGCAGTGGTCCATGTCGGCGTGGGTCAGCGCGAACACTGCAAGGTAGGGGACGCCGTCGACGACGGGTAGCGCCTCGACGAGCCGGTCGACTACCGGTACGTGCGGGGTGTCGTCATCCTGTGCCATTGCAAGGGCGTGCAGGTCGACCTGCATGACGATCTCGTCGTCGAGCACGATCGTGCTGCTGTCCCCGGTGCCCACAGGCCAGAACACCGCACCGCGATCCGGCAACTCATTGTTTGCCACTGCTCCTCCTTCACCGGCGACGGCCGGCTGGTTCGCCTGGCGTTTGCCCGGCCTGGAGAACGATAACCGGTCCGACCGACAGCGAACGCCGGACTCGGATCCGATCCCGCGGCCGCCCGCGCCAGACAACCGAGGCTCGGAGTGGCTGCGATACGTCCATCCCCGCCTTCGCTCCCGGGTCGGCCGCGACGAATGGTCGAGAGGGGACGGCTCGGCGGCAGGTAGCCCCGCCGCGCTCATGGCTGCACGAGCTGGTCAGAGCTCGATGGGGCACTTCCGCCGGATCTCGATGACCGTGCTCATGCCTGCGCACCAGTCCCGGACCTCGGGGCTGATCGCGGCGAGGAGGCGGAGCGCGTCGTTGTGTCGGGCGGTGATGTTCACTCCGAGCAGGGGCTCCATGTGCGAGACGCGGTTACGCAGGCCATGCAGACGAGCGGCCCGGTCGGCGACGATGTATCCGTTGGGGTCATTTGTGTTGTGTGGGAAGGCGTGATGCAGCGCCTGCTGCCACAGGATCCGCCGGGCGCGGTAGCTGGTGTCGGTAGTGGTCTTCGCGGGAAGCAGTTTCGGCCACACACCGAAGGTGATCTGCGCGAGGATGTCGTCGTGCGTGACCGGCGCCCCCTTCCGCGGGTGCGTGGCATCCCGGGTGCCGTCGGCTGCCGTGGCATGGTTCGTTGCCGTCCTCCGCGAGCCCCGGGTCAACGAGTTGAGAGGACGAGCCGGATCGAGGAGCCAATCCTGGCCGTGAGTACCGCCCGGCGGGCTGCGGCGCGGCTGGCCAGCGTTCCACATGCGCAACTGTTCGTCGATGGAGTTACGCAGTGCCACCTCGGTCACCGCGAGGACCTGCTGGAACGCCGCCGACAGCTGCAGGTTCCACCTGTACAGCTCCAACGCCAGATACGGGTCATTGCCGCACCGCGAGGTATAGGTGGCCAGACGGACCGGATGCAGATACTTGTTGACCGCGAGAATCGTCGCGTGCTTTGGCATCCGTCCAGCCCTCCGCTACCATAGATTCCAGATACGAGGACAAGGTCCCTCGTAAACACATGGAGTTCCCCCCACGGCAGCTAGGCCGTGGGGGTTCTTCATTTCAGAAGCACCCTATCCACTCCCCTGCATCACCATGCCCACCAGGCCCTCCGTATCATCCGTCCCCGTTTGCTAAAAAAGCGACAACTGTGACTGGTGATGCTCCTGTGATCTAGCTGCTTAGTTGCTGAGAAGCGTCGGGCCCGAAACGAGATTCACCGCGAAGAGCCTCCTCACTGCCGCGCTGATCGCCACGATGATCACCACGGAGGCAGGAATCTCTTCACGGCCCAAACGCATTTGACCGAGCACGACCGAATTCGGATCAATCGGGCACACGCACGCTTTCTCAGACGTACCTCCCACGCATAATTCCGGGTCGAACCTGCAGGCGATGGAGACGTGCCGTACGTCAAGGCAGTATCGCTTTCACCTGACGTGAATCATCTGAAATCGGCGATCTGGGACCACAATCTGGTTAGCCCAGAACATACTTGGCAAGTCAACATACTGGGACCGGCATCGCCCATGATCCGGACTGGAGGCTAGTGTGCCTACAACCCGAAATGATCCTGGGTGGCCCGAAGCGGTTCGAGCTGCTGTGGAACAGAAGCTTCGGCAAGGCTCCGGCGGCACCTGGCCTACACGAATAGTCGCGACGTGGCTGGATGGACGGTGGCTGTACATCGTCTACCGCAGAGAGGGTTGCGACGCCTTCTACGGGCTTTGCCAGAATACGTACATCGGGATCACTGGTAGTGATTGGCCCGATGCGGAGTCGATCGGTTGCGAAATTGCTGTTTACGGTGTTTTCGAATCGCACGGGTCCGCCGAGCCGAGAATGACGGGACCACCCACGACGATCTACTGGTTGGGAGAGGTGCATGGCACAGCAGCCCGTGATGTCACCGAACTCCGACCGGATACCCTGTGGCCACAGAAAACGCAGGTTGAGATGCGGTTCGACCGCTGACAGGCGTGGGATCGAGGTCGGAAGTCGGGCCGGATCGACGATTCCAGCGGTCCGCATTTGGTCTACGTGGATACAGGTGCGGCGCCCCTACCGGAGGCTGGGACGGTCCGCGAGACGTCAGCCTGCAAGTTCAGCTACACGGCGGCAGCGACGACTGCCTCCACCGGACAACACCGGCGATGCGTCGATTGGCGCTCCCACCAACTCCGGGCCTTGGTCAGTCATTTCCTGGATCCTCGAACTGTGCAAGGAGGAGCTTGAGGAGCCTGCGGAGCTCGGCGTGATCGGCGGTGCCGATCAGCGTCAGGAGTCGTGACTCATGATCCATGAGGTCGGAGACGACGTCGTCGACGAGTTGGACTCCCTTCCTGGTCAATTGCACGTCGACTCGGCGACGATCCTTCGGATGGAAGCTCCGCTTTAGCAGGCCCCCGCGCTCGAGCCTGTCCAGTCGGTTCGAGATCCCACCAGGGGTGATCAGCGCGGCCTCGGTGAGTTGCCCGGCCGTCATCCGATACGGTTTTCCGGAGCGTCGCAACACCGCGAGAACCTCGAGTGTCGCATGGTCGGTTCCGAGCTCGGCTAGACGTTGGCTGCGTTCACGCTCCAAATAGCGGGCGATGCGCCAGATCCTCGATACGATCCCCACTGAGCTCACGTCGATGTCCGGCCGTTCACGGACCCATGCCTGTTCGACACGATCGACACCGTCGTCGCCGGCGACGTGGCGGACCGATGGCACCTCGATACTCATGTGATACCCCGTCATTGTCTCTGCAATTAATCCGATCGAAACTATTCACCACTAAGTAGTTATGTACCGAAAGTTTAGCCTGTTCCTGCAGTGCCGCCAACTGCACAGCCAACCAGTCCGAATCCGAGGGTATTTCGACAGTTTTGGGGTTGCGCCGAGGGAAGTTCCAGCAACGGCACAAGACAGTCCGGTAGGGGGCCCGCGCCTGCGTCGGGCCCAAAATCCGCCGATCTCGCCGACATCCCTTGACCTCATGAGGCCGCTCGTCAGGTGAGGCCCGCCGCCACCTACACCCCACATTTGCCGCGCCCGACCACGCCCGCACTGAGTGGGGGGCGACCTCGAGATGTCGGACGCAGTTCGCGCAGGTCGACGACTGCACATGGCCACACACTTCCTGGAAGACCGGCTCGGAACACTGGCCCGAATCGCCCCCGACGATTCGGACCAGTGGCGTCCATCACACTCGTCAACCGTATGGGCTCAATTTCTTAGTCGTCAATTACCGATCTCTGCAAAATTTTCCGACATCAAAGGGTTTCGATGCCCTCGCCCCCGAGTTCCCGCAGAGAAGAACCAGGCACGACACGCCTAATCATGCTGCAGTGCAATAGTTTACATCAATTCGTTCGTCTCATGACGGGTGCGGACTCCGGCTATCGGTTCGCGCCGAAGGGCACTTGCCTCGATGGCAAGTCTCGTTCAGGATCTACCGATGTTGCGCATCCTCCCACCGGGGAGGCATTGCACTTCACGATCGTTTCCCCCGAGTGCTCGATGGCGCCCGCCTGTGGTCGGGC
The DNA here is from genome assembly GCF_029269925.1 of Rhodococcus sp. T2V. Classification (NCBI taxonomy): domain Bacteria; kingdom Bacillati; phylum Actinomycetota; class Actinomycetes; order Mycobacteriales; family Nocardiaceae; genus Rhodococcus; species Rhodococcus sp. T2V. Next base: position 21,194 of record NZ_JARJBD010000062.1, read on the forward strand.
GCTGGCGGGCAAGTTAGGACAGCTGATGGCGACTTCCGTGATTGTTTCCGGTGCCCGGACCCCCATGGGCCGGTTTATGGGGTCTTTGCAGGATGTGTCGGGTGCGGATCTCGGTGGAATCGCGATTCGAGGAGCATTGGGGAAGGCGGGCATCGCCCCCGCGCTGGTGGAGTACGTGATCATGGGTCAGGTACTGACGGCTGGCGCGGGACAGATCCCGGCCCGGCAGGCGGCGGTCGCGGCCGGGATCCCGATGGACGTGCCTGCGCTGACGATCAACAAGGTGTGCCTGTCAGGCATCGATGCGATCGCGTTGGCGGATCAGTTGATCCGCGCCGGGGAGTTCGAGGTGATCGTCGCCGGTGGGCAAGAGTCCATGTCCCGGGTGCCACATCTGCTGGAAAAGTCGCGGGAAGGCGTCAAGTACGGCGATATTGCCTTGCGCGATTCCATGGCGTTCGACGGACTGCACGATGCTTTCACCAATCAGTCGATGGGGGCCCTGGCCGAGACCAAGAACCGGGAGGTCGGTCAGGGAATTACCCGGTCCGAGCAGGACACGTTCGCGGCGGCGTCGCATCAGAAGGCGGCACGGGCGTGGAAGGACGGAGTGTTCGACGACGAGGTGGTGCCGGTGTCGGTTCCAGAACGTCGCGGCAGCCCGATGGTATTCGACGAGGGGATCCGCGCAGACACCACAGTGGAGTCGCTGGCGAGGCTGCGACCGGTCTTCAGCCGGGACGGGACCGTCACCGCGGGATCGGCATCGCCGATTTCCGACGGTGCGGCAGCGGTGGTGGTGATGAGCCGGAAGAAGGCCGAGGATCTCGGGTTGTCCTGGATCGCCGAGATCGGGGCGCACGGAGTGGTAGCCGGTCCGGACTCGACCTTGCAGTCGCAGCCCGCACGGGCGATCGCCAAAGCCTGCTGGCGGGAAGGCATCCATCCACAGGATCTGGACCTGGTGGAAATCAACGAGGCCTTCGCAGCGGTTGGGATCGCCTCGACTCGCGAGCTCGGACTGGATCCGACACGGGTCAACGTCAACGGTGGAGCGATCGCACTGGGCCATCCTCTGGGTATGTCCGGGGCGCGAATCACGCTGCATCTGGCGCTCGAGCTGCAACGCCGCGGTGGCGGTGTCGGCGCGGCCGCCCTGTGCGGTGGCGGCGGCCAGGGCGATGCGCTGATCATTCGAGCCCCGAAGTAAAAACGTCTGCCATATCGGCAATTTCAGAAAGGTTCGTACAGTGGAAATTCAGGGAACCGCCGCACTGGTTACCGGAGCGGCGTCGGGCCTCGGTGCCGCCACCGCCAAGCGTCTCGCCGAGGCGGGCACCACCGTGTTCGGCCTCGACCTTCAGCAGTCCATAGAGCGTGCCGGCGACAACGTCCCCGGCGGGGTCACCCTCCTTGCCACCGACGTCACCAGTGGTGACGAGGTCCAGGACGCCGTCGAGAAGATCGTCGAGTCGGGTCTGCCGCTGCGGATCGTCGTCAACTGTGCCGGTGTCGGCTGGGCGAGCCGCATCCTGTCGAAGAAGGGGCCGCACGACCTCGAACTGTTCCGCACCGTCATCACGGTCAACCTGCTCGGCACGTTCAACGTGATGCGACTGGCCGCGGACGCGATCGCCAAGACGGACACCGTCGACGAGTCCGGGCAGCGCGGTGTCGTGATCAACACCGCCTCGGTTGCCGCGTTCGAGGGGCAGATCGGTCAGATCGCGTACTCCGCGTCCAAGGGTGGTGTGCACGGTATGACCGTTCCCGCGGCCCGTGACCTCGCGCAGTTCGGCATTCGCGTCAACACCATCGCACCCGGCATCGTGGACACGCCGATGCTTGCCGGTGTCACCGAGGAGTACCGTGCCGGCCTCGAGGCCGGTGTCCCGTTTCCGTCGCGGCTGGCTCAGCCGGCCGAGTACGCGCAGCTCGTTCAGATGATCGTCGAACACGACTACCTCAACGGTGAGACGCTCCGCATGGACGGCGCTCTCCGCATGGCGCCGCGTTAGAGCAGACGCCGCGACAAGTGCCCGGCGCTGAGCGGCGTCGCCCTTCTCCGACAGCAGAAGAGAACGTGGGATGAACGGCTCCGAGACAGCGCCCGCGTTCGGGGCCGTCCTCGTCCACGCCGCTTGCCGCTGGGCCAGAGCAGTGTTCGCCGTCCCACCCTCTCGTATCCGATTGGGTGCGGGAGGGCGGACAGGGCGGACGCTCCCCTGGAATGTCGGGTCTTTCGGCTCGGCCGCCGTTCTCATTTGATTCACACTTCACTCTATTCACAGATGAATACTAAGCGAACAAAATTATTGACTCGTGAAATATTCAGGACGATACTGAATATGTCAGGTTACGAAGCGGCAGACCAGTGGGGTTGGCCGCACGGAGGATCGGACAGTTCAGTGAGTACGACATTCGAACCCGCAATGTGTCGGGAACGGCGATCGACCATCGCGGCCGATGACGGAACACCGCTCGTTACCCGCGAGTACGGCCCCGAAACTGCACCATTGACCGTAATCTTTGCGCACGGTCACTGTCTGAGCATGCAATCGTGGGACCTGCAACGCGCCTTCCTGCAGAGCACCTTCGGGCCAGAGGTGCGCCTGGTCTTCTACGACCAGCGCGGCCATGGCGAGTCCGGATCCGCCGCGCCCGACACAATGACGATCGACCAACTCGGCAAGGATCTCGATGCCGTCATTCGCACTATCGGGAGCACCGCGCCGATTGCCCTGGTCGGCCACTCCATGGGCGGAATGAGCATCCTCAGCTGGGCACGTCAGCACCCCGAAAAAATCGGCTTCCCCGTGGTCGCCGCCGGCCTGATCGCGACCGCCGCGTGTGAACTCACCGGTTCCGGCATCGCTCGCAGCCTGGGCAATCCGCTGGTGCTCGCGGCGACGTCCGTTGCCCGGCACGCGCCGTGGATCATGGGTGCCGGGCGCGCCGTCACCGGCAAGGTGTGCGAACACGTGATCCGGCAGGCGGCGTACGGCCCGGCCCCGGTCCACCCGCGACTGGTTGCGTGCGCCAACGCGTTGATCAACGACACCGCGTCAGAAACCGTCCTCGGGTTCCTCCCCGCCTTCGCGGGCCTGGACGAATCGGCGGGTGTGCAGGCGCTCGCAGAGATTCCGACGATGGTGCTGTGTGGGGCGCGGGATGTGATGACGCCGTATGCACATTCGCAGAACATCGCGGACCGGCTACCGCTGTCGGAACTGGTCTGCGTTCCGGACGCGGGGCACATGGTGATCCTCGAGTGTGGGCCTGTTGTGTCCGAGGCAATCGTGACGTTGCTCGAGCGGGTTCGGGCCGGCCGGCGACCGTTGACGCTGGTTCCGAGCGAGACCCCTTCAGTCGGGGCATAGCGACGGCCCGGGCGCATCTGTGCGGCAGGCGCGCCGACGAACCCGTCGCACCGCCCGAGTCATGGATGTCACCGACGGGCTCCCGGACACGCGCGGCAGTAGCTTAGAGCAAAACAATTCTTGCGCACATATAATTCTTAGCCGTGAACTTCTTTCTCATCGTAGACTTCATCCATGCGGCTGCGAGGATCAGATGACTGCTGAGATTTCCGACGCGGGTTCGGACGCGATCGGCGAGGACGGCGTCGATCGCGTCGAGCAGGCGTGGGCGCGTGAACGCCCGGACATGGACGTCAGTTCGGTGGGAATCGTGACCAGAATCTGGCGGATTGCGCGGTATTTGGAGCGAGAACGTGTCGAACGGCTGACCGAGCTCGGAACCGACCGGGTGACACTCGACGTCCTCGCGATGCTCCGGCGCGCCGGAAAGCCGTACCGGATGACGGCCGGTCGCCTCTCCGAGGCGGCGCTGATCACTCCCGGGGGGATCTCGAACCGGCTGGACAAACTCGAGCGCAGCGGCCTGATCAAGCGGAGCTTCCACCCGAAGGATCGGCGCCGTGTCGACGTGCAGTTGACGAAGAAGGGCGTGCAACTCGTCGACGAGGTCGTCTCCGACCTGATGGATCACGAGTCACGGCTCCTGGACGCCCTGGACGGCGACGACCAGGCCGATCTTCGCCGGCTGCTCAAGCTCCTCCTGGCTCAGTTCGAAGATCCCGAGGACGGGCTGGAGACCGATTGAGTCGCGCCGGCGGGGTCGACGCCGAGCACGGTTCGGCGCAGTACGTCCATCCCTACGCTGCCGACTGCCAGTGTTCGGTCGTGAAATTGCCGTAGATCCGCTTCAGGGTTGCGCTGGAGGTAGTCGTCGCGCAGCTGCTGCCACAGTCGCTGACCGACTGCGTAGGACGGCGCTTGGCCGGCCCATCCCAGGTAGCGGTCGTGTTCGTGGCGTCGACTGATCTCGTCCAGAACGCAATGCTCGGCCAGAAACACCCACGCCTTGCCGGGATCCCAGAGGCCTCCGCCCAGGGAACTCGGGGCAGGCAGCGCGCAGTGCAGGCCGATATCGATCACCACCCGGGCGGCGCGCAGACGCTGCGACTGGAGCATTCCCAGTAGGTCTGCCGGGTCGTCCAGCAGACCGAGGTCGGCGGCCAGAGTCTCGGCGTACAGCGCCCAGCCCTCACCGTGGCCGGGGGTGAAGTTGGCCAGGCGCCGCCATCGGTTGAGCTCGTACCTTCGCGCCATTGCGGTGCCGACCTGCAGGTGATGGCCCGGGACCCCTTCATGGAACACGCGGGACGTTTCGTGCCAGGTGTGGAAGCGGTCGACTCCTGCGGGGACCGACCACCACATGCGCCCGGGCCGGGTGAGGTCTTCGTCCGGTCCGGTGTAATAGATTCCACCGGTGCGGGTCGGGGCGATGCGGCATTCGAGTCGCTCGATCTCACGCGGGATCGTGAAGTACGAATCCTTCAGCTCGGCCAGGGTCTGATCCGAGAGGTCTTGCATCCACCGCTGGAGGGCGTCGGTGCCGTGCAGCGTGTACCGCGGGTTCGCGTCCAGCAGCTCGAGCGCCCCGCGTACGCTGGCCCCGGGAGCAAGGGCATCAGCTGTGCGTTGCTGCTCGGCCACGATGGAGTTCAGGGTTTCTCTCCCCCATGCGTAGGTTTCGTCGAGGTCGATGCTCGTCCCGAGGAAGCTTCGTGACTTCAGTCGGTAGACCTCCCTGCCGACACTGTCCGTGGTCGCTGCGTGCGGGGCGAATTCGGATTCGAGGATGTCGGCCAGGGCGAGATAGGACCGGGACGCCGCGTGGGCGGCCCTGGCGAGGTCGCGTCCCAGGGCTGAGTCGTCGGCCGGTCCCCGGCGCACCAGGGTGTCGAATGCGGCGGCAGACATGCGGGCATGGTCGATCCCGCATTCGATCTGACGGATCGGGTGGGGATGTGCCGTTCGCTGCCGCGCGCGCAGGCCCTCGGTGTAGCTGGCGAGTGATCGAGGAACGTGCGATAGCCGTGACACCACGGTCCGCCAGTCGTCGCCGGTTTCTGTGGGCTGCAGGTCGAAGACACGACGCAGGCTCTGTAGGGGTGAGCTGATCACGTTGAGTTCGCCGACGAGGAGGTCCGCGTCGGCGAGCGCGAGAAACGAGTCGATTCGCTCGACCATGGCGGCGATGGTGACCGTATCGATGGGGTCCGCCGGCGCGGCCGCCTCCAGGCTCCGCCGGGTCGCGCGTGCGGTGCGTACCCGGTCGGCGATGCCGTCGGGTGAGTAGTCGGTCACCTGGTCGTCGAAGCCGCGCACCCCGATGCGGGTTGCGTCCACCGGATCGAGTTCGCAGCACGCGATCAGGTAGTCCTCTGCGATCTGGTCGACGTGCGTGGGAGTCCGGGCGAAGGTGGCATCGTGCGGGGTCACATTGGTCTCCGGGCGGCATTGCCCGGGCGAGTCAGCAGGCATCGGTCACGGCGCCGCCACGACCGCATCGTCGAGGCGTGCGAACGCGTCGGTTTCGATGTCCCCGCGCAGGTGCGCGGGGGCCAGTCCATGTTTGGTGTAGCGGTCGATGTAGGCCGCCACTGTCCCGGCGGCGGAAGAGTGGGTTGGGTGTCTGCGTAGGTGCAGCTCGACCGCGCCGAGCAGGAGCTTTGCGGCGTCCCGGAGTACCGGGTGGTTGAGTCCGTCACGAGCGGCCGTGACCCAGAGGTCCCGAGTATCCGGGAGCAGGTCGACCAATTCCGCGCAGACCCGTCGGTCCATTGCTGTCGCGACGACCAGGACCGCGGCGGAGCGGCATAGGGGCTCCAACGCATCGATCATCCGGAATTCGAGCCAGCCACGGGGGCGAATCGGGGGAAAGAGTGTCGTCAGGTGGTAGCGAAGGTCGTCCTCGCTCGGCCAGCCCGCCGGGTGCCCAATGGTCATCCAGTCGGCGAAGGTCAGACCCGGCGGGACGCTCGTGCCCAGCTCGCCGCCGCGGATGAAGAACACATCGGCTGCGAGAGCATATCTTGCCCAGTCGATTTCGGCTCGGTCGCTGAGCGGGACCGGTGCCGTCCGGCTCGGGTCGATGCCGCCCCAGATCGCTTGCCGAAGCGATTGCCAGCGGGTTCCGTCCGGTCCGATCCCGGGAGAGTTCGCGAAGGCTGCGATGAGCAACGGGCCGATCTTGTTCGCCATGACCCAGCGCACGTTTCGGCCGTCGGGATGATGACTGATGTTGACCTGCACCGATGCGGTGTTCGTCATCATCCAGGTCCCCTCCCTGCCGCGGTGCGCGTAGAAGCTTTCCATCGCCCGGTATCGGGGAAGGTCGAGTATCCGGTGCGGGGGTCGGCGGTCGTCGACGGCGAGGTCGGTCGGGATCAGGCCGTGCGCCCTGAGCCGATGGTGAAGAATCGCGGTGTCTTCGTCGATTGCGCGCAGGGTGGCCGGCCCGGATTCGAGCGGCGGACCGGACAGTTCGATCTGCCCGCCCGGCTCGATCGTGATGCGGCTGCCGTTCGGCAGCGGGCGGTTCATGATGGGCAGGAAATCGGCGAAGTTCGGGCGAGAGAGGCTGCCGCGCTTGTGTACTGGCCACTCGACCTCGACTCCGACGAGGTCCACCCCACAGGGTTCGAAGGCCTCGCGGGCGACCTCGTATGCCCTCTGAGTTGTCAGGGTAGGGCGAGAACAGGTCATGTCACCTGGTCCTTTCGTCGTCGGTACTATAGCCACGAAACATTTCACGGCGAAACAATTGACGAGCAAGAGATATCTCCATAGTATGGAGTGAAGCACGTCACAACAAGCCCCAGTTTGTGTCGATCGACACCTCGCAAAACTGTCTTCTACCAGGCGAAAGGCGCTATTCATGAGCGGCCCAATGACCGGAATCAAGATCGTCGACCTGTGCTCGATGATGTCGGGCCCCTGGGCCACGGACATCCTCGGCGACCAGGGCGCGGACGTCATCAAGGTTGAGGTGCCCGGCAAAGGCGATCACGTACGCTCGCTGCCCAACCGCTCCGGCGACATGTCGGCCATGTTCGTCAACGTCAACAGGTCGAAGCGGTCGCTGACCCTCGACCTGAAGACGCCGGAGGGCGTTGCGGTGCTGAAGAAGCTGGTCGCCACCGCCGACGTCGTCGTACAGAACTTCCGGCCGGGCGTCGTCGAGCGCCTCGGCATCGGCTACGACGACCTTGCCCCACTGAACTCGAAACTCATCTACCTCTCCATGAGCGGATTCGGCGAACGCGGCCCCGCCTCCGGCCAGCGGGTCTACGATTCGCTGATCCAGGCCCTGACCGGCCTGACCACCGTCCAGGCGGGGTCCGACGAGGAGCGCCCCCGCCTGATCCGCACGATTCTTCCCGACAAACTCAGCGCCATTGTTGCCTCCCAAGCACTTTCGGCCGCTCTGTTCGCACGCGAACGCACCGGCGAGGGGCAGCACATTCGGCTGTCGATGCTCGAGGCGGTGCTCTCGTTCCTGTGGGCATCGGACATGGGCGCCTACACCTTCCCGGACCAGCCCGTGCCGCTGGCGAAGGGCGGCAGCTTCATCGACTTGATCTACCAGACCGCGGACGGCTACATCACCGTCGCCACGAACAGCAACGGCGAGTGGCAGAGCATGTGCAAAGCGCTCGGTCACCCCGAGTGGATCGAGGACGAGCGGTTCTCCACACCGGTGGGTCGGTCGGCGCACATCAATGAGCGTCTGGAACTGATCCAATCGGTGCTGCTCGACAAGACCTCCGCCGAGTGGTTGGCACTGCTCGACGAGTTCGACGTACCCGCCGCGCCCATCCTCAAGCGCTCCGAGGTCATCGAACACCCGCAGGTCAAGGCCTCCGAGATCATCGTCGAATCCGAGCACCCCGTAGCCGGGCGTCTGCGGCAGGCGCGGGTGGCCGCCCGGTTCCTGGGAACAGTCCCGGATGCGCCGAGGGGTGCGCCCCTGCTCGGCCAGCACAACACCGAGATCCTCGCGGAGATCGGCTACAGCAACGACGAAATCGCCTCGCTCGCTGCGGAAAAGGTCATCGGAACCGAACAGGACGCCACCGCCGGCGTCCTGGCCTGAAAGGAAGTGCTGGACAGTGTCCACTGTATTGGTCGTCGGTGCCGACAAGGGCATCGCACATTCGATCGTCCGCCAGTTGCACGAGCGCGGCGACAACGTCATCGCGGCCTGCCTGTTCGCCGGTGCCGATCTCACCAATGACGGCATCACCGTCGAGCCGAACGTCGATGTCACATCGCAGGAATCGGTCGAGGCACTCGCATCACGGCTCGCGGAAGCGGGTACCGAACTGGACGCCCTGATCCATGTTGCCGGGGTCATGTGGCTCGACGAACTGGGCGCGATCGACTACGACCTGGTCCGCAAACAGATCGAGATCAACACCCTCGGACCGCTGCGCACGATCGAGGCACTGCGCCCGTTGCTCAACGAGGGCGGAAAGGTCGGCATCGTCACCAGCCGGGTGGGATCCCTCGGAGACAACACCTCCGGCGGGATGTACAGCTACCGGATCTCCAAGGCCGCCGCCAACATGGCCGGACTGAACCTGCACCACGACCTGTCCAAGAACGGGATCAGCGTGCTGATGCTCCATCCGGGGATGGTTGCCACCGATCTGACGAAGGATTTCCCCGGCGAGCACACCTACATCACCCCGGAACAGGCCGCCGCCGGGCTGATCAAGAACATCGACAACCTCACACCCGAGAACTCGGGCCGGTTCCAGCATTCGGACGGAACCTTCCTGCAGTGGTGAGCAACCGATCGCACCCTGGTTGCCAGTGAATATCCATCCCATCGAGACCGAAGGACGACACACACGATGATCACCGTTTACGGATATGTTCCCGCCTGGGGGATCCCGGACATCAGCCCGTACGTCACGAAGGTAGTGAACTACCTGACGTTCACGGGTGTCGAGTTCGAGCACAAGACGCAGGACCTGGCGACGCTCGACCAGGACTCGCCCCACGGCAAGCTTCCGTACATCGTCGACAGCGACGGAACGAAGGTCGGCGACTCCAACACGATCATCGCCTACCTGAAGAACAAGTACGGTGACAAGCTCGATGCGGATCTGAGCAAGCAGGAGCTTGCTCTCGGACTCGCCTTCAACCGGCTGATCGAGGAGCACCTGTACTGGAGCGGCATCATCCAGCCGCGCTGGCGTGAGGACAGCGGGTGGGAAACCTACATCCCGTTCATCGTTCAGGGCGCCGAGGTGACCCCGGAGATCCGCGAAGGCCTGGACGCATTCCGGGGCCGGATCCTCGCCGAGTTCGATGGCCAGGGCATGGGCCGGCGCAGCGCGGAGGTCGTCGATCAGTTCTTCCGGGCCGACATCGATGCCCTGTCCGACTTCCTGGGCGACAAGCCCTTCTTCCTCGGCGACAAGCTGCACTCGATCGATGCCTCGGTGTATTCGACGCTGCGGCACGTCGCCGATCAGCCGCAGCAGTGGCTCGGAACCGGATACGTCCAGTCCAAGGCCAACCTCGTGGACTACATGGACCGCATCCGCAAGCAGTACGACATCTGACCGCCGGTAATCGACTCTCTTGGAGCATCGTTCGATGATTGATCTCTACTACTACACCAGCCCCAATGTGCGGAAGGTGCTCATCGCACTGGAGGAACTGGGACTTGACTACCAGATCGTCTGGACCGACATCAGTGAGGGCGATCAGTTCGAATCGGAGTACGTCGAGATCAATCCGAACAGCAAAGTGCCGGCCATCGTGGACCACGATGGCCCCGGTGGCCGGCGCTTGGCGATCTTCGAATCCGGTGCCATCCTGCTCTACCTGGCGGAGAAGACCGGGCGCCTGCTCCCGGAGGATCCGATCGCCCGCCAGGAGGTGCTGTGCTGGCTGTTCTGGCAGGTCGCCAACCAGGGACCGATGGCAGGACAAGCCGCCCACTTCGTCTCGCACGCCCCCAAGCAGGGAATCGACAACCCGTACGCCCGAAAGCGTTACGCGGGCGAGGTGGCACGCCTCTACCGCGTCCTCGATGACCGGCTCGCCGATCGCGACTACCTCGCCGGCGAGTACTCGATCGCGGACATCGCGACCTTCCCCTGGACTCGGGTGGCCGCCGGGCACGGAGTCGATGTCGCCGACTACCCCAACGTCAAAGCGTGGGCCGACCGCATCTCTGCCCGACCCGCCGCCAAGGTCCGCATCTCCGACCCGCGCGAGGAGAAGGCCCGAAACCACGTCTACAGCGCGGAACAGTTCAAGACCCTCTTCCGCCCGGAAGGAAGTCAAGCATGAGTATCACCGCAGATTCTTTGCCCCACATCACCCCTGGGCTGACCATCGACGGACAGATCACAACCACCGCAGCGGTGATCCCGGTGATCAATCCGGCCACCGAGTCGGTCTTCGCGGAGGTCCCCGATGCCGGGGCCGAGCACCTCGACACCGCGGTCGCCGCGGCCCGGCGCGCCGCGCGGTACTGGTCGGGCAAGGACCTGACCACTCGGCAGAGCATCGTCCTCGAACTCGTCGACCACGTCCGTGCCAACATCGACGAACTCGCCCGTCTGGTGACCCTCGAACAGGGAAAGCCGTTGGCCAAGGCCGCCGGCGAGATCGAGTCGGGGCTTCGTGGCCTCGCCCGGTACGCGAGCTGGGACCTTCCCGTCGAGGTCATCCGGGACGACGATGACGAGCTGATCGAGGTGCATCGCGCGCCGGTCGGTGTCGTCGGAGGCATCACCGCCTGGAACTACCCGCTCCTGCTGGCGTTGTGGAAGATCGGCCCGGCCCTGGTCACCGGCAATCCGATCATCGTCAAACCCTCACCGCTGACTCCGGTGGCCACCCTGCGCCTGGGTGAGCTCGCGCAACAGATCCTCCCCCCGGGTGTTCTCCAGGTGCTCAGCGGCGGCGACGATCTCGGCCGGGCAATGACCGCTCACACCGGGATCGACAAGATCACCTTCACCGGGTCCGAACGTGCGGGGAAGTCGATCATGGCGGGCGCCGGCCCGACCCTCAAGCGGCTGACCCTCGAACTCGGCGGTAACGATCCCGGCATCGTCCTCGACGACGTCGACGTGGCCTCGATCGCGGCGGATCTGTATTGGGGCGCCCTGTCGAACTGCGGTCAGGTCTGCGCGGGCCTCAAGCGCCTCTACGTGCCCGAGCACCTCGCCCCCGCGATCGAAGAGGCACTCGCCGAGGTCGCCAAGGACGTGAAGGTGGGCAACGGGCTCGACGACGGAATCGACATGGGCCCGGTCCAGAACGCCGCCCAGTTCGCCAAGGTGCGTGGCTACGTCGATGATGCGGTCAACCGCGGCGCGGACGTGTACTTCCGCGGCGAGGTGCCCGAGGGGCCCGGCTACTTCCACCCGGTCACCTTGGTGCGTGGGGTCGACGACAGCGTGCCGCTGGTCCGCGAGGAACAGTTCGGCCCGGTCCTGCCGATCCTGACCTACACCGACATCGACGATGTGATCGCACGGGCCAACGACTCCGACCTCGCGCTCGGCGCCTCGGTGTGGTCCTCCGACGAACAGCGCGCCACCGAGGTCGCCGAACGGGTCGACGCGGGCACGGTCTGGGTCAACCAGCACCCGATGCTCTCCTCCGATGTGCCGTTCGGAGGAGTCAAGCAGTCCGGCCTCGGTGTCGAACAGTCCATCCACGGTGTCCTCGAGTACACCAACTACCGAGTGCTGCGGGTCAAACGATGACCGCGGATCCGAACCATCCAGAAGACCACCGCCCATACCGTCACAATGGAAGGCGCACGACATGTTACTGAACCGGGACGATTGGTACGACACCTCGCGAGACCTCGACTGGGAACTGAGCTACGTCGATCCGGCGGTGGCGTTCCCCACGAGTTGGAGCGGTACGGGAGACGTACCGAAGGAGGCCTGGGACCAGTGGGACGAACCCTTCCGGGTGTCGTACCGCGACTACGTCCGGATCCAGCGGGAGAAGGAGTCGGGTGTCAAGGCCGTCAGCAGCGCCCTGGTGCGCGCCGGCATCTACGAAAAGCTCGATCCCGCGCACGTCGCGGCGTCGCATCTGCACATGGGCACCACGTGCATGGTCGAGCACATGGCGGTGACCATGCAGAGCCGATTCTGCCGGTTCGCGCCGACCCCGCGCTGGCGTAATCTCGGGGTCTTCGGAATGCTCGACGAGACCCGCCACACCCAGCTCGATCTGCGCTTCTCCCACGACCTGCTCAAGCAGGATCCGCGTTTCGACTGGTCGCAGAAGGCGTTCCACACCAACGAGTGGGGTGTCCTGGCGGTGAAGAACTTCTTCGACGATGCGATGCTCAACGCCGACTGCGTCGAGGCCGCCTTGGCGACGAGCCTGACCGTCGAACACGGTTTCACCAACATCCAGTTCGTCGCGCTGGCCGCCGACGCGATGGCCGCGGGCGACATCAACTGGTCGAACCTGTTGTCCTCCATCCAAACCGATGAGGCACGTCACGCTCAGCAGGGATTTCCCACCCTGGCCATCCTGATGGAGCACGACCCCGTCCGGGCGCAGAAGGCCCTCGACGTCGCCTTCTGGCGGTCCACCCGGCTGTTCCAGACGTTGACCGGGCCGGCGATGGACTACTACACGCCCCTCGATCAGCGCAAGATGAGCTTCAAGGAGTTCATGCTCGAGTGGATCGTCAACCACCACGAACGGATCCTCGAGGACTACGGGCTGAAGAAGCCCTGGTACTGGGATCAGTTCCTGTACTCGCTCGAGAACGGCCATCACGCCATGCACATCGGGACCTGGTTCTGGCGCCCCACGCTGTTCTGGAAGCCCAATGCCGGTGTCTCCAAGGACGAGCGCGAATGGCTGCGGGAGAAGTACCCCACCTGGGAAGAGAACTGGGGTGTGATGTGGGACGAGATCATCCAGAACGTCAACGATGATCGGATCGAGAACACGCTGCCGGACACGTTGCCGGCGTTGTGCAACCTCACCCAGCTGCCGTTGGGGTCGGCGTTCTCCCGGCACGATCTCGCCGACCACAGCATGACCTACAAGGGTCGGCTGTACCACTTCGATTCCGAGATCTCCAAGTGGTGCTTCGAGCAGGACCCCGAGCGCTACGCCGGCCACCAGAACTTCATCGACCGCTTCATCGACGGCCAGATCCTCCCGGCCGACCTCGCCGGTGGGCTGCTCTACATGGGGCTGACGCCGGACGTGATGGGCGACGACGTGTACGACTACGCCTGGGCGAAGGACTACCTCCCGGCGAAGCCCGCACCGGTGGAGGAATCCGTTGACCGCGAACCGATCTCGATCTGAGTTCGGGCTTCACTCGATCGCCAAGGAGAACTGACATGGCACCCTTTCCCATCACCGGCCGTTTCGTCGGCGATTTCGTCCCACACCTCGTGGCCGTGGACACCGACGACACCTGGGATCAGATCGCCCGCAAGGTCGCGTTGCATTCGGTGGGCCGGCGGGTCCCCAAACCCAAGGTGAGCCCCGGATACGACGTGCTCGTCGACGGCACCGTGATGACCGCCGACGCCACCCTGGGCGAGCTGCTCGGCACCCGCACGATTCCACCGCTGCAATGGGTCGACGTCCGCTTCCGAGAGCAGGTGAGCTCCGATGGCTGACGATCCCGACAACGACTTCGTCGACCTGGTCGCCGAGGACGAGCTGTGGGACGACGAGATGGAATCGTTCGACGTCGGAGACGACGAAGTGCTCGTGGTGAAGGTGAACGGTGAAGTCCGCGCCTACGACGGAATCTGCCCACACCAGAGCATCTCGCTGGTCGAGGGGGAATTCGAGAACGGTGTCGTGACCTGCCGCGCCCACGAGTGGCAGTTCGACGCACTGACCGGTGCCGGGGTCAATCCCCGCGATACCTGTCTGCACAAGCACGACGTCCGCATCGTGGACGGGGTCATTCAAGTTCGTCTCAAGTCGCCGGCCGCGGCGCATCACTGACCGTAGGAGTTCACACTCATGACCATTGTCGACATGGATGCCTCGGACGAGTCGTCCCCCGACCTGGTGGGTCCGGTCATCCGGGCCGGCAACCTGGCGGAGGCGGTGATCGATGCGATCGAGGAGGACAACCCGGGACAGGACGTGCTGGTACTCGACCGTGAGGACTACGTCCGCATCCACACACGCGGAGCGTGCCGTCTGACGCAGTCGAGCTTGGAAAAGCACTTCGGCCAGAGCTATCAACTGGCCGCGCTCGAGATCGATATGCCCTCGTTCAAGGGTCGCCTGAAGACTCGCACCGGTGAATACGTCTGGTTCTACCAGAATTCGGGACAGGAGAAGTCATGACCAACAAGGCACCGCGGTCCCGTTCGCGCGGGCTCAAGACCTGGAGTGCGTTCGGCAATCTCGGGCGACGACCCACCGAGTACGAAGTGCTCACGCACAACATGAACCACACCACCGGGGCCGTTCCGCTCGAGATGGGGCCCGACGTCCACGGAAACGTGTGGTTGCGCGAACACCGGGACTCAATGAAATTGACGGTCGCCGACTGGGACGCCTTCAGGGATCCCGATACCGTCACCTACGGCAGTTATGTTGCCGATCAGGACGATCAGGAGACCTATGTCGAGAACTTGATCGCCCAGTTCGACAGCGACGGCGCCGACGAGTCGCTCTCGGATGAGGCATTGACCTTGCTGGTGCGGGCACTGACCCCGACGCGGTACGTGGCGCACAGCCAGCAGATGTTGTCCGCCTACGTTCAGCAGCTCGCGATCAGTAGCTATGTCGCCAACTGTGCCGCCTTCCAGACCGCGGACCAGCTCCGCCGGGTGCAGCTGACCGCATACCGCACGACCCAGCTGAAGCTGACGTATCCCGAACGCGGCTTCGGCACCGCGGAGAAGGAATTCTGGACCGAGCGCCCCGACTGGCAGCCGATTCGGGCCGCATTCGAATGGGCCCTCGTGGAATTCGATTGGGACCGAGCGTTCGTCGCAACCAATCTGGTGACCAAGGCGATCGCGGATCAGCTTTTCCTGGTCCAGCTCGGGCGTCAGACCGCGCGTGTCGGAGCGCGACTGGACGCGTTGATTCTGGAGAACCTGTGGCGGGACAGCCTGCGGAGTCAGCGCTGGTCGGCGGCCTTGGTCGAGTTCCTCGTCGCCGCCGATCCAGGGAACCTCGACGTGCTTCAGGGGCATCTGAGTGAATGGGCCGCACGCGGGCACGAGATGATCGACGCCGGCGCCCAGATTGTCGCGTCACCGAGTGGAGCGTCGGCGGACGAGATTGCCGCCGCGGTCCGCGAGGACTGGCACTCGTACCTCGAGCTTCTCGGTCTGCGGGCCGAATCCGATTGAGATCTGAGACCATGACTGTCACAGTGAACTTCCGTGGGTACGACGACCCGGTGACGTGCGGGCCCGAAGAGACACTTCTTCGGGCCGGCCTCCGGGCCGGGCTCGCCCTGCCCTACGAATGCGCCAGCGGTGGATGCGGCAGTTGCCGCGCGCAACTCGTGGAGGGGAAGGTCAAGTCCCTCTGGCCCGACGCCGCCGGGCTCTCCGAACGTGATCGCCGGCGCGGCAATCGGATCCTGATGTGCCAATCGGTTCCGACGGCCAACTGCACAGTCAAGGCACCGATACTCGACGAACCGACTGCGAACCGGGAGGCTGTGCCCGAGCGGGTGACGTCCCGACTCCTGGGCCGGGAAGCGCTGACCCCCGATACCGCGCTGTTCACTCTCGACTTCAGCGCACCCATCGACTTCCTGCCCGGGCAGTTCATGCTGCTGGAATCACCGGACGGGGTGCGGCGGGCCTACTCGATGGCGCATCCCGCCGACGGTGCCGGCTCGACCACCGTGGAATTCATCATCCGCGCCAAGCCCGGCGGGGCCGCATCGAGTTGGCTCTTCGAAAAGGTCCAGGTGGGCGAGGACATCCTGGTCGAAGGACCCTATGGGCGTGCGTACGCACAATTGGGGTCCGAGCGTCCAGCGGTGTGCATCGCGGGCGGCACCGGTCTGGCACCGATCCTCGCGATCACCGAGGAACTTCTCCTCGAGAACCGGGCGCGGCCGGTGGATCTGTATATCGGTGCGCGGATGGCCGGCGACATCGTTCTCCTCGATCGGCTGGCCCGCTTGAACGAACTGGGTGCCCGTGTCGCCGTCTCGGTCGAAGATCCCGACTTCGCCGGCAACGAGCCATCGGGGTGGGACATGTTTGTCGCGTCCCGGGTCGGGCGGGTGATCGACCACGTCGCCGAAGACTGGTCCGATCTCAGTGAGCACGACATCTATCTCGCCGGTCCCGCCGGAATGGTCGACGCGGCGTTGCGAGCGCTGGTGCGCGAGCGCGGTGCGTCCGCGGACCGGCTGTTCTTCGACCGTTTCATCGCCTGAACGCAGTACCCCTCTCGAACTCGGAAGGATCCATCATGTTGCTGGAAACCATCGAACTACCGACCGATGAGCACTACGCACGCAACCTCATCGACGGAAGGTGGGTGTTCCCGGCCGCGCCCTACGAGTACGAGATTCGGAACCCCTCCGACAGCACGATCACCGCGGTTGTTCCCCTCTCGTCTCGATTCGACGTCGATCGGGCGATCGCGGCCGCGCGTGACGCGCTGTCGGGGCCCTGGTCCGAGCTACAGACCCGGGACCAGCTGTTGGCCCTGCTGCTGCACCGGCTCGCCGAGGCGGCCCCCGACCTGGCGCGCCTGCAGTCGACCGAGACAGGTCTCGGATACGACGATTCCCTGGCCACGATCGAATCGACATTGAGGATCGCCCGGGCGACCCTCACCCGGGAGGTTCTGCATCCACGTCCCACGCCCGCAGGCATCTCCGGGCACGTATTGTCCTGGGGGGCACCGTTCGCGGAGATGCTCTTGAATGTGTTTCCGGCGCTGGCGGCCGGAAACACCGTCGTCGTGAAGCCGTCACTGCGCGGCCCCCTGTCGCCGGTGGCGGTCGCGTTCATCGCAGACCAGCTGGGGTTTCCCGCCGGCGTACTCAATATCGTGCAGGGCACCGGAGTGGATGTGGGCGCCGCGCTCATCAGTAGTCCCGCGCTTCAGACGCTGCATGTGCGGGCGAACGAGTCCACCCTCAGCCGGGCCAGCCGAGCCGAGCATCGGACACATGTGCCCCTGCGAACCCTGACCGGCGGCGGCAACGCCGCGATCGTCTACCCCGGACTCGGGGAAGACAAGTTCGCGACGATGGCCTCCGACATCGCAGAAGCAGTGCGGGTCCACAACGCGGGCGGGCCTTTTGGTCTGCACACCGTCGCCGTGCACCGCGACGTCGCCAAGGATGCCATCGCCGCGATTCTGGGCCAGCTGGCCCTGTCCAAGAATCGGGCCGCTCCCCTGCCCACCGAACCCATCCGGCGGCGAGCCTTCGACCGGATCGATCAGTTGGCTGCCGGCGGCGGACGGGTGCTGCTGGGGGGAACGATTCCCGATGACGTCAGGCATCGAATGGGGTGGCGGTTGCCCACCACGGTCGTCGACCTCGGCGATGCGACCTCGAAGGCGACGGCAGCGGCACTGACGCACTC
This sequence comes from Rhodococcus sp. T2V, assembly GCF_029269925.1. Taxonomy (NCBI): domain Bacteria; kingdom Bacillati; phylum Actinomycetota; class Actinomycetes; order Mycobacteriales; family Nocardiaceae; genus Rhodococcus; species Rhodococcus sp. T2V. The sequence goes on from NZ_JARJBD010000062.1 coordinate 39,132, forward strand.
ACGTGAACCGCTGGGACCGGTGCTCACCATCGTCCATTGGCACACCCTCGCCGACCTCGACAGGGTCTTCGACGCTCGTCGCCATCGCGACGGCTACGCCGCGATCTGGGGGGACGACTCCGCCGACGACCGCACCCGGTTCGGAGTCGCCGCCCGCGAACAGGGACCGCAAAGCGCCATGCACAGCGGCCTGGTACCGGCCGCATGGACAGGAGAGTCGGCGCATCGCGGGACCGAGGTTGCGCCATGATCCCGGTGCTCAGCGACCCGCAGGCCCGGTCCGGGCTTCGGTTGGACTTCGTGTTCATCACCGATCCCCTCGCCTCACTGGTACCTGCGCACGACACCACCATCGCGTTGATGGAGGAGGCGCAGTTGGCCGGCCACCGCGTGCTGACCACGACCATCGGTGAGCTCGGCATCGACCGCGGGCGCGCCTTCGCCCGTTGCCGGGAGGTGACGCTACGCCCAGCGGTCCTGAGTGAGAACAAGTGGATCGCCGACACCGACTGGTACACCAGTGGTGCGCCCCGCCGGCTCCTTCTCGACGAGGTAGCGGCGATCTTCATGCGGACCGACCCCCCGGTCGACGCCAACTATCTGCGCGCCACCTTCATCCTCGACCTGGTCGACCCCGGCAAGACGCTGCTGATCAATTCCCCCGCTGGACTGCGTGATGCGAACGAAAAGTTGTTCGCCCTGCGGATGCCCGAATTGGGTCCCCCAACCCTCGTCTCCGCGGACAGAGACGAGATAAGCGCCGCCGTACATTCCTGGGGCACCGCCGTTCTCAAACCCACCGACGGCATGGCCGGGCGCGGCATCATGCTGCTGCGACCGGATGACCCGAACCTGCACTCGATCCTCGACACCGCCACCGTCCGCGGCGAGCAGCACGTGGTCATCCAGCAGTTCATTCCCGAGGCGGAGACCGAGGGAGACCGTCGCGTGATCGTCCTCGACGGTCAGCCGATCGGATCCGTCCGTCGCCTCGTCGACAGCGGCGGCGGCGACGAATTCCGGTGCAACATGGCCACCGGTGCGCGGGTCGTGCCCGACACCGTGAGCCCCCGCGATCGTGAAATCTGCACCACCCTCGGACCCGAGCTCGTCAGGCGCGGACTCGTGTTCGTCGGAATCGACATCATCGGAGACAGGCTTACCGAAGTGAACGTAACCAGCCCGACAGGAATCCGCGAGATCGACGCGCTCAGTGGCACACACCTGGCCGCCGACACCATCGAATGGGCGGTTGCCCGATGCACGAACATGACGGAGATGCGATGAGTACGGCGGTCCCACCGAAACCACGCGAACAGATCGTCGTCATCGGCGCCGACGCCGCGGGGATGAGCGCCGCCCATCAGGCGTTGCGCAGCGCGAAAGCAGCGGGACGCGACGTCGACGTGATCGCCCTCGAGAAGACCTCCGACACCTCGTACTCTGCCTGCGGCATCCCGTACCTGGTGGCCGGGACGGTCGGCACCACCGACGAATTGAGCGCTCGCACGCCCGAGAAGCATCGGGCGATGGGGGTGGACCTCCGGATGAACGTCACCGCAACACACATCGACCTCGACACTCGCACGGTCACCTATGCCCACAACACCGGAGGTGCGCAGGAGGTGGTGCGCTTCGACAAACTGGTCCTCGCCACCGGTGCCCATCCGATCATCCCGGACTGGGCAGTGACCGCGGAGGGCGAACTGGTGGGGGGCGTGCACCCGGTCAAGAGCCTCGACCACGCCCGGCACTGGCTCGATCTCGTCTCACGCCCCTCACCTGGCGGTGACACAGCGACTCGCCGCCGCGCGGTGGTGGTGGGCGGCGGGTACATCGGCGTCGAAATGGCCGAAGCGATGGTGCAACGCGGATTCAGCACCACCCTCCTGACCCGCAGTGCTGTGATGAGCAGTCTCGACAGCGATATGAGTGAGCGGGTCCGCGAGACCGTCCAAGCCGGCGGCGTCGACGTCGTCACCAACACCACGGTCGCCGAGATCGACAGCGTCGGTGGCCACGTTCGGTCGGTCACCGGCAGCAACGGACAGGTCTACCCCACCGACGTCGTCGTCCTCGGACTCGGCGTGCGCCCGGCCACCGAACTCGGTGTGGCCGCCGGGCTGCCCATCGGTGAACGCGGCGGATACTTGCCCAACGAGCGGCAGGAGGTCGCCGCGGGCGTCTGGGCTGCCGGAGACTGTTGCGAGGTCATCGACCGGATCCGGGGGAAGTATGTCCTTGCGCCCCTGGGCACTCACGCGAACAAGCAGGGTCGCATCTGCGGGTACAACACGGTCGGCGGATCGCACGAGTTTCCCGGTGTTCTGGGCACCGCCATCACCCGCTTCATCTCCGCCGGCACTCACGTGGAGGTCGCCCGCACCGGTCTCGGCACCCGGGAGGCGACCGAAGCCGGATTCGAGGTGGAGTCGCTGGTCACCGTCGGCGGCACAGCGAGTGGATATATGCCCGAACGCTCACCGATCGCCACCAAGATCATTGCCGATCGTCGCACCCGCCGGTTGCTGGGCGTGCAGATCGTGGGCGGGGCGCAATCGGCCAAGAGGATCGACACCGCCGCCGCGGTGTTGTGGGGCGAGATGAGCGTCGACGACCTCGCCGCGATGGATCTCTCGTATGCCCCACCGTTCGCGACGGTGTGGGAGGCAATTCAGCTCGCCGCCCGCCGCCTGTCGGATCGGATGTGACCGCGCCGAATCACCTACCGCTTCGGACGAAAGGCGCAGTCGTGGACAGCGTGACTCAGACGATGCCGATGGAGGAACTGCTCGTCGAACTGAACTGCTGGGCGGACGGGGCCGGGGCCCGGGAGGTGCGGCCCGGGCTGACCGTCTGCCGGTTCGACGCGCCGGGACCCTATCTGTGGGAGCCGGCCCAGGGCATCACCTTCGGGCTCGTCGCCCAGGGTCGTCTGGCCGTGGAAGTCGATCGCACCACACACCGTTGCGACCCCCTCCAGGGGGTTGTCTTCACGGACCGTCTGTGCCCGGCGGTGGAAGTGCTCGCCGCGTCCGCCGACAGTCCCTTCCTCGCACTGTTTCTGCAGATCGATTCGGCGATCATCCGCCGCATCTCGACAGATGTCCTGGTCAGTGATGCATCGGCCGCGCCGATCACCCCCCGCGGCCGAATCAGTGACAATCAGTGCAGCGGCACCTTCGCTGTGGGCGTACGGCTGCTCCACTCCGTTCTCCGGCTTCTTCGCGCACTCGATGGCGAACTGGACGAGAGAGTGCTCGCACCGATCTGTTTGCAGGAGATCGTGTATCGCCTGCTGCAGATCGGCTGCTGCCGGGATCCGCTGGAGGTGGCCTCACGCGAGTCCGACACCGACCCCAGCCGGGCGGCGATCGCGTACATCAGGTCTCACCTCACCGAATCGATCACCGTCAGCGACATCGCGCGGGAGGTTCAGCTCAGCGAGTCGGCCTTTGCGCACACATTCCGGACGACGATCGGCGTGAGTCCCTACCAGTTCCTCAAATCCGAGCGACTCGACGCTGCTCGGCGCATACTGCTCACCGGGTCCGGCCTCAAGGTCAGCGAAGTTGCCCGCGCCGTGGGTTATTCGAGCTCGTCTCACTTCATCACAGAGTTCAAGCGACGGTACGCGGTCACACCCCGCGAGTACGCGAACGGGGGGTACTCCTGCACTGCGCTGGAGGTGGTCGACCGTCACGACGGCGCCGCCGCCGCCAGAACAGCAGAAATACTGCACTTCCCCGCAGGCAACTGATACGCGAAATCCGGCGGATGCCGTACCGTCGAAGTACGCCGCTACGCATCTCATCTGACGCAATCTGTGCGGCACTGAATCCGCACACTACCGGACTTAAAAGGGTTGCTGCGGAGCAGAACTCAAAGAACGGGAAAATGATGATGCCAGCGAAGAAGTTCACTCTGGGGGTGATAGCCGCACTGGGTTTGCTGCTGTTCCTTTTCCCCCTCGTCACCAGCATGCTGCCCAAGACCGAAGGCGTGGAAGAGCTCACGGGAAGCTTGCGTACCAGTTTCGAACCGGCAGCACTCGCGCAGACGCGCACCGACATGGACACGATCCAGGCGATGGCCGATCAACTCCAAACCGAGACACTGCCCGCCCTCCCCAATGCGCTGGCGATGACGCCCGAACAGTTTCAGAGTTACATGGGCGAGAACTTTCCACAGGTCACCAGCGGTATCAGTCAGCTCGACACGATCCTGCCCAAGTTCCAGGCGCTGGTGACCGGGCTGGAGACGCAGGCACCGAACTTCCGTAGCGCCGATCAGATACCGACGAACTTTCTGCCCAGCACGACGGTGCCGTTTCTGTTCTACGTTCCAGGGGCGGTCCTGTTCCTGGTAGCCGGCGGAGCGTTGATCGTCCGGGGTGACCAGCGGCGGACATCGCTTGCGCATGCAGCGCTGCTCACAGCCACAGCTGTCGGCGCGGTCTTCATCATTGCTCCTCTCCTGCTATCCGTTCCGCAGAAAGCTCATGCGACCGACGAGCTCACGGGAGCGTTCGCGACGGTCTTCACCGCCGAGGGCGCGGCTGCCGTGCGCGCCGACATGAACGTCATTCAAGATATGTCCGACCAACTGCAAGAGCAGACACTCCCAGCGCTCGCGGCAGCGTTGAAGATGGACCCGGCTCAGTTCCAGAACTTCATGGCGCAGAGTTTCCCCGACGTGGCCACCGGCGTCGGAGCGCTCGACACCGTGCTCCCCCGCTTCCAGGGACTCGTCGGTGGGATCGAAAGCAACGTCGGGAGCTTCCAATTGGCGGCCAGTATTCCCACCTCCCACACGGCGACGACTGCCCTGACTCTGTGGTTCCTCGTTCCGGGTGCCGTGCTGGTGGTCGTGGGGGTACTCGGGCTGGCTGTGCGTGAGCCAGGTCGTACGCCCCAGCCGAGGCCCCGCGAAAGGACGCTCGCCGTCTCCTGAGAGGAGGTGAGATCGGTTAGCGGGGGTGGGGGTGGGTGCTCTAGTAGTACTTTGTTACCTCGGCGTGTCGGCTCGAGTTTCGATTCGAATCTCGAGAGGATCCGGGCATGGATGCAGCCGCTCTCGCCCGTGTCGGGGAACAGTTGGATACGTTTGTCGGTGAAGTGTTCTCGTCGCTGGCGCGCAAGGATCAACGGGAGAAGGCGGGACTGTATGCGCGGGGGCTGATGCTCGACGGCCGGCGGAAGTCGATGCAGCCGATGGCGCAGCGGCTGCGGGTCGATCATCAACGGTTGCAGCAGTTCGTGACCACCTCGCCGTGGGATGTGGTGCCGGTCCGGAAAACGCTGTCCCGCCGGGCGTGTGATCTGGTCGCTCCGGATGCGTGGGTCATCGACGACACCGGGTTCACCAAGGACGGCGATTCCTCGCCGGGCGTGGCCCGGCAGTACTCGGGCACCCTCGGCAAGGTCGGCAACTGCCAGATCGCGGTCAGTGTGCACGCCGCCTCCGACGCCGCGTCGGCACCGTTGGACTGGCGGCTGTTCCTGCCCGAGAGCTGGGACGATCGCTCGACCACCGATCCCGACGCGGTCGCGGCGATCACCGCTCGCCGGCAGCGGTCCGCGATCCCCGACACCGAGCATCACCGCCCCAAGTGGGAAATGGCGATCGAGATGATCGACGAGCTGATCGAGAGGGGCCGCACCCCACCGGTGGCGGTCGCGGACGCCGGCTACGGCGACGCCACTGCCTTCCGGCTCGCGCTGACCGAGCGCGGCATCGACCACGTCGTCGCCGTCAAGGGCTCGACCAGCGCCCATCCCGGCGACGCCATCCCGCAGACCGCGGCCTACACCGGCCGCGGGCGCCCGCCGACACCCCGCTACGGCCCGCACACGACCTGCAAGGACCTCGTCCTCGCCGCCGGGCGTAAAGCCCTGCGCACCGTGACCTGGCGGCAGGGAACCAAAACCAGCCCGAACAACCCCACCGCGGCGATGCGCTCGCGGTTCGCCGCCATGCGAATCCGCCCGGCGAACCGCGACATCCCCCGCGCCGAGGACGGCACCCTGCCCGCGGTCTGGTTGCTCGCCGAATGGCCCACCGGAGCCGACGAGCCGACCGACTACTGGCTCGCCACGCTCCCCGAGGACACCCCGCTGCCCGAACTGGTGCGCCTGGCGAAGATCCGCTGGCGCGTCGAGCACGACTACCGGGAACTGAAAACCGGTCTCGGGCTGGATCATTTCGAGGGCCGTTCCTGGCTGGGCTGGCACCACCACGCCACCCTGGTCACCGCCGCCCACTTGTTCATCACAACCCTCCGGCTGGCCGACCCAAAAGCGACTGGGCAGGACTGACGCTCTACGGCATCGTGCGCGAACTCCAACGCGCACTTGCTCGTTGGATCGGTACCTGCCCACTCTGCCACCACACCTTCCCGACCTAACAAAGTACTACTAGGCACTCACCCCCATTCCATGTGCTGGCGCGATAGTCCGTGCGCTGACCGCCCGGCCCTCGGCATGGGGCCCAGGGCCGGGCGGGCCGATCCGGCGCCTGACGCACCGAGGAAGACGACTTCGCAGGGTCTGGGAATCGAGATGCCGAACGCTCGCCGTGCTCATCGATTCACCGGAGCTCCGGCGGTCCGATCGCGCGGAAGGCTCGTCCGCTGCTGCGGGTGGCCCGGGGCCGGGCTGCGTGTGCGCCGCCGCCTGTGAGTGTGTGCGTCCCTCATGTGCAGTCCCCCGAGACGACGCCCGTCGCCATCGGCCCTGCCGGCTTCCCGGGGGCCATCGCTGCGGGACCATCCGCGCGGCGGGATCTGCGGCCGATTACTTTTGGCGTATGGGCTATATGTGCTCCTGCGCCTGCTGTACCGCCAACTCCGACTTGGTCATTCCTGCTCCCACCACAGTGGGTCGTCCTCTGGGTCGTCCTCGAACAGGGGCAAGCCTCCGAAGGCGGCCCCGCTGAGGGTGAGGATCGCGGTGAAGAACTTCTCGAGGAATGGCAACGAAGTCTGCTTTCTGCCCCGAATGGGACCAGGTGTGTCGGTTGCTGCACGTATGCGCCTGCGCGCGTGCCGCCGCCGTGATGTCTCTGTAGTCATGCCCCGTGCGCCCTTGCGGGTGCGAACAGGCGGTTACGCCGCGTGATTGGCCGGTGCCAGCACCGGCACCAGAACCGAGTGAACCCCGGTCACACTGAGCATCTGCCGGATCGGGCCGCCCTGGCACAACTGGGAAGCCAGCATTCGTTCGCGGCACCGCACGGGATTCGCCGTTCTCGGATCGATCGGGATCCCGATCAGTATTTCCGCTGAGCTTGTGCTCCGGCTCGCATCGACCAGTAGCGATTCCTCGTCGACCGCCCGGATGGGCACGTCGCGTCGGCCGCGAACCGAGCCGATGATCACGACGACGTAGTCGTTGCCGCCATGGGTGAAGGTAATCAGTCGGCAGTGGCGCCCGGCAAGCACGAGCCTGATGTCGAGGCCGCGCTGTGGCAGATCGCCCGCCACATCACCATGCACCTGCCGCAATCGCGACGCCGTCGAGGCTCGATGACCCGCCCCGATGACGGTTCGCCGTGAGGTCCAGCTGAAAAATTCGTCCGTCGCGTCCATTGGTCGCGCCTCTTCTGTACATCCGATCGTGTCTGCCGGGCCTGCCACCCGATCCCAACATTGTGTTGTGGATCACATAATCATAGAAGTGAAAAGATCGCTAGTCAATTATTTCCTGGATAGACTTTCTTAGTCGTGAAAGGTCTTTCTCTGCGGGCCGATACTAGCCGAGCAGGACTGGCCAGCACAGCAATCGGGACGCCCGGCCGGTCGGATGCAGTACCGGACCATGCCAATCAGACTCCGGGGCGTCATGGCGGATTCGGGTCCGGACCAGTCTGACGGGTCATGAGGTGTACGAAATGAAAAGACACTCGGAGTTGGTGGCGCCAGGCGCCGGCGGGGACGAGCCGGGATCACACTGTCGACTGTGGGATCTGCTCCTCTGGTCGGTGATCGCGATCGCCGCAGCGGTAGGGGTTGCAGCGGTGCTCACCGCCCAATGATCCGACCACACCGGAGCTTCCCGTCGCACGCCGCGGAACCTTCCAGTTCCTCTGCCCGCAGTCCGCCGCGACCGGCCTCCCGGCACGCGATCACCCGCCCAGCCGCCGCTACACAAGATTCGTCAAGCCCGGCCCGGGCACACGCGGGTGCGCTCTGCCCACTTCTCGAACGACACCCATCACTGGTAACGCGGCTTCGTACCGCGATGACCTCGCCATCCTCACAAACTCGACACAGGCCACCATCACGGTGGCACCGAAAGGGACAGCAGTGAACGAATTCGACACGATCCTCCTCGAACGTCAAGGCCGGGTGGGCACGGTCACACTGAACCGGACCACGGCGCTCAACGCCCTCAACACAGCGATGCTCGCGGACATCACCGCTGCACTCGACGACCTGGAGAACGACCCCGGAATCGGCGCCATAGTCCTGACCGGCTCGGAGCGGGCTTTCGCGGCCGGCGCCGACATCAAGGAGATGCGGCCCCGCACCTACATCGATGTCTTCGCCAGCGACTTTCTCGCAGGTTGGGAACGGTTGGCGACCGTACGCAAGCCGACCATCGCTGCCGTCGCCGGTCACGCGCTCGGCGGCGGCTGCGAGGTGGCCATGATGTGCGACCTCGTCATCGCGGCTGACACCGCGAGATTCGGCCAGCCCGAGATCACCTTGGGCGTGATCCCCGGTCTCGGCGGCTCGCAGCGCCTTACCCGGGCTATCGGCAAGGCCAAGGCCATGGACCTACTCCTGACCGGACGCACGATGGACGCGGCGGAGGCCGAACGCGCCGGACTGGTCAGTCGGATCGTTCCCGCCGATCAACTCCTCGACGAGGCGCAGAGTATCGCCGAGGCGGTCGCATCGATGTCGCTACCCGTCGCGATGCTGGCGAAGGAAGCAGTCAATCGTTCCTTCGAGACCACGCTCGGCGAGGGTCTGCGGTACGAACGGAGGGCTTTCCACTCGACGTTCGGCCTTCACGATCAGAAGGAAGGCATGTCCGCGTTCATCGAGAAGCGCGCGCCGACCTTCACCCACCGTTGAGTGCCGGGCGGGCCCCGCCCGCCCGACTGGTCATCTCGCCGTGGCCGGTCCCTCTCCCCGATCCCGCCACCAGGTCCGCGGCGTGCCCTGCGGGCACACAAGGATTCTGCTGACTCGTTGCAGATTCCCCGATGATCACGCGGACTGCCGCCGCCACCTGCTCGGCCTCTGTGTAATCAGAACCACAGGACCGTTCCGGTAGGCACCGCTACGCAACCCACTGCCCGCCGGAGACGACGGTGATCACGACGACCGCCGCGCTGCCGCAGTCACCACTGCAAAGGAAGGCCAATGACCACCAACGAGCACATCGACCACCCCACCGAGGGCCTGCTCCGCGAGATCACCGACGAGGAGCGGGCGGATTTCGCGACCAATGGAGTGACCCGGCTCGACGCCGTGATCCCTCCGTCGTGGATCGACTACCTCCGGGGCGCGGTGGATCGGCTGATGACGGACGTTCACGCCACCTCTCAGAACTACACGTCCCCGGGGCAGCCTCGCTTCTTCTCCCAGGCCTTTCCGCGCTTCGTCGACTCGACTTTCGACGCGTGGGCTCTGCGGGGGCCGACCAAGGACATCGCCCGCCAGATCCATCCTGCAGTGAGGTCACTGCGGTTCTTCTACGACCAGGTGTTCGCGCAGGAGCCCGGGGCAGCCCAGGGTGCGCCCTTCCACCAGGACTACGCCTACCTGCCGATCGACGGCGAGCAGTACTTCCGCATCTGGGTCCCTCTCGACACCGTCACGACCGACAACGGCGCTGTTCACTACCTGAAAGGCTCACACCTCGGCCCCGTCTACCGGCCCCGCAGTTTCAGCGGCAATCCTGAGGTTGCTGCCGTCTACCGACGTTCGCCCTACCCCGAACCACCCGATTTCTCCGCCGACTACGACCGTCACGAATGGTTCATCGGTGACGCCGAGCCAGGCGATGCGCTCTTGCACCATCCCAAGACCGTCCACGGATCGCCCGCCAACCATTCCCGTCGGCCCCGCCGCGCCGTCACCACCATCTTCGCCGGCGACCAAGTCGTCTGGGATCCGAGGCCCGGCACCAGCTTCGACCATATTGCCGACATCGGCGGGTTCTCTGTCCCTGCGATGACCCCCGGCTCCCCCATCAGCGGCGACCTGTTCCCCGTTGTGTGGCACAACCCCTCTCGCCAGGACTGAGAGGCGGCGTCACCAGCCGTGTCCCACGAAGCGTGGCTGATCACGCCCCCGACGTGATCAGCCACCCCCGACCCACATGCGGACCGAGGCATCAAACCCGGATCCGCACGGCCCCCGGATACTCCGGCTCTCGTGTGCCCGGAGTATCCGAGGTCGTCTCGCTCACCTGTATCGGTGTCGTGTCAGTTTCCGATGACCGGCAGGATCAGCGCGATCCGCAGTTTCTGGTCGATCGTTTGTCCGAGCGCGAGTGATTGGTCCAGCAGGGGGGCCAGTGCTTGGACTTTCGCGTCCGCCTCCGCGAGGGTGTGCACGATCTGCTCCGCGGGAACGGCGGCGGCGTTGGCCTGATCGGTTGCCGATGCACCTGCGTCGATGATCCCGCCCAATGGGGCGTCCGCGGACTTCAGGGCGTCTCCGAGCGCCTGGAGTTGGGTGCCAAGGTCGCCGAGGGTCTGATCCGCGCGGGTGAGGGAGTTGAGCACCCCGACCACTTCCGGCAGGCCCTGGTTGATGGCGGCGTTCGCCGGAGGCAATTCCTTCGCCCCGGATAGTGCGTCGTTGGTGGTCTTGTCCACGGTCTTCGCTTGATTGACACCGTCTTTGAAGATGTCATTGGTGATGCTCAAATCCCGTGTGACGATCAAAATTCCGCACAAGAGTGCGATGGTGAATGCCAGGGCAATCGCCCAGGAGAGCCGAAACATGGTGTGTGTTCTGCCTTTCACTCGTTCCGTGGTCAATCTCTGACCCGTCCGAGCGTTACGGGTTCGGGGTGGTCGCGACGCCGAGCGGAGGGAGGTTCAGGGAATTGACCGGGGGGCCGATCACCGCGAGCAGGGGCCCGAGTTCCTGGACGTGCCGGGCTTCTTCCTCGACGTTCGCCAGGGTCGCGGCGATGGCGGTGGCCTTGGGTCCGAGCGTTCCCAGGGTGCCTTCGATCGTGGTCAGTCCCGTGTTGATCGCCTCGAGTTGCGTGGTGACCGAGCCGACCGCCGTCGACAGTCCCGCCACCGTCGGGCTCGCTTGGTTGGCGCGGTCGGTCACGTTCGCAACCAGGCCCGGCAGGGGCCCCGCGATCGTGCTGACGTCGCCGGTGGAGGAATTGAGTGTCTTGGATTGTCCCGTCAGCTCTCCGGCCTTGGTGGTCAGGCCTTCCAAATCGTGTGCCAGCGGGTCCAACGCCTGAATGTCTCCGGCGAGCTGGGCATGTTTGGGGACGAGGATCGAGGTCAGTGTGTCGAACTGGCCGGCGGAATCGATGACCTCGAGACTCAGCTGCGACGGTCGCCCCAGCGGGTCGATGACGTCGTCGAGTCCGGGAAGGAACCCGTTGACGGCGCAGAGCAGCACCGCGGGCGCGAGCCCCAGCCCGAGCACCACCCCGAGCCATGCCTTCTTGGTGATCATCAGTTCCCTCCCGGTGCCGGAATGAATGCTCCCTGTTCGGGAATCAGCGCGAGTTTGTTCGTCGTCCGCGTCAGCTCCGCGTTGAGCGCGTTCACCAGGTCGATCGCCGTGGTGAGCTCGTTGTTCACGCCGGTGACGGTGGTGTTCGCGTCCGCCGAGATTTGATGCAGCGACGCGGCGGAGCCCTGCAGCGTGGTGGCGACGGTCTCGAGCTGCCCGGCGATCGCGGTGTCCCCCTGACCGGCGGCGAGCAACGCCCGTGCGTCCGGCAGCAGCGCGGCCAGGTGATCGACGTCGGCGGCGGTCGCGGTATTGAGCTGAGCCAACACCCCCGCCAATTCGTCGAGTTGCTTGTGCGCGGTGGCCGGGGCGGTGAGATCTGCCCGTTGGGCGAAGTAGTCGTTGGTCAGCCGGAAGTTGTCCACGATCGTGCGCGCGCTGTCCTGCACGAGCTGACCCTTGTGGATGGCCGCCAACACCAGCCCGAACAGGACCACCGCCAAGACCGCGGCGAGGCGGCCCATCCATTCGGTGGCTACGGCGAACCCGCTGGAACTCGGTGTTGCTGCGCTCGGAATGTCCAGTCGGTGAGGCAGTACGCCCTTTCGGTACGGCAGCGCCGATGCGGGGATGTCGAGTCGCTGAAGTCCGGCCAAGCCTCGGCGCGGGTACGCCTCGTCCGGTAAGTCGGTGCCCTGCTGCATGTCACGTCCAGTCGAGAGTAGGTACAGATCGGTGGGAGGAGCGAAGTGGAGCTCAGCCCGGGAGCGGAAGCATCTGGTTGATGGTCTGCGCGGCCGCCACCGAACCTTGCAGGTCGCTGACCAGTCCCTGAACGATGGCCAACAATTGGCGGCCCTGGTCGCCGAACGCTTCCGCCGAGTCCACGAGCGGGAGCACGGTGTTCTGGACCTCGCCGAGGATGCCCTGGATGTTGGTCAGCTGATCGTTCGTCAACTGCGCCCCGTCGGTGCTGCTGGCAAGCATCTGCGCTGCCGGGGCGATCGCCTCATCGAGTTTGGTCAGCAGCGGCCCGAGCGCGGCGGTCGCATCGAGTGCGGTCTGCGCGGTGTGGGTCAGTTCGGTCAATTGCGCGAGTTGCTTGGTCAGTCGGTCGTTGACATCGACGATCCCTTGGGAGGCGGTGATGCTCGTCTCGTTGGCGCGCTGCTGGTTGTCGAGTCGGGTGTTCAGGTTGAACACGACAAAGGCGAGCAGGCCGAGGACCCCCACCGCGACGATCGACAGAACCATCCGGGCCGGCCCGCCGCGGCGTCCGAAAAAAATCAAGGTACTTCTCCTACTTTCCAGACAGATCGTTGGCGGATTCTTCCGCCGACAGACGGGTCCTGTGGACCTTCTCGGCCGTTGACCGTGCGTCGGTGAGGATGGCGTCCAGGGTGGCGCGGTTGTCGGTCAGGGCCGCGGTGGCGCCGTCAACCGGCACCTGCAGTGAGCTGATGTGCGCGGTCAACGTATCCAGCGAGGCAACGAGATCGGTCACGTTCGCGCCGGCGAGGTCGAGTGTCTTCTGCACGTCGCCGGTGATCTGCCCGGTGAGGGTGTTCAGTTCCGCCGTCACGGCCGCATCGGTGCTCAGGACGCTCGCCAGGGATGCCTTCATCTTGTCGAGCGCATCGAACGCGGCCAGCGTGACCTTCTCGTGCTCGACGATCTGATCCAGTGCGGGGTTGTAGTTGCCGGCGGACACCACCGCTTGATCGAGCCGGTAGGGCGTGGCCGTCAGGTCGTAGATCCGCGGATACAGGTACAACGCTCCCACCGGAATCAGCGCGAGAACCAGGAGCACCCGCGCCACATTCGTTGTGGTCGAGGCGCGCCGCGGCGGATCGACGAAGCCACCCGGTGGGGTCTCCTCGGCATATCCGATCGGCACGGTGGCCTCGGTATCGAGGGTGTGCCGGCTCCGGCCCGAAATCGCCGTCATGACTCGACCACCGAGACCAGCGCAATGGTGCGCAATGCCGTCAGCGTGTGTGTGAGAAGACCCTTCACCACGAGCTTGTGCGTGAGGATCCCGCCGAGCACCGTCATCCCCCGGTTGGTGAAAAAGCCCACCGGAATCAAACCGCCGGCCTTCATCGGCAGCTGTGACACGTCGAGGATCTGATCCACGCTGGCACTGATGGTGACACTCGGTCGACCCACGATGTCGTTGTAGACAATTGCCTCGTCGGTGCCGAACACGATCGTGCAGGCACTGTCGGTGTCGGTGCTGTAGATCGACACCGGCCGGGAGATCTTGCGTGCGAACTTGACTCGGGACGGGAAGTTCTCGACGTTCTGCCCGATCAGCATCCCGACGATGCTGGCGACGCCGTTCGCGTCGTCCCCATCGTAGAGAGAGACCGGGTATGCCTCGGATTCAACAGTAGTCATCGATCATGGCCTTTCACAGCAGGGGTCAGCGATATGTCATATCGGCCCCTGCGCGGGACTCGCCTGGAGAACACGCAAGTCCCACACGGGCCGTTGGTTAGTGGGTCACACGTCCCAGTCCGTGGGCACCTGTCCCCACGACAGCAGGAAATTGTTGAAGGCTCCAGCGTTCTCGATGGCTGCCGACATCGGGCCCTTGGCGAATTTGACCTTTCCGGCCAGCAGCAGTTTTCCGCCCTCGGCGTCACCCTCGGCCGCGCGCTGCCACGTCTCGAGGGTCCCGTTGATCTTCAACCACAGGTCGCTCTCGTCGAACTTGCGGATCGTCCAGGAGATGATCTTGGCCTTCTCCCACTCGATATGACAGGCCACATCGTCCTTACCGATAGTGCCGAACTCCATGCGGTTGGTAAACGAATCGGGGTCCTTGAATCCCTTGTACACCTCGGCGTTCGCATTGACAGCCTCTTGCGCCAGTTCGCACCACTCCTGCGAGAAAAACTTCAGCTTGTCGGTCATCGGTTCGACTCCTGTTCGGTCAATCTGTCTCAAATAGTTTGTGCAGATGCACATTTCACCGGATTGGGGGAGCTTCGGCGCTGGCGTACAGCACGCCACGACATTGCCGAGTGATACCGCTCACATCCGGAATTACCGTAGGCATTGATTTTTCACTCGTCAATTACTGATTTCTGTCGGCTTTTGCGGCATGAAAGATCTTTGGCGCGCGCCTCACTCGGTGTCGGCACCGGCCTATCCGCAGGTGGGAAACGCATTCGCGCCTGTCCATCCGTCATCAGCCACCGAAAAATCGCCGCGCTTCCGCACCGATTCGAGTGCAAGCCAGGTGCCTGACTCGCCCTCATGCAGCGCCGTGACACATGCGACGGTCCGCAGCCTGCCCTATACCCGAGCAGCCGATCATCGCTATTTGGTAGTGGGATCCTGCTGATTTGTTTCGTATTCGAGCGTAAAACACCACCGCGGGCTCACGAACGCCTCACCAGGTGTGTAATCCGAGAGCAGCACTCGGCTGGAGGTCGGCTAGGTCCGCGAAACGGAACCCGGCAGGATCCATCCGGCCCTATCGATGAGATGAGATTGACGATGCCCTCAGTGCCGATCGCCGTCACCGGCGCTGTCTGCCGGCCGCCGGCAGACAGGACCAGACAGCGCCGCGGCTCCAGGCCTGAGTACCTCGCGCCCCCGCATCATGTCGTCAGCTACCACGGACTCGACATCTCGATCGCACGGCCCGGTGCACCAGCTTCCGCCGCCGTGGTTCCCTCGGCCCGATCGGCATAACGCTGTTTCAGCGCTTGCGCATCATCGGCCTCGCTCACCCGACACACCGCTCCCGTCACCACGATCAGCGCGGCTTCATCCGGGAGAAGTGGGATCGACATCACGCACCATTCTCAACGAAGACAAAGGGCACCGATTGTCGTGGATCCTCTGACGATTTCACTGGTCCGATCGAGTTTCAAGTCTATCGGAGCGATCCCTGACGGCGAGGACACGTTCGCACGTTCCTTCTACGCCATTCTATTTGCCACCCATCCCGAGACCCGCCAGCACTTCCCGGCAGCCATGGACCTCCAACGTGATCGGCTGATGCGGGCGATCAGGTACGTCATCGACCAACTCGAGACACCGGAATCCGTATTCCCGCTGCTGGCCCAACTCGGACGAGATCATCGCAAATACGGGGTCAAAGAGGATCACTACACCGCCGTCGGCGAGGCACTCCTCGCCGCGCTGGCCAACCTCGCCGGACCTGAACTCTGGACCGACGAGACCGATCACGCGTGGCGTCTGACGATCGCACTGATCGCCTCGATCATGACCGAGGCCGCCAACTCCGACGAGGGACCCCCGACACGTGTGGGCACGGTGATCGAGCACCGCCGAGTACTCGACGACCTCGCGATCGTGCGTCTGGAACTCGACCACACGATGACGTATGAACCGGGACAGTATGTCAGCGTGCAGGTACCCGGCCGACCCAGGATGTGGCGCTACCTGTCGTTGGCAACACCACCCACACCGGACCGGATCGTCGAGTTCCATGTCCGACGAGTCTCCGGTGGCTGGGTCAGTCCCGCGATCGTAGGAGAGTCACAGATCGGCGACACCTGGCTGATCGGATCACCACTCGGTTCTCTCGGCACGTGGCGAGATCCTCGCCGAAGCCGGCTGATGATCGCCGAAGGAACCGGAATCGCTCCTCTGCGCGCGCAGTTGATGGATACCGCGCAGCGCCGCGGCACCCCTCGGACGCATCTGTTCGTCAGCGGCACCTACCCCTGTGACCTGTACGACCTCGACATGCTGTGGGCATTGACGCAGACGCATCCGCGGCTGACCGTCATCCCGGTTACCGAGCACAGCGACGATCCGTGGTGGCACCCCGGAACGTCGCACACCTCGGGCAGAATGCACGATCCACTCACCGGCCAGATCAGCCGTGTAGTCGCCGAATACGCGGACTGGACCGATCACGACATCGAAGTCGTGGGATCACCATCGATGGTCCGCACAACCAAGTATCGATTGATGGCCGCCGGAGTCGATGCCGGCAACATCCGCCATGACCCGCTGTACTGAGGCCGACGCCGCCACAACCTTTGAGGTCCCCACGGGCGCGGATCTCACCGCTGAGACCGCGCGCTCGTGCGCGAGTCCGGAGCCGGTCTGCCCTCACGCTCGCCGTCGCCTTCTCACCCCCGACACCCCTGCTCCCGCACCCGCGGGCGCGCAGCACCCTCGCCCGGTGTGAGTGCGGCAGATCCTGCTGCACCGGACCGAGGAATCACTCACTACGAGCACGACGTACATACCCCCGTCGAACCACATCCCGCACCAGCGCCCAAGCGTGGTCGCACAGTGTCATTTCACCCGGACAGAGACGCACGCCAGCCACGGCGTCGTGGTGCAGCCGACCCTGACGCCTGGCCCCGACCACCGGTCGCGGCGGTGCCGGGTCTCTCCATGTCAACGCGGCCGGGGTGACCGGGACATCGTCCGGCCGGTGTCGGCGCACGGACCGGGCACCGCGGAGAGGCCCGGCCTGATCGGCTACATGAGTTCGTCGCCGACCGACTGAGCGTCGAGCGGCACCGTGCCTTTCGCATCGAAGTAGTCGCCGCCCTTGCGTTTCACGTCGTCCGTTCCCCAGTCCCGATGACGCGGAACGCGCGCCATTCGCGGAATGTGCTTGCGGCAGTGGATGTACGCTTCCTCGACATCGACGACCACCCAGCGCTCCGGTGTGCGCCCGTTCGACCCGCCGACGGGGAGGCCGACGATCTCGGAACGCAGGTCCTCGTCCTCCACGATCCGCGCTGAGCCGTTGACGTGCAGGCCGATCAGATCGTGTACGAAGTCCACGAGAAACAGTCCGACATGCGGGTTCTCGAGGATGTTGCCGAGGCTGGCCATCACCCCGTTGCCCCGGTACTCGGGGTAGGCGAGCGTCGTCGAGTCGATGACGTGGATAAATCCCGGGGCTCCCGCACGCAGGCTGTTGTCGCATTCGCCGGACGCGTCAGCGGTGGCAACGAAAGTCATCTCCTGACGACCGACGAACTCGATCATGGCCGGATTGAGATGGTCGAGAACCTGATCCACGTAGAATCTCGCGGCCCGTTCCGCCGTGCCATACCGTTGTTGGAGTTGTCGCTCACCCACACTGCCGATCTCGCTCATTCGGACCCCACTCTCTCACGCCGGTAATCTCGTCCGCCCGCTCCCCCGCGCTGACTTTCAGCTACATGCTCCGCGTGGGGGTCATCCGAACCAGCCGGACGGTTAGCCGTAACTCCTACCGTGGCCCGAGTCGAATTCGACGATTCGATGTGCCTGCATCAAAGTGGGACCGGAGTGAGATCACAGCAGGCTCATACTGTAGTGCCTCGAACGTGGAGGGACACCATCCAATTTGTCATCAGGTTCGTGACGCTTCAATGCCCAAGTGCGACGCCAGCGAACATGACAGCAGCAACTACCGCACCGCCTCAATGCAGGATCGCAGGCGGAGGCAGTCGCCGAGATTTCGCCGACGAGCCGTCCCCACCGTGGCCCACCGCGCTCCACAGCCCGGCGATTACACCGATGAAACCGTCGAGCGTGCGGCACTGCAGGGATATCGCATCCGCGATAGCCATGCGGTGCGCCCGGTCGGAGTAGAAGGATCCTGCTGACTCGTTGCACATTCCCTCAAAGATTTATCACTACGCTTATCTGCGTCGCCTCACCGGTGTGTAATTCACGAGAACACGGTGGACGTGGACGCTGAATCAGTCCGCCGATGGAGAGCCGACGGGCGGAATCTGCCCTTACCGAACAAATGAGCAGGTGGGATCCAGGATGTCTTCCGTATTAATCGCCTTGACCGGTGTCGACTATTGGACACTCGCAGACGGCACCAAGCACCCGTGTGGATACTGGCCGGAAGAAGTAGCGACCCCGCACCGTGTCTTCGGACAAGCCGGCCTCGAAATTACGATTGCAACACCGGGTGCAGCGTTACCCACGGCCGATCAAGCGGGCTTCAGCCCGGAGATGAACGGCGGCAGCGCCGAAGCCGGTCAGAAGATTGCGGACTATCTCGCCTCCATCGCCGACGAGCTCGACAACCCGAAGGCACTGGAGGACATCGATCCCGAAGACTTCGACTCCGTGTTCGTGCCGGGCGGCCACGGCCCGATGGAAGACCTGGCCGATTCCAAACATTTCGGGGGTATCATTCGTAGCTTCCACGATTCCGGGAAGCCTGTTGCGGCGGTATGTCACGGTCCCGCAGCCCTCCTGTCCGCACGGGTGGACGGCGGATCCTGGCTGTTCGCCGGCTACAAGATGACAGCATTCAGCAACGTCGAAGAACACCAGGTCGGCTTCGCAGACCGAGCCAAGTGGCTCCTGGAGGATCGACTGGTATCCGAGGGCGGCGTCTATGTCGCCGCTCAACAGCCATGGGGAGAATTCGTGGTCGTCGACCGGAACCTCTACACCGGCCAGAATCCAGCCTCGTCTGAAGCGCTTGCGCGTCTCTTGGTCAACGCGACCGCCGAGGGCATCGAATTCAATTGACCCCCCAGGCGTCCGACGACAGAACGTGGTCACAGAAGTCCAAAGTTCACCATCGGCTCTTCGGTGTCGCCGCCGTGGGGGATGACCCGTGGCACAGCGGAACGCACCATTTCTCGACCGAATTTCGTCGTTCGCGGTCAGAGTCTCGGATTCGTGGTGTGGCAATGCGGGTCCACTCGGGGCGCCGCTGTTGCTACGACCGAGCAGATGCAGCGGCGGTTTCTGACGTGGTCATTCGCAGCGAGTCTGCAAGGCGATTCCTTGCCCGCGGACTGGTGCGTGCCGCAATTCAGCTGGGCTGCCGCCCTGCTGATTCTGGTGCGATCGTGAGCGCTCCTTGCGTCGAATCTGCTCGCGCTGCAGGACGACGCTCGGTGCGGGATGCTAGTACAGGGGCGTAAGTGGTGCGGGCGGCGTTGCCCGCAGACTGAGACTATTTCTGACCTGACTGCGGAGCCGAATTGCATGCACCGGGCGTCCGCCGGTGATCTGAGCGATCCGTGCTGCAACCGCGACCATCCTGTCGAAGATGGAGCACAACACAATGAACGAGAAGAAGACCCCACCTACCGCAAATCCAACGGTTCGACCAAAGGAACAGCACGCGACAACGGGCGACCCTAGTGTCTCACCAGAGGACATCGCCGCCGTCGTCGAGGGACTGACCGGTCAACGCTTGATCAAGCGAACACAGCAACGAACACCGTAGACATCGCAGGAACGTGAACTCCTACGACAGCCAACGGCATGTCACCGCCGAACGGCAAGGTGTACGGGCCGGAGTCGATCACCGTGCCGTTGATGAGCGAAAGGTCGGTACCCGCCGTCACTGCAGGTCAATAGTCCAACTATTGTCGGATCGATCGTCGGCCGAATGAATCGGCGTCGACCCGCGAGCCGCGTGTCGGCGGCCCGTACCCTTGCCCCATGTCCGCTGATCCCGGCAGCATCCGCGCCGACTCCGACAAGGCGCTGCCAAACTTGGCCACCGGTGGGGTCTCGACGAATACGCACACCATCTCGACGGCGGCCCGGAACCGGAACGGACATCGAGCTGCGGATCCACACCTCCATCGCACCGTTCGAGATCGCAGCCGAGCAGTGGTGCCCCGCGGCAGCCGGGTTCACCGTCACGGCCATCGTGCACACCCCGTCGACGCAGCGACGGGCCAACCACGCTATCTGCCGCCCGCGGAGCCCGCCGAGTGGGCGCGCGATCTTCTCGACCGTCGACGGCGCGCACGGGTACTTCGTCGGCGCCGTCGACCCGGGCACCGGCGTCCATCGACGCGGGCAGCTCGTATATCGCCTCTACCTCGACACCGACCGCCGGGCGATTCCCGTTCCTCGGCAGGTGGTCACCTGCCCGCACTACCAGCTATCGGCCATCGACGGCAGAGCCGAGATCACCATTCCCACGACGGCCTGACTCCGCCAGGATGCGCGACTGATCTCCGAAGTGGTCGTGCACACGAGGCTGAAGGCCGCCTCCCGGATTAGCCTTTACGCGGTTTCGCCTCGAAAGACTGCCCGGCTTCCGGCCGCGCGGCCAGCGCGATGCTCTGTCCGCGAGCGCCCCGGCCGTCCACCGCATTCATCAGGAAGGTGCCTGTTCTCTGTGCCTCAGTGTCGTAGGCGGCGGTGACGCCGATGACGTCAACGCACCCCATCCGAACACGAACGGCGCAATCCCGGAAACCCCATGCGGAAAGTTCAGCTTCCCAAACGGATTCGAAAGGCCAAACGATCAATAGGCTTGAACCCCATGGCCCGCCGACAATCCAGGCTCGGACTGTAGTGCCACCGCGAGTGGACCGACCTTCCACCTGATGGGCCAACCCCCGGCGTGTAACCCACTGCCGCACACATTTTGTCCAGCATCGCCCAGACGGGCCGCATGCGCGCCGCGAGGAGCGCTGGCACCGTCGGACCGGCAAATGGCGTCACGTTCGTTGTAGTGCGGGGCCGCTTTCGTTGATGCTCACGCCCTGGCTACTGATATTTCGGTAATAGGGCGTGTCGATACACGTGATTCGCGCCGCGCTGCTTGATCATTGACGAGTGGCAGGAAAGAAGACCAACTCCGGCGAGAAGTCCGACACCCGGAAAGTCAAGCAGTCCGGTACTCGTCGAGATTTCGACGCATTGCGTGACCGACGCATGCGAGCCGCGGAGATGTTCGCCGCGGGCCGGCGGCAGATCGATGTCGCGGTCGAGTTGGAGATATCCCAGCAGACCGCGTCCCGTTGGCACAGGAAGTGGACAGCCGGAGGTCGCGAGGCACTCGAAGGCGCAGGTCGGGCGGGACGCCGGCCGCGTCTCGACGACGCCCAGATCGAGGTGATCCGAGAGGAATTACTCAAGGGACCCCAAGCGAATGGCTTCGCCACCGGGGTGTGGACACTGGGCCGGGTCGCGATCGTGATCGAGCGGCTCACCGGCGTGACCTACGGGCCCACCCAGACGTGGACGATCCTGCGGACCCGGCTGGGCTGGAGCCGCCAGCGACCCGCACGGCGGGCCGTCGAACGCGACGAGGACGCCATCGTCACCTGGCGGGAGAACGAGTGGCCGCGGATAAAAAAATAGCGCGGCGCCGAGGTGCATGGATCTGCTTCCAGGACGAAAGCGGCGTGTCGCTGCTGCCTGTGGTCCGAGCAACCTGGGCGCCGAAAGGCGTCACACCTGTTCTGCATCACCGATTTTCCTGGAAGCGCATGTCCATGGCCGCAGTCCTGGCCTATCGGCCCGACCGCAGCGAGAGCGCGTTCGTGTTCTCCATGGCCGCAGTCCTGGCCTATCGGCCCGACCGCAGCGAGAGCGCGTTCGTGTTCTCCATGACCGACGGCTCGTACAACACCGACAAGCTCATCGAGTTCCTCATCGAACTGCGTGCCCACTTCGCCGGGGAGCAGGTCATCGTGATCTGGGACGGACTGATGGCCCACCGGTCTGCGGCAATGAAGGCATGGCTGGCGACCCAACGCGACTGGCTCCACGTCGAACGGCTGCCTGCGTATGCACCCGAACTCAACCCGATCGAACAGGTCTGGGGCAACATGAAATCCACCGAACTGGCGAACCTGTGCCCCGATACCCTCGACGAGGTCCGTGTGGCGACCGAGTCCGGACTGACCCGGATCGGCTCGAGCTACGACCTGTGTCATGGCTTCCTCGATCACGCCGGGCTTTCCTTGTGATCTGAGCTCACTCAATTACCGAAAGATCATTAATTTAATGTCGACTGTTTCAGCGTACGAGCGGACCTCGCCGACGCTTCGTGCCGCTGTCCGCCGGGCCCGGTGATCTATCGCGGCCTGCAAGTTGACGGCCCAAACTCGATGTTCATGGTGATCCCGGCGTCGTCCCCCGGCGCGGTATGGAATCGCGCTGGACGACCATGGTGGAGTATGGAGTAATTCGGCAGAGGCAGATCGCCCTCGACCGGTTCTCTACGCGACGCGTTCCTGCACCGGTGTGTCAACGAGCGACCGCGGCGGCGGAAATTTCGTTGCGCAGTCGCCCCGATGCACGACGTCTGGATTCGTAGTCACGGTTCCGCAGCCATTGACGACTGCGACAGCCTCACCCCCGTCGATGGAAGTTCGATCCACGCCGCAGCCGAAACAGCGCACATATCGCCATCACCCACGAAGGCCGCAGCACCAATAAGTTCGGTGGGTTCGCGAAAGCCACTGACAAAGAAGGTCCTGAGCCACACTGCCGTATCCGTCACGACAGGAAAGGGTTCGGCGACAAGGCGGGGTCGTCCGCCACCATCGGAGGCAGGCTGAGCTCGTCTGCTCTCGTCTGTCCCATCGGA
>NZ_JARJBD010000063.1:0-61711 GCF_029269925.1 Rhodococcus sp. T2V
TATCGCAGGTCAACCACCCAAAACCCGGCTCGACACGCGGCGGTCGGCTGTCGGAAAATTCAGCACGCTCCTAGCTAGGACGGGTCGGCGGTCCCTCGGTCGGCCTGCCGGGTCGCGCGGTACGCGGTGAACACGCCGGCGGTCGCGATGACGCCGAGACCGAGGAACAGCAGTTGCGCCGAGGTGAGGGTCGAGGGCGCGCCGAGATTGACCAGCACTCCGGCGACCGCGGACCCCACGGCCATGGCGATCAACTCGACCGTGTTGAGCCCGGCCGCCGCCTTGGCGCCCTCGTGCGCGTCGTCGGTGCTCTGCATGGCGGCGACCATCAGGTGCGGGAAGGCGAGTCCGATGCCGGCGCCCGCGGCGGCCAGCGTGACCGCCCACAGAATCACCACGGCGAGTCCGGCGTCGTCGCGCCAGAGGGCAGCCGTCAGGAGCAGTCCCGCGGCGAGGACCAGTGGTCCGGTGACCATGGCCACCGTCTTCGTGCGCCGTCGGGAGATGTCGGAACTGAAGATCATGGTCACCGACCATCCGACCGACATCATGGCGCCGAGGAATCCGGCAGCGAACGGCGCCAGTCCGGCGAGCCGTTGACCGAACAGCGGTGTGAAGGCCTCGGACACGGTTCCGGACGCGAGGACCGCGATGGTGAGGTAGATCCACTTCAGGGACGACGCCCGGCTGTATGTCGATGTCGGCAGCACTCGGCGCGGTGATCGCCGCTCCCAGGCCAGGAACGCAGCGACGAACACGACTCCGACGGCGATCAGGATCAGCATGTGGGTGCGGTTGCCGAGGATGCCGGCCACACTGATCGCGATCGTCGCCAGGGTGAGCAGCGCGAGCGACGTGGCGGGGACGGGTTCGCCACCCCGCACACGCTCGGTGCGCGGCAACGCGCGGGGCGCGATCACTGCGATGACGGCGGCGACCACCGCCAGCGCGACGAACGCGAGTCGCCAATGGCCGAGTTGGGCGAACAGGCCGCCGATCGCCGGTCCGGCGAGAGTTCCCACGCCCCACATCGCCGACACCAATGCGGTCGCGCGGGCCCACAGACGTTCGGGCAGCGCCTCGCGCAGTACGGCGTAACTCAGGCCGGCGAGCAGGCCCCCGCCGATCCCCTGCACTGCACGTCCGACGAGGAGCACCTCCATCGACGGACCGATTGCGCAGATCATCGTGCCCGCGAAGAACGGCGCCAGCGCGAACAGATACGCACCCAGCGCCCCGCGGTGTGCGAGGAGGCGGCTCACGATCATCGACGAAATCACCGACGCCACCATGAAGACGGTCGCGCTCCACGCGTACAGCGATTCGCGGCCGAGCTCGCCGATGGCGGTGGGCAGCAGACTCGTGGTCAGGAAGATGTTGACGGCGTGCAGTCCGACGCCGCCGGCGAGGACAGCGGAGGTCGAGCGGTACCGGGGTCCGAGCAATTCGGACCAGCCGGCCTGTGACGGGGCGGTCGTTGTCATGCACTCCACGCTAAAAGCTCGAGTGGACTCGAGGTCAAGGGGACGATGCGATGTCTGTCGAACCGAAGGACTGAACGATGACGTGTTTCAGAGGTATTCGTGGCGGTGGCCGCATTCGAGGCCGTCGGGGGCCGATCGTGAGCATCGATTCATGCAGTGGAAGACCCGGTACCGCTTGCCCGGAGGCAGCGACGCGAATCCGGCGTGGGCGTCCTTGATTTCGTATCCGATCGGACCGTGGCAGGACGAACAGGTCTTGGTCGCGTCGGTTCCGCTCTCCATTCATCCATCGTAGGGCGATTCACGGGCGGGCACGGAGAAATTCACGTCCCACCTCGAGGTCTGGCTCGTCGTCCCGACCATACCCGGGAAAGCGGGAAAGTCCACCGGAGTCGTAGTCGTGAGATCCCAAGAAGCGCAGTAAAGCTCACGAACTTGCTTATTCCCTGCGGGTGGCTATGGTGCATGCAGGCATCAACGCCAATTACCGGAGGACTGAAATGTGAATGCAGCTACCGATCGTCAATGGGCGGTTCGTGACGCTGTTCTGCGTTGGCTTCTCGCGAAGGCTACCGAAGGGTATCGGAGTCCGATTCTGGACGCGGACGCCATCGGTGAGACCGTCGGCTGGGCGCCGTCGCCCTTGACCCGGGACGAAGTGGCCGACGCGTCGAATCATCTCTACAAGGAAGGGTATGTGACGGGCGTGCCGGTGATGGGTATCGGGATTCCGCGCCCGATGCTGACGGTCGCCGGGCGGCGGGTCGCCGAGGGCGGAAGGTCGCTGCGCCCAGTCGATTGCCGTCACGATGTCGAGGGTGGGCACTCGGTCCTCGAAAGCGGCCTCGTGCATTAGTCACAGGTGAGTGGCACGGTGTGCGTCAGTACACCGTGCCACTCACGTGCTGGGATGGCACACTGCGGGGGTGGAGCTTTCGCAGATCCTCGAATGGCGTGGCAGGTCGGTGGCGTGGGACAAGTTCGGGAACGGCCCCGCCGTAGTGATGTGCCACGGGACGCCGTGGTCTTCGCAGCTGTGGTGGCCGTTCGCACGCGCATTCGCCGCCGAGTTCTCGGTCTACCTGTGGGACATGCCCGGGTACGGGCAGTCGTCGAAGGACGGTGACCACGACGTCGATCTCGGCATTCAGGGTGAACTGCTCACCGACCTCCTGCGGCATTGGAACCTCGAGGCACCCCACGTCGTCGCGCACGACTACGGGGGTGCCGTCGCACTCCGCGCCCATCTCCTGCACGGCGCGCGGTACGCCTCGCTGGCCCTGATCGACGTGGTGGCACTGCGGCCGTGGGGATCCGGCTACTTCCGGCTCGTCGCGGACAACGCCGACGTCTTCGCCGCGCAACCGGCGTCCGTGCACCGTGGTGCTCTCGAGGCGTACATCGCGGGTGCGTCCCACCGCGGCCTGACCCCCGCTCAGATGGCCGTGCTGACCACGCCGTGGCTGTCGGAGGAGGGGCAGGTCGCGTTCTACCGGCAGATCGCCCAGGCCGACGAGCGGTACACCGACGAGATCCAGGACCGGTACGCGTCGATCGAGGTTCCCGTCGCGGTCGTGTGGGGGAGGGACGACGCCTGGATCCCCGTCGACCGGGCCGAGGAACTGGCGCGCCTCATCCCCGGTGCCACACTCGAGGTGATCGACGGCGCCGGGCACCTGATCCAGTTCGACGCTCCCGTCGAACTGGCGGTGTCGCTGCAGAGATGGCTCACGGCGCCGTCACACCCTCGATGACAGCCGCGGTCGTGTCGGCGATCGCCTGGTTGTTTCCCTGCGCGTCTTCCTGATTCGTGAGGCTGTCGGTGAGGATGGCGAGAACGATGGGGGAGCCGTCCGGACTCCAGGCGACGCCGGCGTCGTTGGCGGTTCCGAACCCGCCGCCACCGGTCTTGTCGGCGGCGGTCCATCCGGGCGGAAGACCGGCGCGCATCCGCTTGTCCGAAGTCTTGCTCGCCCCCATCCACTCGAGAAGCTGATCGCGGCTCGCCGCGTCGAGGGCATCGTCGACGAGCAGCGCCCGGAAACCCCGGGCGAGGCTGGTCGGTGTCGTCGTGTCCCGGGGATCGCCGCGGAAAGCGGTGTTGAGTTCGGTCTCCCACCGGTCCAGTCGTGTGCTCTCGTCGCCGAGGTCGCGGGCGAGGGCGGTGACCGCCTGCGGACCGCCGATCTCGCGGAGCAGATAGTTTCCGGCGGTGTTGTCGCTCTGCGTCAGCGCCGCTTCGGCGATCTGCCCCAACGTCATCGGGGTGCCCACGGCAGCGGCGGTGACCGGCGAGTTCTCGACGAGATCGCCGGGTTCGATCACCACCGTCTTGTCGAGGGCGGTCGACCCGTCCTCGATCTTGCGCAGGACCGCGGCGGACGCGTAGGCCTTGAACGTCGAGCACATCGCGAATCGTTCGTCGCCCCGGTGGCTGTAGACCGCGCCGGTCGCGGGATCGACGGCCGTCACCCCGATCCGCGTGGCGTACTGCGCCTCCAGTGCCTCGATTTTCGCGTCGAGGGACTGCTGATCCGGTAACGCAGCCACCTCCGACGTCGTGGGCAGGGTTTGCTCCGCGGTGGCCGTGCACGCCCCGACCAGCAACGGCAGAGCCAGTGCGAGTGCAACGGCGCCGCGACGACCGGTGCAGCTGGGCTTCGGGTGATGTCGATGTATCAGCATGGACCCAATGTGGGGGTGCCCCCGGCCATAGCGCAAAGACGAATCCGGCGTCGCGGCGAGTCGGGTGCGCTATTGCCCCAGGTCGGCAGGACGTTTTGTGTGTGCGAAATGACGGGCTCGCCCGAGGCGGGCGATCGGAACTGGTTCAATGGGCGGCATGGATCTGCTGCGCCATCTGAGTTTCTTTGTCGCCGTTGCGGAAGAGGGGCACTTCGGCAATGCCGCGTCGCGACTCGGCATGACGCAGCCGCCACTGTCACAGGGGGTGCGTCGGCTCGAACAGAGACTCGGCACGGAGTTGATTCAGCGCAGTGCCCGCGGCGTCGGACTCACCGAGGCGGGACGCCAATTGCTCCCGCGTGCGAGGCTTCTCGTGGACGACGCGGCCAGGTTCGAGGACGAGGCGCACCGCATCGCGGGTGGTCGCGACGCGGTGGTGCGATGGGGTGTCGCGCACTCGGTGGCCGACGCCGTGGTGGTGCGCTGTGTTCGTGCGTTGCGAGACGCCGACGCCACGCGTCCCACCCGGGTGGTGACGACCACGGCATCCACCACCGAACTCGTGGACGCAGTCCGCGCAGGCAGTCTCGAGATCGCCGTGGTCGAGCACCCGGCCCTGCTGACTGGTCTCGACATCGGCCCGGTCGTCAAGCTCCGGCGGTGGGTGGTGGTGCCCGACGACCACCCGGTGGCAGCCGCGAAGAAGGCGCAGGTCCGGATGCTGCGCGGGCTGATGCTGGCCATCGGTCCGCGCTCGGACAATCCGCCTGCCCACGACCTGTTCGTCGACCTGTGGCGGGTGCGGGGTCTGGACCCGGACCTCGTGATCGCGTCGGGGCAGCGGGAACTCCTCACACGCGTGTCCGCCGGCGGGCATTTCGGAGTGACGGCGACGCCGCCCGCGGTGATGCCCGGTGTGGCGTGGGTCGATCTGCTGCGCGACGTCCTCTCGCTGCGCGTGCGCATCGTCTGGCGCTCCGGGGCGGATGCCGCATCGTCTGCCGCCGCCCTCGACCGAGTGCTGATCAGGGCCGATCGATGACATCGGCGGAGAAGCGGATCCGTGACGTCTTCGCCGACGCCGGGTGCACCGGATGGTTGCACGCCCGCCGCGTCGGTACCCCGGTCGGCGATGCCGGCGACATCGCAGTCGGCGCGGACGACCTCGTCGTGCTCGCGTCCGTCTACAAACTTCCGCTGCTCGTGGCCCTGTGCCGCGCTTTCGAATCCGGGGAGTTGTCGCCGACCGCGCCCGTCCGGGTCACTCCGGCCGACTGCACTCCTGGACCGACGGGAGTGTCGACGTTCCGCGACCCGGTGGTGCTGAGCTGGCGGGATCTGGCGTTGTCGATGATGACTGTGTCCGACAACGCGGCCGCCGACCTGGTTCTCGGGCGGGTGGGACTCGCGAGCGTCGAGCGGGCACTGTCGGACCTGGGCCTGACGAGCACGCGCATCATCGGCGGCACCGCGGATGCGCACCGCAGTCTGGTGATCGACGCCCATGCGCACACCACCGCAGAAGCATTCGCGGCGCTCGCGGACAACGACGAGGCGTGGACGGTGTCCGCCTACGACCCGTCGTACGCGAGCGCGACGACGCCGCGGGAGATGACGTCGCTTCTCGACGCGATCTGGACCGGACGGGCGGTGCCCGGGGCGCAGGGCGAGTTCGTTCGGCAGGTGATGTCCGCGCAGATCTGGCAGCACCGTATCCGTTCCGGCTTTCCGCACTCCGGGGTGGACGTCGCCGGGAAGACCGGGACCATCGGCGCCATCCGCAACGAGGTGGCCGTCGTGACGTTTCCCGGCGAGATTCCGGTCGCGGTCGCCGTCTTCACCCGCGCCGCCCGGACGGACCCGGTGCTGCCGGTGGTCGATGCCGCGATCGGGCACGTCGCCCGGATCGCGGTGACCGAACTCCGCTTCGGCCGCGTCGCCTGATCGGTGTGAAAACACTTTCGATCGGGAACAGCAAGGACATGGCACTGAGAATCGTCGTTCCCGAGGACCTGATCGTGGATGGCCAGTGCGCGTTTCCCGTGGTCGGAGATGTCGCGGAGTACGCGCTGCGGTTCTACCCGCGCGGAGATACCGATACCGGTCCGGGCGACTTGCCGGACTTCGGATCGGACGTGACAGGAGAGATCGAGAATCTCGACGACAGGCCGGTGCGGTCGATGTTGCTTCGTGGCGCCGGGTTCACCGCATACGTGAAATCGGCCGACGAGCTGCGCGGTCCGGTCCACCTCCGTGGTTACTTCGAGGCGGATTTCGCCGCGCTGCTCCCCGAGTCCGCCCGAGTGACGGGATCGATCCGGCGCCGGCAGTTGATCACGCACACGCGTCACGCCGATCCCGACGGGCGGTACCGCTCCGCAGGCACCTACACGCTGAGCGAGGTTCCCGACGGAAAGGCCGGCCTCCGCACGGGTCTGGTTCCCGCACCGCCACCTGTGTCGGGGCCGTTCGCGGGAACGGGCTGGGTCGAGATGGTGGCGCCGCGGGACGGTCCCTGGATCCGGGAGAGCGGAATCCTGGTGGAGCTCGATCCACTCAGCCCGGATAGCGCCGAGGCGTGAAGACCCTCGTCCCGTGTTCGTTCTCGACGACGGTCGTCATGGAGGAGCCCACGATGAGCAGGCACCGCATGTCGATCTCGGCCGGGTCGAGGTCGGCGAGCCGCACGACCCGCACCGACTCCTGCGCGCCCGCCACGTCGCGGCCGATGATCACCGGGGTATCGGGGGAGCGGTGTTCGAGAACGAGGTCACGCATCGCGGCGACTTGCCAGGTCCGTGACTTCGACGCCGGGTTGTAGACGGCGAAGGCCATGTCGGCGCTCGCGACCGCCGAGATGCGCTGCGCCACAACGTCCCACGGCTTGAGTCGATCTGACAGGGACAGCACGGCGTAGTCGTGTCCGAGGGGTGCGCCGACCCGGCTCGCCACAGCGTTCGCGGCAGTCATGCCGGGCAGCACGCGGACGGGGACGCCCCGCCACTGTTCCTCGGCGGCCACTTCCAGCACCGCGGCGGCCATCGCGAACACACCCGGGTCGCCCGAGGACACGACGGCGACGCGGGCCCCGTTCTTGGCGAGGTCGAGCGCCATCGCGGCCCGTTCGGCCTCGACCCGGTTGTCGCTGGAGTGCCGGCGCTGGCCCGGACGTTCGGGGACCCGGTCGATGTACGGCCCGTATCCGACGAGGTCGGTGGCAAGCGACAGTTCGTGCTGCACTTCCGGGGTGGTCCAGGCCTGATCGCCCGGGCCGAGCCCGACGACGACGAGTTCGCCCTGCGGCGGCGCATCGTCGCGGCGGGCGTTCGACGGGCTGGGCACGATGGCGATCGAGAAGTAGGGGACGTCGCTGTCCGACACGTCGTCCGCGTGGTCGATCTTCTGCCGTGTCGTGCTGGCCCGCTCGACGTACCACGTCTCGTCGATGCGACCGGAGTCCTTCAACGCCTGCCGCACCGCCGGGTAGGTGCGTCCGAGTTTCAGGATGGCGGCGGCGTCGGTCTCCCGCAGGCGCCGCGTCAGCTCACCGCGCGGCAGGGTGCCGGGCAGGACGGTGAGGATTTCCTCGCCCTCGACGAGCGGCATCGCCAGCGCTGCCGAGGCGGCGCTGATCGACGTCACCCCGGGAATCACCTCCGCCTCGAAGCGCTGCGCCAGCCGCTTGTGCATGTGCATGTAGGAGCTGTAGAAGAGCGGGTCGCCCGCCGCGAGGAGCGCCACCGAACGGCCGGCCTCGAGGTGCGCGGCGAGCCGCTGCGACGCTTCCTCGTAGAACTCGTCCATCGCCCCCTGGTATCCGCCGGGGTGGTCGACGGTCTCGGTGGTGACCGGGTAGACGAGGTGCTCCTCGATCTGGCCCGCACGCAGGTACGGCGCCGCGACCGCGCGGGAGATGCTCTTGCCGTGCCGGGCGCTGTGGAACGCCACCACGTCGGCCTCGGCGATGATCCGCGCAGCCTTGACCGTCACCAGTTCCGGGTCGCCCGGTCCGATGCCGACGCCCCACAGCTTGCCGGTCGACTGCTCGTGGGAACTCATTCGACCTCGCTCGCAATCGCATTCAGCGCCGCAGCCGTGATGGCACTGCCACCGCGGCGGCCGCGGACCACCAGATAGTCGAGTCCGCTCGGGTGCTCGATCAATGCTTCCTTCGACTCCGCCGCGCCGATGAACCCGACCGGGCCGCCCACGATCGCGGCGGGCCGGGGTGCACCGGATTCGATCATGTCCAACAGGTAGAACAGGGCGGTCGGGGCGTTGCCGATCGCGACGACGGCCCCCTCCAGTTTGCTGCCCCACAATTCGAGCGCGGCCGCCGAGCGGGTGTTCCCGATCTGCTCCGCCAGCACCGGAACCCGGGGGTCGCGCAGGGTGCAGATCACCTCGTTGTCCGCCGGGAGACGCTTGCGGGTCACGCCGGCAGCGACCATCTGCGCGTCGCACAAGATCGGGGCGCCGTCCGCCAGCGCCGCGCGGGCGGCCTTCACGACGCCGGGGGTGAACGCGACGTCGTCCACGAGATCGACCTGACCGCTCGCGTGGATCATGCGGACCACGGCCTGTGAGACGTCCTCGGGAAAGGCACTGAGATCCGCCTCGGCGCGGATCGTGGCGAAGGACTGGCGGTAGATCTCCGCGCCGTCTCGGATGTACTCGATCATCCGCTCACGATAGAGGCTGCGGGTTCACCGCTCCTCCACCCGGTAACCCGTCTCGGTGGCGACGACGTCGGCGACCTCGCCCTTGGGGCGGCCGCAGCACCGCTCGCAGCCCGACCAGTGCTGTCGGCCCTCCACCGGGAGTTCGCCGTTCGCGACGGCGTCCCGCGCATCGGATCGCACATCGGCGAGCGCCTTCTCGCACCCGGGTTGCCCGGTGCAGGCGCTGACGTTCAGCCACGGGGAGTTCTCGTCGAAGATCAGGCCCATCGGCGCGAGGACCCGGACCACCTGCTCGGCGGACCATTCGTCCAGATCGCACAGCAGCACCGTTTTCCACGGCGTGACGATCACCGGCTTCTCGACCGCGGCGAGGAATTCCGCCAGCCGGGCGTCGAGGACCCCGAATGCGAGACCGCCGCCGAGGGTCACGTTGCCGTCCGGCTGGTCGAGCCACCCGATCGGCGGCCGGTGCTCGTCGAACCCGGGCACCGGGTCGGCTGTCGGTGCGAGCGTCAGTGCCGACAGCGTCCGTTCGACCCCGTCGGCGATCTCGGACAGCCGCCAGTGCCGATCGCGCAGCTCCAGGAAGACGCGGGCGGCATCGACGAGCACCGACACCGCGTCCGCTGCCGGGATCCGGGCGCCGCTGTCGCGACCGGCGAGGATCAGCGCGACCTCCGACCCACCGACCGCGTGGACCCCGAAATCGCCGCCGAGCGCCGAGACGTCGCCCCGGCCGTCGTCGAGGGTGAACAGGGTGCGGCCGGGCAGGTCGGCCAACGCGGAGTCGGCGCACAACGTCCGATCCAGTACACCGACCAGATCGCGCAGGTCCGTCAGACCCCCGATCCGGCCGGTCAGCGGCGAGACGAGGATGTTCCGGACCCGTTCGTGGGTTTCCGAGGGCAGCAGGCCTGCGTCGGCGAGGCGCCGGGCGAACTCCAGCGGATCGCGGACCGCCCGCAGTTGCGCATTGCCTCGGGACGTCAATTCGATCTCGCCGTTGCCGAGGTCGCGCGCCGATTCCGCGAGTGTCTGCAGCTGGGCGGAGGTCAGCACACCGCCGGGGAGGCGCACCCGGGCGAGCGCACCGTCGGCCGCCTGGTGGACCTGCAACGCGCCGGGGCATGCATCGGGGCGGGAACGGGAGTCGACCATGGTCCCAGGTTACGTCCGGCCCCGGGTAGCATCACCAGCACTTGCGACAGCAGGAGAGGAAGCCGGTGAGAATCCGGTGCGGTCGCGCCACTGTGAGCTCGCCGGAACCGGTGGGCGAGCCAGACCCTCGCCTGCCGTCCTCCGACCTCCGGTTCCGAACAGAACCACCGCCACGGGGCGCGATACCCCCAGGAAGGCTCCACACGTGATCCTGCTGCTCTCCACCTCCGACACTGACCTGCTCAGCGCACGCGCCAGCGGGGCGGACTACCGCTGGGCCAACCCGGCACGGCTGCTGGTCGAGGAGGATCTGCCGGGACTGCTCGACGGCGCCGACCTGGTCGTGGTGCGCATCCTCGGCGGCAAGCGGGCGTGGGAAGAGGGCCTCGACGCGGTCCTGGCCAGCGGACTGCCCGTGGTGGTCCTCGGCGGCGAGCACGCCCCGGACGCGGAGTTGATGGAGTGCTCGACGGTCGCGGCCGGTGTCTCGGCGGAGGCGCACAACTATCTCGCCGAGGGCGGCGCCGACAACCTCGCCCAACTGCACCATTTCCTGTCGGACACCGTGCTGCTGACCGGTCACGGTTTCGAGGCGCCGGTCCACCTGCCGAGCTGGGGTGTTGCGCCGTTCGCCCCCGACGCCGACGCGGACCGCCCCACGATCGCCGTTCTGTACTACCGTGCCCAGCACCTGGCCGGGAACACCCGCTACATCGAGGCCCTGTGCGAGGCCGTCGACGCGGCGGGCGGCACTCCGCTGCCGATCTTCTGCGCGTCGCTGCGCACCGCCGAACCGGAGTTGCTGACGACGCTGCGCCGAGCGGACGCGATGGTGGTCACCGTGCTCGCCGCCGGCGGCACCAAGCCGGCGGGTGCGTCGGCCGGCGGCGACGACGAGGCATGGGACGTCGCCGCGCTGGCCGCGCTGGACGTGCCGATCCTGCAGGGGCTCTGCCTCACCAGCAGCCGGGAGTCGTGGGAGTCCAACGACGACGGACTGTCCCCCCTCGACGTGGCCACCCAGGTCGCGGTCCCCGAGTTCGACGGCCGGCTGATCACGGTGCCGTTCTCGTTCAAGGAGATCGACGCCGACGGCCTGTCCACCTACGTTCCCGACGCCGAGCGCGCCTCCCGGGTGGCGGGCATCGCCGTCCGGCACGCCCGGCTCCGGCACATCCCCGCACCCGAACGCCGGATCGCCCTGTTGCTGTCGGCGTACCCGACGAAGCACGCCCGCATCGGCAACGCCGTCGGTCTCGACACCCCGGCGAGCGCGATCAGGTTGCTCACCGAGATGCGGGCCGCCGGCTACGACCTGGGCCCCGCGGACGGGCCGGACTCCGTGCCCGGCCTCGCGGCCCAGGACGGCGACGCGCTGATCCATGCCCTCATCGCCGCAGGCGGCCAGGACCCGGACTGGCTGACCGCGGAGCAGCTGGAGGGGAACCCGATCCGGATCTCCGCCGCCCGCTACCGCGAATGGTTCTCGGCGCTGCCCGCGGAACTGCGCGAGGGCGTCGAGGAACACTGGGGACCCGCGCCCGGCGAACTGTACGTCGACCGATCGCAGGATCCCGCCGGCGAAATCGTCATCGCCGCAATGCAGTTCGGAAACCTCGTGCTGATGGTGCAGCCGCCCCGCGGATTCGGGGAGAAGCCGGTCGCGATCTACCACGACCCGGACCTGCCGCCGAGCCACCACTACCTCGCCGCGTACCGGTGGATCGCGGCGGACGCCGCGGCCGGCGGTTTCGGCGCCGACGCCGTCGTCCATCTCGGCAAGCACGGAAACCTCGAATGGCTGCCCGGCAAGACACTCGGCATGTCCTCCTCGTGCGG
This sequence comes from Rhodococcus sp. T2V, assembly GCF_029269925.1. NCBI lineage: Bacteria > Bacillati > Actinomycetota > Actinomycetes > Mycobacteriales > Nocardiaceae > Rhodococcus > Rhodococcus sp. T2V. The sequence continues at coordinate 11,849 of NZ_JARJBD010000063.1, forward strand.
CACCGACGCCGCGCTCGGCGACCTGCCCCTCATTTGCCCGTTCCTCGTCAACGACCCGGGGGAGGGCACGCAGGCCAAGCGCCGCGCCCACGCGACCCTCGTCGATCACCTGATCCCGCCGATGGCCCGCGCCGAGAGTTACGGCGACATCTCGCGGCTCGAGCAACTCCTCGACGAGCACTCGAACATCTCCGCACTCGACCCGTCGAAGCTGCCCGCCATTCGCCAGCAGATCTGGACGCTGATGCGTGCCGCCAAGATGGACCACGACCTCGGACTCGAGGAACGTCCCGACGAGGACGTGTTCGACGACATGCTGCTGCACGTCGACGGCTGGCTGTGCGAGATCAAGGACGTCCAGATCCGGGACGGCCTCCACGTGCTCGGTGCGGCGCCCCGGGACGACGCCGAGGTCGAACTGGTGCTCGCCATGCTGCGCGCCCGGCAGATGTGGGGCGGCGAGCAGAACGTCCCCGGACTCCGTGAGGCTCTCGGCCTCAGCGAGGACGGCGACGAATCCCGCACCCGTGTGGACGAGATCGAGCAGCAGGCGCACCGGCTGGTGCAGGGCATGCACGACGCCGACTGGAACCCGGACGCCGCCGACACCCTCACCGACGACGCCACGGTCGCGAAGATCCTGCGGTTCGCGGCCACCGAGGTGGTGCCCCGGCTGCGAGAGACGGACAACGAGATCGCCCAGGTGCTGCACGCGCTCGACGGCGGTTTCATCGCCGCCGGGCCGAGCGGGTCGCCGCTGCGCGGGCTGATCAACGTGCTCCCGACGGGCCGGAACTTCTACTCCGTCGACCCGAAGGCCGTGCCGTCGCGGCTCGCCTGGGAGACCGGTCAGGCGATGGCCGAATCGTTGCTGGACCGCTATAGGTCCGATCACGGCGAGTGGCCGCGGTCGGTGGGGCTGTCCGTGTGGGGCACGTCCGCGATGCGCACGTCCGGCGACGACATCGCCGAGGTGTTCGCGCTCCTCGGCGTGCGCCCGGTGTGGGACGAGGCGAGCCGGCGCGTGGTGAACCTCGAGGTGATCGGCCTCGAGGAACTGGGCCGTCCGCGCATCGACGTCACGGTCCGGATCAGCGGATTCTTCCGGGACGCGTTCCCGCACGTCCTGGCGCTGCTCGACGACGCCGTCCGGCTCGTCGCCGCACTGGACGAACCGGCCGAGAGCAACTTCGTGCACGCCCATGCGCAGGCGGATCTCGCCGAGCACGGCGACGAGCGTCGCGCGACCACGCGCATCTTCGGGTCCAAGCCGGGCACCTACGGGGCCGGACTGCTGCAGCTGATCGACTCCAAGAGCTGGCGCGGCGACGCCGACCTCGCCGACGTGTACACCACGTGGGGTGGCTTCGCGTACGGCCGCGGACTGGACGGCGCACCCGCCGCCGACGACATGCGGACGGCCTACCGGCGAATCACAGTGGCGGCCAAGAACACCGACACCCGCGAGCACGACATCGCGGACGCCGACGACTACTTCCAGTACCACGGCGGGATGGTCGCGACCGTGCGCGCACTCACCGGGAAGTCCCCCGAGGCGTACATCGGCGACAGCACCCGGCCCGAGTCGGTGCGCACCCGGACGCTGTCGGAGGAGACGTCCCGCGTCTTCCGGGCCCGGGTCGTGAACCCGCGGTGGCTCGAGGCGATGCGCCGTCACGGCTACAAGGGTGCGTTCGAGATGGCGGCGACCGTCGACTACCTGTTCGGATACGACGCCACCACCAACGTCGTCGCCGACTGGATGTACGAGAAACTCGCCGAGTCGTACGTGCTGGACGAGCAGAACCGCAAGTTCATGGAACAGTCCAACCCGTGGGCCCTGCACGGCATCGCCGAACGACTCCTGGAGGCGGCCGAGCGGGACATGTGGGAGCACCCCGAGCAGCAGACCCTCGACGGCCTGCGGCAGGTGTACCTCGAAACCGAAGGCGAACTCGAGGGGGACTGACCGGCATCGGGGCTAGCATGGGCCGGGTGACCACAGAATTCGATCGGGTGTCGTCCGCGAAATATGTCCTGCTCACCACGTTTCGGAAAGACGGCACCCCGGTGGCGACGCCGCTGTGGGCCGCCGCCGACGGTGACCGTCTGCTGATGTGGACGGTCACCGACTCCTACAAGGTCAAACGCATCCGCCGCAATCCGGAGGTGACGGTGGCCGCGTGCGATGCGCGCGGCAAGCCGAAGGGCCCCGAGGTGCCCGCCCGCGCCGTCATCCTCGACGCTGCGGACACCGATCACACCCGGGACGTGATCGCCCGCAAGTACGGCATCCTCGGCTGGCTCACGATGAAAGGCAGCCTCCTGCGCCGAGGGAAGACCGGCACCATAGGGCTCGCCGTCACGGCCGACGACCGGTAGCCCCTGTGTGGTCCGATGCGTCTCCCGGTGGGGCTCGGGCGCATACGATCTGGTGATGTCGCAGACGCTTCCCGCGGATGTTCGCCGCGGACAGCTCATCGAGGCGGGGCTGGCGATCGCCGCTCACCAGGGTGTCGCCGCGCTGACCATCCGCCGCCTGGCCGACGCGGCCGGTGTGTCGCTCGGGGTGGCGCACTACCACTTCGAGGACAAGGAAGAACTCCTGACCGAGATGGGGGAGAACCTGATCCTGCAGGTCAGCGAGTCGATGCGGGCGGCATTCGGCCGGCTGACGGGGGCCGCGGAACTGCCGGGCATTCCCGGTCTCCGGGAACTCCTCTCTGCCGGGATCGGCGGCCTGTGGCCGGTCATCGAGGCCACCCCCGACCACCAGTTGCTGACCTACGAGATCACCGCGCGGGCCCTGCGGCGCCGCGGCGCCGGCCACGACTCCGCCGGGGCGGTTGCGAGCCACCAGTACCGCACCATGGATGCCGAAGCTATCGCGTTCCTCGACCTGTGCGCTCACCGGGCCGGTGTCGCCTGGGGCACGCCCGTGGAGCAGGTCGCGCGCTTCGCGTTGGCGGCGCTCGACGGGCTGGTGCTGCGGTGGCTCGTCGACCGTGACGGCGACGCCGCACTCGCCGCTCTCGACGACCTGGTCCAGGTCGTCACCTCGAAGGCACTGGACGAAGGCTGACCGGTGCGCGGCGCGACTCGATCCTGCCCGGCCAGGTGGAAACGACGGACGAGCGCCCCGACGGCATGGACTCCTGTGTCGGGCACCCGCGGACGGGGCAGACGTGATCAATGCCCGGCCTGCCCCGGTATCTCGGTCACCAGTGTCCGAGATTGCCCTGCCAGATCGCCGAAATGATGTAGAGCGCCACGGTCAGTAGGTAGTACAAGTTGATCATTGTGCGCACCTCCTCGTCAGGGGCACAGCGGTTGCGGGCGGATGTCCCCGTGCCGGCTGGGTACCCCGTACGCCACGACTCAAGCGGGGTGCGCCGACATGCTGCGATCGGTGTTCATCACAGCCCCGCCTCGGCCTGTCACCGACGGCGCTACCGTCAAGTTGATTGAGTGTCTTGATGATTCGGTCATATTGTGTCGCCATGCGGTCGTCGACACGCCCTCGAGGAGTTTGCGGACGAACTTCTTGCCCACCTCGCCGCGGAGGCACCGGCGACGCGCCACGCCACCGGGCAGCACTCGTTCCACTCGCGGGTCCACTGCGCCCGATCCGGCACCGCCTAGAATGGGGTGACACGGACGCCTTCGCTGCATCGGGCGGGGTGGTCCGGCGGGGCTGCTCGTGAGCCGACCCGTGGGAGGTGGCCATGCAACCGTCCGACCGGATGTGGGCGCTGCCGCGTCGGGCCCGGGTCACGATCATAGTGACGGTGGCGCTCGTTGCTGTGCTGGTGATCGGGCCGCGTCTGGTAGTCGGGTATACCGATTGGCTGTGGTTCGGTGAGGTCGGCTACCGCCGCGTGTGGGGGACGGTCCTGGTCACGCGGCTGATCCTGTTCACGGCGGTGACGCTGCTGGTGGGTGCGGTGATCTTCGCGGCCACGGTGTGGGCGTACCGATCCCGCCCACTGTTCGCGGCCACTGCCGCGGACGCGGCGACGGATCCGCTCGAGCGGTACCGGACGGTGGTACTGCGCCGCCCGCGGTCGTTCACGGTCGGGATCGCGGTGCTGCTGGCGCTGCCGTTCGGGCTACACGCGCAGGCGAGTTGGGGGACGGTGCAACTGTTCTTGCACGGCGGTGGCTTCGGCACTGTGGACGCGGAGTTCGGATACGACATCGGCTTCTACGTCTTCGACCTGCCGTTCTACCGGCTGATCCTGACGTGGCTGTTCATCGCGGTGTTCCTGGCGTTGCTGATCGGACTGGGAACCCACTACCTGTTCGGCGGCATCCGGCTGGCGCCGAGCAAGGACCACCTCATCGAGGTGTCCCGGCCGGCGCGCATCCAGCTCGCGGTGCTCGCGGGCACGTTCATCGCGTTGAAGGCGGCCTCCTACTGGCTCGACCGGTACTCGTTGTTGTGGAGCGGCCGGAAGGAGCCCACCTTCACCGGGGCCGGATACACCGACATCAACGCGGTGCTGCCGGCGCGGCTGATCATGGTCGCGATCGCGGTACTGTGCGCGGCGGCGTTCTTCGCCGCGATCGCGGTGCGGGACCTGCGGATCCCGGCGATGGCCACGGTACTGCTGGTGCTCTCGGCGATCGTGGTCGGCGGAATCTACCCGGCGCTGATCGAGCAGTTCTCGGTTCGCCCCAACGCCGCCGATCGGGAGAGCCCCTACATCGAACGCAACATCGCCGCGACCCGGCAGGCCTATGGAATCGGCCCGGACCGCGTCGACTACCTCGACTATCCCGGGGTTGGCACCCGGCCGCCCCGGGACATTCCCGCCGACGTCACCACCATCGCCAACGCCCGCCTGCTCGACCCGACCGTGCTCTCGCGCACCTTCACCCAGCAGCAACAGCTGAAGAACTTCTACGGCTTCCCCGAGCACCTCGACATCGACCGCTACACCATCGACGGACGACTCGCCGACTACATCGTCGCCGCCCGCGAGCTCTCCCCGAACAGTCTCAGCGGCAACCAGACCCAGTGGATCAACCGGCACACCGTCTACACCCACGGCAACGGGTTCGTCGCCGCCCCCGCCAACAGGGTCAACGCCGCCGTCCGCGACGCCGCCGGGCAGAGCGCGAGCAGCGACAGCGGGTACCCGATCTACGCGGTCAGCGACATAGCCTCGCAGGCCGGCGGCGGCCAGGTGATCCCCGTCGAGCAACCACGCATCTACTTCGGTGAGGTGATCGCGCAGGCGGACCCCGACTACGCCATCGTCGGCGGACCCGAGGGCGCGCCGCCGCGCGAGTACGACACCGACACCGCCCAGTACACCTACACCGGCACCGGCGGGGTGCCGGTGGGAAGCTGGGTCAACCGGTTGGCGTTCGCCGCCCGGTACGCCGAACGCAACATCCTGTTCTCCGGCGCCATCGGGCCCGAGTCGAAAATCATCTTCAACCGGGACCCGGCCACCCGAGTCGAGCACGTCGCCCCGTGGCTGACCACCGACACCAACCCGTATCCAGCGGTGGTCGGCGGCCGGATCGTGTGGATCGTCGACGGCTACACCACTGCCGCACACTACCCGTACTCGCAGGTTGGCTCACTCGCCGAGCCGGTGGCCACCGACACCGGCCGCACCCTGCCCCTCGAGCAGGTGTCCTATGTGCGGAACTCGGTGAAGGCCACCGTCGACGCCTACGACGGCACCGTCACCCTCTACCAGGTCGACGAGAACGACCCGGTCCTGCGGGCGTGGATGAGCGTGTTCCCCGGCACCGTGCAGCCGCCGAAGGCGATCCCGCCCGAGCTGCGCGCGCACTTCCGCTACCCCGAGGATCTGTTCCGCCTGCAGCGGGACCTGCTGGCGAAGTACCACGTCGATGATCCGCGGGAGTTCTTCACCACCAATGCATTCTGGTCGGTGCCCAGCGATCCGACCGCCGACACCGGTGGCGAGCAGCCGCCGTACTACGTCCTGGTCGGCGACGCCGGCACCGCGGCCCCGTCCTTCCGGCTCACCAGCGCCATGGTCGGCTTCAACCGGGAATTTCTCTCCGCCTACCTCTCGGTGCACTCCGACCCCGACAACTACGGCAAGATCGACATTCTGCGGTTGCCGACGGACACCCAGACCCAGGGCCCGCGGCAGACCCAGAACTCGATGATCTCCGACACCCGCGTCGCCTCCGAGCGCACCCTGCTCGAGCGGTCCAACCGGATCTACTATGCCAACCTGCTGACCCTGCCGATCGCCGACGGCGGCATCCTCTACGTCGAACCGGTGTTCACCGAACGCTTGACCAGCACGCCCAACGGTTCCACGTTCCCGCAGCTGGCCCGGGTCCTGGTCAGCTACCGCGAACCCGGCACCGGCGGGGTGCGTATCGGGTACGCCCCCACTCTCGCCGAGGCCCTCGACCAGGTCTTCGGCACCGGCACCGGCGCCGTCGCCACGGCACCCGGCGGCGACGTCACCACTCCTCCACCCATCGAGGGGCAACCGCCGGCGGTGCCTCCAGCGGGCGCCCCGCCCGCCCCGCCGCCGGCGGCATCGGACCAGCTGACCGCGGCGGTCCTCGAACTCAACGCCGCCCTGGCCAACCTGCGCGAGGCGCAACGCACCGGCGACTTCACCGCCTACGGCGCGGCCCTGGACCGCCTGCAACAGGCCATCGACACCTACCTGGCCGCGGGCGGAACCCCGCACTGACCCGTCTCCTCGGCGCGTTCGACGCAATGACGTTGTGCCGTAGATGCGAACTGCAGGCAATGACGATCGATCAGAGCCGACCCCGCAGTAGTCTCGGTGGATGACGATTCTCGAGGACGCTGTTGCTCTGGCACGGGATGACAACGGCCTGGCGGTGGTCGCCACTTTGCGCGCGAACGGAACCATTCAGGCCTCGATGGTCAACGTCGGCCTGCTCGAGCACCCGGCCACAGGCGAACCGGTTCTGGGATTCGTGACCTACGGAAGGGTGAAGCTGAACAACCTGAGGTCTCGCCCTCAGATCGCCACCACCTTCCGGGACGGGTGGCAGTGGGCGACCGTCGAGGGAACCGCCGAGATAGCCGGTCCCGACGACCCCCAGCCGTGGCTCGACGACGAGAGATTGCGGCTTCTGCGTCGGGAGGTATTCGTCGCTGCCGGAGGCACGCACGAGGACTGGGACGAATACGACCGGGTGATGGCCGAGCAGGGTCGGGCGGTCGTATTCGTGCGGGTCGATCGGGTCTACAGCAACTGACAACCCACGAGGCACGAACCGCTCCGGCGAGCCTCACAACCATCGAGTTCCCACCGCTACGCTGCGCTCGACGTCATGCGCGGCGCGGCGATCCTGGGCACGCTCGCCACCAACATCTGGATCTTCACCAACGTCGAGGGACTCGTCGGATACATCAACGGCACCGGAAAGGCCACCGGCGGATGGGCTCCGGTGCAGGCGGTGCTGCAGCAATTCGCGCAGGGCAAGTTCCTCGGCCTGCTCACCGTCATGTTCGGCATCGGACTGGTCATCCAAAAGCGTTCCGCCCAGCGGCGCGGTCAACGGTGGCCGGGCGGATACCCGTGGCGCGCAGCGCTGCTGATGCTCGACGGAGCACTGCACTTCGTGCTGTTCACCGAATTCGACGTCCTGACCGGGTATGCCCTCACCGGACTGATCGTCGCCTTCGTCCTGACCACGGGCATCCGCGCGCAGCGAACGTGGATAGTGTGCGCGGTGGCCGTCCACGCGGCGATGCTCGCCCTCGTCGTCGCGGCCCTGTCCTCGGCGCCCGCGCGGGATCCGCAGTCGCTGTCGCCGAATCCCTATGCGGACGGCAGTTTCTGGGACCTCGTCGTCTTCCGCGCCGACAATCTGTTGCTGTTCCGGCTCGAGGTGCTGTTCATCCTGCCGCTGTCGATCGCGTTGTTCCTCGTCGGCGCGCACCTCTACGGTGCGCGCGTCCTCGACCCGGACCGTGGCGCGCTGCGGCGCCGCCTCATGATCGCCGGCCTGGCGATCGCCCTTCCACTCGACCTCGCGCTCGGACTGTTCGGTGGCGACGCGGGTCTGATCCTCGGCAGGTACGGGACCGCGCCGATCGTCGCGTTGGGGTTACTCGCGGCGATCGCGCACCGCTACGCCGACGGCCGCGCACCCGGCGTGCCCGGCCGGGCACTCTCGGGCGTCGGCCGCACCGCGCTCAGTTGCTATGTGCTGCAGAACATTCTGTGCTCGATCGTCTGCTACGGCTGGGGATTCGGCCTCGCGGCCCGAGTGGACGGCACCACCGTGGTTCCGGCGACGCTCGCACTGTTCGGCGCCGTCTCGGCGACCCTGATCGTCGTGTCGCGCCTGTGGTTGCGGCGATTCGATCGTGGGCCGCTCGAATGGCTCACGCATCGGGGCTACCAGCGGCTCACCCGGGCGGACCGGGAGGACGTCACCGCGCCAGCAGCGTCGTCCATTCCGTGAACTCGAGTGCGTAGGGCGGTGTCGGCGTCGTCACGGACGGGCACGGCTGTCGCCGAGTCGCCAATTCCACCAGCGATTTCGCTGCCCGCAGCACGCTGACGTGGTGATGGCGGGAGACGTCGAGCAATTCCTCGAACGCCTCGGCATCGCCGTATCCGCGGGTGGCGATGAGGATGCCCTTCGCGGTGGCGAGGACCTCGCGTCCGTCGGGGTGGCGGTGCGGAATCGAATGTGCAGGCGGTGCAGCCTCGAGGACGTCGTTCGACACTGGGATCTCCTGGATTGTGGTACTTCGCTGAATGCTCGGCGCGGTCATACCGCCGCCACCATCAGCGCCGTGGCGAGGACGACGATCAGTCCCCCCGTCGCGGCGGCGAGAACTGAACCGGTGATGATGCCTATGCCGGTGGCGCAGACGAGGCAGACGAACGTCGTCAGTGCCACGTCGGCGAGCGCGAACCGTCTCGTGACCTTGGTGTGGCCGTGGAGTGCTTCGCGGATGCGGGTATCGGAGTGCATGAAACCTCCTGTTCGGGCGTGCAAGGGACGGACTCGGCGCATGCGTCGGCCACGCGGCGATGCGGGAGGTTCGGTCCCGTTCTCTGGAGACCTGAATATGACATCCGCGGCGAAACGTCTCTGGAGTGAGCAATCTCATATGCGTGATGTCTGCAGCATTTATAACGGAAAGCTCACGGCCTGTCACCTAGACGAGCGTCCGCATAGAAATCGCGCCCTCACAGCGCCTTGCTGACCGAAGACATGTGGAAGTCCGGCACCCGCACCGACGGCATCGCGGTCCGGGTGAACCAGTCCTTCCACTCGCGGGGCAGGGTCCGCTCGGTGGCGCTGGTCTGCGTGACCCTCCGCAGCAGGTCGAGGGGGCTCTCGTTGAATCGGAAGTTGTTCACGGCGCCCGTGACCTTCCCGTTCTCGACGAGGTAGACGCCGTCCCGCGTCAATCCCGTGAGCAGCAGCGTGGCGGGGTCGACCTCCCGGATGTACCACAGGGTGGTCAGTAGCAGCCCGCGTTCGGTCTCGGTCACCATCTGGTCGAGCGTCACCGAACCGCCGGCGTCGAGGATCAGGTTGTCGCCGGGCACGGTCGCCTCGGCGCCGAACTCCTTCGCCGCCGACCGCGGGTACGCGAGCGCACCGACGGTGCCATCGCGGATCCAGTCGACCCGGCTCGCGTCCATCCCGTTGTCGAAGACGGACACCGACTCGGACGACGACCCGGCGATCACGAACGGCGCGTACTCCAGGCCGAGCGCGGCGGGATCGGAATAGAGGGTGAGGGGGAGTGCGCTGAGCTTCTCCCCGATGCGGGTGCCCCCGGGCGCCGACAGGGCCGAATGGCCCTCTTCGGCGGCCCTGCCCTCCATGGTCCACATGAGGTAGATCATGAGGTCCGCGACCGCGGACGGCGGCAGGATCGTCTCGTACCGGCCCGCGGGCAACTCCACCCGGTTACCGGCCCAGTCCAGGCGCGTCGACAGGTCCTCGAGCAACTTCACTCCGGCCACGTCGGTGAAGTCCTTGGTGCTGGTGCCCACCCAGGCGCTGGCGTCGCCGCGCTTGCCGTTGATCTCGACCGACCCGGTCGGCTGGACGAATCGGCGCCGGATTCCCGTCGACGTGCCCAGCCACGTGGTGTGCAGCTGATGATGCGCGAAACCGTAGAGTTGATCGTCGCCGTCGAAGCCCATGCGCAGATCCTGGGCGAGTTGTTCGAACGCGCCGATCTCGGTGCGCTGCGCCGAATCCTCCCAGTGCTCGTCGGTGCCGGTTCCGGTGAGCAGCGGCATCGCGTCGGAGGCGGGTGTGGCTGCGCGGGCCGAGATTTCGGCCGATCGGACCACTCCGTCGATGTCGGCGACGTCGACGGACGCGGAGGTGACGATCCCGACCCTGGCGTCCTGCCCGGAGCGGACGATCGAGATGACCGTCCAACTACGCGAGGTGGACACGCCGTTGGTGGTCATCGAGTTGCCCGCCCACCGCAGCGACGCCTCGCTGGCATCGGTGACGATCACGATGGTTTCGTCCACGGTGGCCCGGGCGAGGACCTGCTCGACGAGGTGCTGCGGTGCGATCATCGGCCGCCTTCCGTCCGAGTGTTCAGTACGTTGACGCCGCGGAAGCGTGCCGACGGGCAGCCGTGGCTGACGGCCGCGACCTGACCGGGTTGCGCCTTGCCGCAGTTGAATGCGCCGCCCAGCTGCCAGGTGGACCGGCCGCCGACGGCGTCCATCGAACCCCAGAAGTCGGTGGTGGTCGCCTGGTAGGCGACGTCGCGGAGTTGACCGTCGAGCTTCCCGCCGCGGATGCGGTAGAACCGCTGGCCGGTGAACTGGAAGTTGTAGCGCTGCATGTCGATCGACCAGGACTTGTCGCCCACCACGTAGATGCCGTCCTCCACCCCGGAGATCAGGTCCTCGGTGCTGCGGTCGCTGTCGGGATCGGGCTGCAACGACACGTTCGCCATCCGCTGGATCGGGACGTGGTGCGGCGAGTCGGCGTACGAGCAGCCGTTCGACCGCTCCAGCCCGAGCCGGGGCGCGAACGCCCGATCGAGTTGGTAGCCGACGAGAACCCCGTCGGCGACCAGGTCCCACGACAGCGTCTCGACACCGTCGTCGTCGTATCCGACTGTGGCGAGGCCGTGCCGCTCGGTCCGGTCGGCGGTCACCCGCATGATCGGTGTCCCGTAGCGGAGCGTGCCGAGCTTGTCTGGCGTGGCGAACGACGTGCCGGCGTAGGCGGCCTCGTAGCCGATGGCCCGGTCGTACTCGGTGGCGTGCCCGATGGACTCGTGGATCGTCAACCACAGGTTGGTCGGGTCGATCACCAGATCGGTGGGGCCGGCCACCACGCTGGGGGCCTTCACCTTCTCGGCGAGCAGGTCCGGGATGTGGGCGAGTTCGTCGGTCCAGTTCCACACCCCGTCTCCGGCGACGTATTCCCATCCGCGGCCGACGGGGGGAGCGAGGGTGCGCATCGTCTCGAACACACCTGCCGACTGGTCGACGGTGGTCGCTTCGAGTTGCGGATGCAACCGCACCCGCTGTTGCACGATGGAGGACCCGGCGAGATCGGCGTAGAACGTCTGCTCCTTCACCTGCAGGCATCCGGCGGTGACGTGGTCGACCCCGTCGGAGGCGAGCAGCCTGCGGGAGTATTCGCCCAGCAGCGAGATTTTCTCCGACGCGGGGATGTCGAACGGGTCGACGTCGTAGTCGGACACCCAGTGCACGTCCGAGTACACCGGCTCGTCCGCGAGTTCGACGTGTTCCCGGTTCAGCCCGCGCAGCGCCCGGGCGACGGCGACGGCCTGTTCCGCGGTGGCGGCGGCGGTCGCGGGGGTCAGCTCGGCATGCGAGGCGAAACCCCACGTGCCGTCGACGACGACCCGCACCGCGAACCCGAGTTCGTCCGTGTCCACCGCCGACTGCACCTCGCCGTCGCGGAGCCGCAGGGACTGGCTGGTCAGTCGATGTACCCGCAGGTCGGCGTGCGACGCACCCGCCGCACGGGCGGCGGCGAGCGCTGCGTCCGCCAGCGAACGCAGTGGAAGGGCAAGGAATTCCGGATCAACCTGTCGTGGAGCCGTCACCTGGACCACCGTAGTCGGTCGATCACCTGAATTGCTGCCAACCCAACCGGATCACCATCGCGATCACCACGATCAGCAGGGTGATCCGGACGAAACCGGCACCCTTGCTCAGCGCCATCCGTGAACCGGTGATCGCTCCGATCACGTTGCAGACCGCCATGCTCAAACCGAGCGCCCACAGCACGTGGCCGGTGGCGGCGAAGAACACCAGCGCTCCGAGATTCGATCCGAGATTGATCACCTTCGCCATCGCGGCGCTGCGCACGAATTCCGTGCCGAGGAACGTGGCGAAGCTGATGATGAGGAACGTCCCGGTGCCCGGCCCGAACAGGCCGTCGTAGAAACCGAGGAGCCCGGCGGAGAGCAGGACGACGGCGACGACCTTCCGCCGGGTCGGCGGATCCTTCGCCAGCGTGGTCCCGAGTTGCGGACGGATGGTCACGAACACGGCGACCCCGACGAGCACCGCCATGATGAGCGGGATGAAGACGTCCTTGTCGATGCGCGACACCGTCGCGGCGCCGAGCGCGGACGTCACCGCCGCGAGAACACCTGCGGGAACCAGCAGCCGCCAGTTCATGGGGATGCGGCGCGCGAACGTGACGACGGCGGCGGACGTGCCGGTGAACGCGGTGAGCTTGTTGGTGGCCAGTGCCGCCTGCGGCGTCAGCTGGGGTGCGACGAGAAACAGTGCGGGAATGAGGATCAGCCCGCCGCCGCCGACGACGGCGTCCACCCACCCGGCAGCCGTCGCGGCGGTGAGAAGAAGCGCCCAGTCACCCACATTCATGGTGCCGACTCAACCACACGCGCCGCGAGGTACTTACGCTGAGCACATGAGGAGGTTCAGTCTGTGGCTGCGGGGCAAGCCGACGGTTGCGGACTCGATGTTGGCGGCGATCCTGTTCACCCTCGAGGTGTTCGTGTTCACCGCGTCGGGCGACCGCTCGCCGTGGGTGCAGCTGGTGATGGGTTTCCTGCTGTGCCTGCCGATTGCGTGGCGCCGCAGGTATCCGCGGGCGGCGGCAGGTGCCGTGCTGGTGATGTCGATCACGATCACCTTCATCAGCTATTCCATCGGCGACCTCGACGCCGAGCACCCCGGCCTGCTGGCCCTCGCCGTCTCCCTCTACACGCTCGTCGCCTACGTCGACCGCCGCACCGCCGCGATCTACGCGGTGGGCCTGGTCGTCGACTCCGTACTGTCGATCTGGTTGCTGGAGCAGGAACTGCTGGCAGCCGGACTGTACTCGGTGCTCGTGTTCGCGCTGTCCTGGATCACCGCGGAATTCCTCGGCGCCCGTCGCGCCTACGACGAAGAGGTCGCGGCTCGCCTGGTCGTCGCGGACTACGACCGGGATCGACGCGCCGAGGACGCGGTGGCCGCCGAGCGGACCCGGATCGCCCGGGAACTGCACGACGTGGTCGCACACGCGGTGAGCGTGATGATCGTGCAGGCCGACGGTGCGTCCTACGCCCTGAAGAGCAACCCCGACATCGTGAAGCAGGCACTCACCAACATCGCGAGCACCGGGCGGGAGGCGCTGGCGGAACTGCGGCGCACCGTGTCGCTGCTCCGCACCGAACCGGCGACCGACGACATGCCCCAGCACGGCACGGCCGGTCTCGCCCGGGTGGTCGACATGATGCGCAGCGCCGGCCTGCCCGTGGAACTCGAGCTGACGGGGGAGTTGGACGACATCAGCCCGGCGGTCAGCCTCGGCGTCCACCGGCTGGTTCAGGAATCGCTGACCAACGTCCTCCGGCACGCCGGGGAACGCCCGCGTGCCAAGGTTCGGGTGCGGCGCCGCGAGACGGACGTCCTCGTCGAGATCACCGACAACGGCAACTCGTCCGGACAGTTCTCGCTCGGATCGGGCAACGGACTGCTCGGGATGCGGGAGCGGGTCGCCGTCTTGCACGGCACACTCGAGGCGGGACGGCAGACCGACGGAAGTTGGCGGGTCACCGCGGAACTGCCACTTCAGCTGGAGGACTGAGCGGCCCGAACTCTCAGGCGACTTGCTGTTCTCGGAGCGAGCGTCTTTCCGGCGACTCGCCGCCGCCACGACCAGGCCCGCCGCGACCACACGACGATCGCGAAGGCCTCACGGCAAACGGCCCGAACCCTGCCATCGGAATCCGGGTCGAAGTTACGCATGGTGCGCCCGCAGTCGTGGATACTGCACCGGTGATGCTGACCAAACGGACCTGTCTTTCGGCCATGTCGATGGTGATTCTCGCTGTCGCGGCCATGCTGGTCGCGGCCCCGGGGAACAGCGCCGCCGAACCGTCGGCCCGGCGATACACGATGGTGGCGTTCAGTAACGTCAGCGACCGCGACATGGATGTATACGAGTCGGGGGACGGCACGGGGTTCGAACCCCTACGACTGTCGTCGTTTCGGCCCCCGTCAGGGCTCGTGCGTGACCCGAGCATCTTCCGGAACACAGACGGGTTGTATTACGTCACCTACACAACAGGCGGCGGCGCGAATATCGGCTTCGCACGCAGCAGTGACCGCATCAACTGGACACCCCTGGGGAACTATCCGGTTCCGTTCTGCTGCGCCTTCATGCCAGGCACCGGGGATGGCACCGGTTTCGCGAGCCCACCGGGCTTCTCGGGGTCGGCCGGGTTCAAGGACGGACCGTCGCTGTCGCCATTCGTCACCAAAGCCTGGGCGCCCGAATGGTTCGTGGACGGCGACCGCGTCAACGTCATCCTGTCCCTGTCGACCGGTGGAGGATTCGTGCCGTATCTGATGACGGCGCTGGAACCATCGCTCAGGTTGTGGAGCCCGCCTGTTCCACTCGCCGGGATCGGCGCGGACCACATCGACACCACGGTGGTGAAGGTGGGATCGACCTATCATGCGTTTACCAAGAACGAGACAAGGAAGGTCGTCGAGCATGCGGTCGCGTCGTCGGTGACGGGGCCCTATTCATTCGTCCCGCCTGGCGATTGGGGCTCGCTGGTGGAGGGCCCGGCTGTGGTTCAGTTGCCGAACGGCACCTGGCGGATATACCTCGACGCCTATACGGAAGGTAAATATCTCTATTCAGACAGCACGGATGGACTGCGCACGTGGTCGCCCGTGCACGAGCTTCCGGGGCTTTCCGGGACGGCGCGCCATTTCGGCGTGATGGCAGAGCCGGCATGACGACGACTCGGTGACGGTCGTGTCGTCAGCACACGGTGGAGTCCGATCGGACGGAGAACGACGGAGGACGATCGCCGCACGCAACACGGCGGGGGACAGGCGGTGTCGCTGTCCCATGCGGGCGGCCGGCGACGCGTGGGTGCCGGCGTCCAGGTCCTTGCGCCGGGTGCGGCTCGTCGGTCTCCACGACCGTTCCGCTACCGGCGCGGTGCCTGGCTGTTGCGGACCTCGGTACGAAACAGCCAGGTCGCGTCAGGTTCATCGTTGCGCGGTCTCTCCGCGGTGGTTGTGACCGAATGGAGCAGTGGTCGAGCGGTGACGGCGCGCTGGTGGTACCGCGTGGAGGGGTGGTCCGGCGACCACGGTGTTATGAATGGTGCCGATTCCCTCCACGGTCACGGTGACGGTGTCACCGATTCGCAGCGGTGGTGGTTGCTGTTCACCGTTCCGTCCCCAGAATTCGGCGAGGCAGCCACCCCCGCAGGTTCCGGAGCCGAGCACGTCCCCGGGCCGCACCCACGTGCCTCGGCTGGCGTAAGAAATCAACTCGGCGAAGGTCCACGCCATGTTCGCGAGGGTGTCGCCGCCGATCCGGGTGCCGTCGACCGACACCTCCATGCCGAGGTCGAAGCGACCGTCGGCCTCGTAGTCGACGAACTCGTCCACGGTGACCAGCAGCGGACCGAGGGTGGTGGCGGTGTCCTTGGCCTTCACCGCTCCCAGGCCCACCCGCATCTCACGACCCTGCAGATCGCGGGCGGACCAGTCGTTGAGGATGGTGAACCCGGCAACATGATCGAAGGCCTCGTCGACGCTGAGGTTGAAACCGGCTTTGCCGATCACGACCGCGACTTCCAATTCGAAGTCGAACACGTCGCAGCCCGGGGGAACCGGAACCGTGGCGCCCGAACCGATCGCCGCGTGCGGATTGGAGAAGTAGAAGGCCGGCGCTTCGTACCAGGCGTCCGGGATCGCGTTCGCACCCGTGACCGCCCGCAGGGAGCCGGCCGTGTGCTGCTCGAACGTGATGAAGTCGCGGATACTGGCGACCGGAAACGGCACCGCCACAGGACCTTCCGTGGACCATCGTAGCGATCGGCCGTCCATCGCCTGCTCGGGATCGCCGGTTGCGAGCATCTCGAACAGGTCGACGGAGCGAGTCAGCAGGTCGATACGATCGTCGTCGACGACGCCGTAGCGTTGGACACCGTCGACGAACAGCGAACCGATTTTCATGCCGGCTCCTCGTCGAATATCGCCACGGCGCGGGTCCAGCCGGCCGACGCCTGGTGGATCTTCACGGGGAAGCACGCCACCTGGAAACCCGACGAGGGAATCGATTCGAGGTTGCCGAGCTTCTCGATGTGGCAGTAGCCGATCTCGCGGCCGGCGCGGTGGCCCTCCCAGATGATGGCGGCGTCGCCGGTTTCGGCGTACCGCTGGGCGGTGTGGACGAACGGTGCGTCCCAGCTCCAGGCGTCGATGCCGGTCACCCGCACGCCCTGCCGCAGCAGGTGCAGGGTGGCGTCGCGGCCCATGCCGCAGCCGGTGCTCAGGTAGTCGTCGTGGCCGTACCGGGCGCCGGCGCTCGTGTTGACGAGGACGATGTCGAACGGCGCCAGGGCGAATCCGATCCGGTCCAGTTCGCGGTCGAGGTCGTCGGGGGCGACGACATAGCCGTCGTCGAAGTGCCGGAAGTCGAGTTTGACGCCGCGTCCGAAGCACCACTCGAGCGGAACCTCGTCGATGGTGATCGCTCGTTTGCCACCGTCCATGGTGGACGCGTAGTGGTAGGGAGCGTCGAGGTGGGTGCCGTTGTGGGTGGACACTCGGACCCGTTCGACGGCATATCCTTCGCCGCCGGGCAGATCCTCGACCCGGGCACCGGGGAAGAACTGCAGCAGCTCACCGCGGGTGTGTTCGTGATCCAGATAGTCGATCTCCGGCAGATGTCCGGGCGGGTCGGAGGGGATACCTGCCTGTAGTGACACGGACAGGTCGACGATTCGTCGCATGATTCACGCCTTACTTCGGGGTCGGGATGACGGGGAGGAGCAGGGAGGTGCCGGAGTCCGGGCCGGTGTGCACGGTCGTGGTGCCGTCGAAGATGCCGTCGGGCCGGTCGTCCGGGTCGTCGTGCGGAGTCAATCCGTTGCCGCGCATCTCGATGCCGTAGATCACCGGCCACGGTCCGTCGCCGGGCATTGCGAAATCGCGGCCGGCGAGCGTGACGCCGAGCCGGTAGCCGGTGGGAACGACGAGGGAGGTAGGCCAGATCTCGACGTCCAGATCGACAGCCTCGCCGGGCGTGAGCGGCTGCTTGCTCGAATGCCGGTGCCACGGGCGGTGCGGCAGACTGGCGTGCTCGTCCAACTCGCGGTGGGAGGCACGCAGCCAGCCCACACCGAGCACACCGTGGGGGTCGATCGCGTCCACCAGCGACATCTCGTTCCCGTCGGGGTCCTGCACCCGCAGGGTGACGATCAGGTCGGCGTCGGTGGTCGAGGAGGCGAGGCGTACCCGGGCGGAGGCGGGTCCGGTGATCTCCATCGGCTCGGTCAGCGGTTCGGTCCAGAAGTCGAGCCCGGGCCCCAGCGCGGCGAATTCGGCGGTGTCCTCGGCGGGTGCTTCGGTCGGGCTCATCGTCTCGGACGCGGCGTCGAGGTAGAACCGCGTCCACCGCGTACGGGCCAGCGGCCATTCCTGTTCGTCGCGGCCTTCGAACGAGCCGTCGAGGTGCCGCACGTTCAGCCGCACCGGGGGCTGGTCCTCCCACCCGGTCGCCTCGTCCTTGAGGAAGTGGCCGAAGAACCGCTTCTGCAGGTCGACGCCGTAGTCCGTGTAGAACTCCGCGTAGTGCTCGTGGCCGTGCACCTCGAGCCACTTCTGCGATGAGGAGACCTGGGCGTAGGCGTCGAAATTGCCGCGGGTGTGCAGCCGGTGCGCCCAGTTCGCCGCCGACAACACGGGTACCTCGATCCGCGTCAGATCCGGGGTGCGTGCCCGGCTGAACTCGTCGAGCAACTCCCGGCGCTTCGCTTCCCCGATCGTGTCGACCCGGTTCGCCGCGAGTTCGTCGTCGGTCAGCGTCGGCGGTCCGGCGACCAACTCACCGTTGTTGGGGTTGCGTCTGCCGCGGTCGCCGACCCCGTGTTGGACCGTGAAGATCTGGTGTTCCTGCCAGGCCTGGCCGAACCGCGTCAGGATTCCGCCGTGCCGGTTGAGGTCTCGGTAGAAGTCGGTGAATCCCTCCCACGGACACATCGCCGTCAGGTGCGGTGGCCGCAGCGCCGCGACCGACCACTGGTTGGCCGCATAGTAGGAGATCCCGAGCAGGCCCACCCGGCCGTTCGACCCGCCTCGGGTGCCCGCCCACTCGATCGCCTCGTAGTAGTCGCGGGCCTCCTGCTCGCCGAGCATGTCCAGCAGCCCGGCCGAGCGGCCCGCGCCCCGGGAGTCGACGCGGATGCAGATGTATCCGTCCGGCACCCACTTCTCCGGGTCGACCGTTTCCCATACCTGGTAGCGGTTGCTCGACCCGGCCGCCGCATCGGGATGCGCGCTGATCAGCTGCTGCCACATCGGCCCGAAACCTTCCTGGAACGCCAGGCCCTTTCCGTACGGACCGAGCGTCATCAGCACCGGATACGCACCGTCGTCGTCCGGCCGGAATACGTCGGCCCGCAGGATCGTGCCGTCCGACATCGGCACGGGTACGTCCCAGTCGATGCGCATCCCGTCCGCCGTCTCGGTGCGTTCGGTGATCTCCGCGCTGGTTTGCGATGTCATGACTGCCCACCTTCTTAAGTCTAGAAACTTGCATTAACAGTATGAGCTGAGTCACGTCATAAAAGCAAGGGACTTGCGTTAAGGTGGGGGTCATGAGTGATCAAGGCGCCCAGCGTCGACCCGGTGGCCGTTCCGCCCGCGTTCGCCGCGCAGTCCTCGATGCCGCTCTCGACGTACTGCACGAGCAAGGCATGGAGGGGTTGGCGGTCGCAGAGGTCGCGTCCCGGGCCGGCGTGCACGAGACGTCGATCTACCGTCGATGGGGCACGCGGGAGAACCTGATGATCGAGGCTCTGCTCGACGAAGCCGAGGAATGGGGTCAGGTACCCGACACCGGATCGCTGCGCGACGACCTGATCGCCTACGCCGGTAGACTTTTGGCGTATCTGTCCAGCCCGGTCGGCTCGACCTTCGACCGGGCGCTGGCCGCGTCCGGCGACGACCCGGCCGCCGCCGAAGCGCGTAACCGGTACTGGGAGGCACGCTTCGCGCGGTCGGGTGAGATCGTGCGGCGGGCGATCGCACGGGGTGAACTGCCGGACGTCACCGATGTTCGACTGGTCATCGAAATGCTGGTCGCCCCACTGCACTTCAAGGTCTTGCTCACCCGTGAACCTCTCGATCCGGATCTCCCCGAACGCATAGTCGACTCACTCCTGCACGGCCTCGTCGGACGCGGCAACTCTGGCACCGCGACGGGCTGATGTACACCCACCGACGGCGGTGCTGCTGCTGTCCGCGCTGGGTCTGCTGGCCTCCGGTGTCGCGGTGACCACCGCACTGGAGAGGTCGCTGACCTCGCGTATCGATCACCAATTGCACACGGCGGCACTGGGTTGGGCGGATCCACGCTCCGAACCGCAGCCACGTCCGGCGCAACTGGGACCGGGGCGCCCGCCCACCGGGTCGGTCGACGCGCTCAGGCCGTCGGGTTCGGTGATCGCTAGGAGAGGGCGCGAAGCACGGTCGCGGGAATTTCGCTAACAGGAGTGTCGCTGGAGCAGGAGCCGGATCGGATCGGCGCACGCCCCTGCCGTGGGCGGCGGAGAGGTGCGGGATTGGCGGAGATGGAGGGCATCCTCCATGCGCATGCGGCGCGCGAGGAGGCGGTGGCGCGTTGGGGCAGGTCGTGCCGTGACAGTAGTAGCACCGCAGGTGGCTTTGTTGTCGACGCCGCAAGAATCATTCGCACAAACTTGATCGAGCGAGTCCAGTTTAGTTTGTAGCGGGTTTGTGCGGGCTGCAGCCTCGTCAACCCCACGCGGGCACGGTGTCCGATTTGTCCGTTTATGCCGTAGGCTGAAGGCCACCGCCGATCGAGGACTCCGCATCAGGAGAAGGGATATGGGCCACCGTCACAGACCCGGGCCGCGTCGATTCGGGCGGCCGCGATGAACACCACGGTGGCCAATATCGGTCTGGTGCTGCTCTTCGTGCTGGTCGGTGGCGTGTTCGCCGCCACCGAGATCGCCTTGGTGTCGCTGCGTGAGGGCCAGCTCCGCAACCTGGAGCGGCGGGGGGTGCGCGGGGTTCGCACCGCCGCCCTGGCCCGGGACCCGAACCGGTTTCTCTCGGCGGTGCAGATCGGGGTGACTGTGGCGGGGTTTCTGTCCGCCGCTTACGGTGCCTCCACCATCGCACCGGCTCTGGTGCCTGCCCTGGAATCCTGGGGGCTGCCGCACGGGGTCGCCGCGACGGCCTCGCTGGTTTCCACCACCCTGGTGATCGCCTACCTGTCCCTGATCCTGGGCGAGCTCGTGCCCAAAAGGGTTGCGCTGCAGCGCGCCACCGAGGTCTCTTTGCTGACGGCTCCGCCCCTGGATCGGTTCGCCGCCGTGATGCGTCCGGTTATCTGGCTGCTGTCGGTGTCCACCGACGCGCTGGTGCGGATCTTCGGTGGGGATCCGGCAGCGAAGGGTGAGGCCATCACCCACGAGGAGCTGCGTGATCTTCTCGTTGGGCACGCCGCGCTCGCCGATGGTGAACGCCGCATCCTGGCCGAGGTTTTCGACGCCGGGCAACGCTCCCTCGTGGAGGTGATGCGGCCGCGCACCGATGTCGATTTCCTGCCCGGAGGCACCTCGCTCGCTATGGCGCGGCAGTTGGCATTGGAGCGTGGTCACTCCCGGTATCCCGTGACGGGCTCCTCGTTCGACGAGGTCGTCGGATTCGTTCATCTGCGTGATCTGCTCCTCGCCGACGAACACGTGGTGACCACGGTGGCGGAGGTGAGTAGACCGGTCCTGCAGCTTCCCGCGTCCAAGCCGGCGTTGGCGGCCTTGGCGGAGATGCGTCGCGACAATCTCCAGATCGCGATCGTCGTCGACGAATACGGCGGGACCGCGGGCATCGTCACGCTCGAGGACATCGTCGAGGAGGTGGTCGGGGAGATCGGGGACGAATTCGACGCCCGACACACCCCGGACGCCCCGTCGCGGCGTCCGCGGAGCGTGGATGGTCTGTTGATCACCGAGGACTTCGAGCGGGACACCGGGATCGCGGTGCCCGACGGCCCGTACGAAACGGTGGCGGGGTTCGTGCTGCACCGGCTCGAACGTCTGCCACAACTCGGCGACACCATCACCGTCGACGGCGCCGAACTCACCGTCAGTGCTCTCGACGGGCGTCGCATCTCCCGCCTGCGCATCACCGTCCCCTGGCCGGTTCCACCCGCACCGGAGGCCGGGACCACGCCGCAGCGACGATGACTCCGGTCTGGGGTAGGCCTTCGGGGGTACGGGGTACGGGGGTGCATTGTGCGGTGTGCACTCGGATGCATCCATGTTCGTCAGGCGCAGTTCCTGCAGATCCGCCGCGCGGGTCGGCGAGGCGGCTGCGGCGGTGGACGAGGATTCAACTGGTGCAGGTGAATTCGTCGGCCTACTCGGGGAGGCCGCGGGCGATGAGTTCGTCGCCGGACAGGTCGGCGCCGGGAGTTCGAAGGATTGGGCGGTGTCGGCGGCGAGGAGGACGTCGAGCCGGACCGGTGTGCTGGTGGTGGCCGGTCGGTGGTTGGGGATGGTGCATGTAACGCCGCGCCGTGTGAAGCAGATCACACATATGCGTGGGTGCTGGACCGTCCACGCGGCCGCCGCGGTGGCGATCCGATACCCGAGTGACGAAGGCAGATTTCTCATGGCGATACCCTCGACCCCGACGATTCCCGTGCCCACATCCCGGACGTGGCGGCGGCCCGGTGCGATGAGCACCGCCGAGATCAAGGCGCGGATCGAGGCCATGTATGCCGACGATCGCCGACCGAACACTCCGACCCCTCGCTGACGCATCGCCGGTCGAGTACGGAACGGGGCCGGAGTAGGCGGCGGCCGCTCGTCTGTTGCTCGCGGTGATCAAACGGGGCCATAGCCTGGTTGCGGTCTCCGACTACGACCGCGGTCGCTCGCTGTATCTCAATCCTGCAGGGATGGCGCTGATGGGTTTGGCGGACGGGCCCGCGGTCGGGGGCGTGGGGCGCCGCACGCGATCCACTCGCGTATCTGCGCTGCCGAGATATGAGCAAATGTGACCGGTGCCGAACGGGTGGCGCGCGAGACGCCGGTCTGCCCGGCGTTGCGGGGAAGTCCAGCCCCGCTCACGGTCGCCGAGACGTGTGTCAGTCGTCGGATTCGGTCTTCTGCTCGTCCCGAACGAGCCCCAGGGCGGCCGACGACGGAGAAGACGGAGGCGGTGGCGGCGGCGAAGACATCGTCGGCTGCCTGTGCTCCATTCGTACTTGTCGCACTGTTCGTTGTCCAGCGTTCGCTTGGCTGTTCCTCTTGCCGGTGGAGAGGGCTGTCGGGCTCGGTCCTTGTCGGGGTGCCACGTCGCGACGGCCCAGATTGCGACGGCGTTGAGAGCGATGATCGTCATCGCCCACATGGGGTGGTAGGGCAACCGGAGGAAGTTGACGAGGATCGAGACCGCACACACCACCATGGCGCCCCCTCTCGCCCCGGTGGTACCGGTGAACAGGGCGATTCCGCGGCGGTGACGGTCGCGCCGAGAATCAGGTGGGTCTATCCCCACGCGGTGAGGTCGAATTGGTAGGTGTAGTCGATTCCGGTGGCGAGCAGGACGGCCCACCCCTAGCGGACCCTTGCGCCACATCGCGCCTGACCAGAGATTCCTCGACCGTTTCCCTTCCCGGGCAACGCGTGTACTCGGCGTGCGCGAGGACAACGGTGAGGTGATGCTGACGCGCAGGAACGCGCCGGCTCTGCGGTTGACCAAGGAATCGGTGAGCCGTGCGGAGTTGAGCACTCTCGGTGTGGTGGGGCAGCTCTTCGCCGCGTCCTTGGATGAGGCGGCGCTCGACCGGGTCTCTACCCGGCGGGCTGTGGCGTTGCCGTGGACCGGGTCGCTGCGGGCGAGATGCGCTACGCGCACCTCGGTTGCTTCTGCGACGCCCTCGTAAGGGGGGGGGTGTCTGTGGTTCTCGTCACATTTGACGAGGCGGCGGCGTGCCTGCTTGCGTACGGCAGTGAAGTCGCCCGTGTCAGGTTGCGGGGGTGTTATCGCGCGATCCCCGCGCTTCTGGGCCAGTCCCGCAAATGTCGAGGTCGCCACCGGTTTCCCGGCTCTGCGGGCCCTGCTCGGCGGGGCGTCCGGGCCGGCGATCCTGTCTGTCGTTATCCATCCGTGATGACTGCTGTAAGCCTCTGACGTTGACATACTTCGACCAAGATCATTTTTAAGTATCGATTAGGTAACGATTGCGCGGCCGATACCGTTTTGTTACTTTCCAACTCGACGGGGGTCCGAGATCGCGCCTCTCGAGAGCGCGGGCCAGCCAACGAAGACGAGGTAAGGCACTGTGGCGAAACACCGCAGGACGGCAAATCGTTCAAATTTCATCACCAGCCGCGTGAAGATCGCGACCGTCGCCGTGGCGACCGGCGCCATCCTGATCGGCGGCGCCCAGTTCGGCACCGGGTCCGCGGCCGCCCGCCCGCTCGAGATCCCGCCTGGCCTGCTGCCGGCCGGTGTTCAGCTACCCGCGATCGAACTGCCCGACATCCCGGCCGCCCCGCCCGCGCCCGGCATGCCCGGGCAGGCCAACCCGGGCAGCCCCGCTCCGCTCAAGGTCCGCGCCGTGCAGCCGGTGTCCGGGACGCTGTCCTCCGGCTACGGCCCCCGCTGGGGTGCGCACCACGGCGGCATCGACATCGCGGCCCCGATCGGCACGCCGATCCAGTCCGCGGCCGACGGTGAGGTCATCTCCGCGGGCCCGGCCTCCGGGTTCGGGCTGTGGGTGCGAGTACGCCACGACGACGGCGACGTCAGCGTCTACGGCCACATCAACGAGTTCGTCGTCAACGTCGGCCAGCGGGTCGCGGCGGGTCAGCAGATCGCCACCGTCGGCAACCGTGGTCAGTCGACCGGTCCGCACCTGCACTTCGAGGTCTCGGACGCGGGCGGCAACCGGCTCAACCCGAGCCAGTGGCTGCGCGACCGCGGCGTCTCGGTGACCTGGGGAGCCGACTAACACTCGCCCCGGCGGTAGTCAGTTCAAAACGGCGCCGCCGCGCCGTTGCCACGCCGCGCCAGTCTCTTTCGACAACTCCGACGTGCCGCGGCTGGCGCGGCACGTCCACAAGCTGTCGGTGGAAGAGCGCAATCACGCCATGATGGTCGTTCAGTACTTCCTCGACCGCGACTTCTCCGTCGAACTCAGCGGAGTCGATGCGGGCAAGAGCACGCCGCGGGACATCACGCCAATCGGCAGGGGGTACCGTGCGGCGATCACGATGGGCCCTCCGCGGTGCGGGATCGGGGTACGAGCTCGAACCAGGCGCTGATCCCACCGTGCAGATGTGGATCCGGATAACTGAGGGCGAGGCCCTGCTGCTCGAAGGCGGCGAACCATTCCGTCCAGGAGATGTGTTCGAGACCGGAGTCGACTCCGTGGATGTCGATTCGGAGGACGTCGCCGACTGCGGTGTGGGGGACCCGGGCAGGGGCGCCGTGATGGGCTTGCGTCCACTGACGAATTTCCTCGTGGTCGGTGGTGAGATGCGTGTGAGTGGTCATGACATCGATCCTGCCGTGTCGCTGTAGGTGTCCTCGCGGCTCGGTCACGGCGTGAGTGCGATGATCACGGGGTCAATCGCCACCGCAAGGGCACCGGTGTGGGTGCACTGGGGGCATACCCGCCGCGGCCGGGACCAATCATGACCGACCGCCGGATCGCGGCACGATGCTGGGTCGGCAGTGGCACGCCAAGGGGAGGGCTCGTGGACGGTCGTCGAGGCGGACTACTGGTACGGGCTGGAACCTGCGGTGCGGCAGGCGGAGGCGGCCGCAACATGTTGCGCTGAAAGCAATGTGGGGTGTGTGCTGACCGGGGATGTGGCGGTGGATGTATATGCGCCGTGGCGGTTGCCTGCGGTGGGCGGGTTGTACATCCGCGGGCTGTTGGACTACACGGTGGCCGGCTTCACGCCGACCACCGATGCGAAGTACACGTTGGTGGTGACGGTGCCGCAGGACCCGACCGTGTGGCGCACCGCGGCGGCGGCACAACCGACCGGGCGGGTCGATCCGATCATCGCGCTACACGAAGTACTCGGCAGCCCGGATGCGGCGGAGGCCGCCGAGCACCTGCGCAGAGCGATCCTGGATGGAACCTGGCGTGGATCCCTCCGATCTGCCGACCGACCAACGCCCTACCTCCCCTTTGTCCGCCCGCCCCGCCACGACACAGTGTGATGACGGATGCGGGGGTGCCGAAGGCGCACAATCGGTGAATGGCTTTTCGGTTCGTACAGGAGACAGTCCGTTTTCTCGCGGTCTCCGATCCCGGCAGGCTGCGGCTCCGGGCCGCAACTGCCACGACGATCACCGTCGTGCTCGCGATGGTGGTGCTGCTGCCGGGCTTCAACGCGATCGGCCAGCCACTCACCGTCGCGCTGCTCGGGACGGTCGTCGCGATGCAGTCCTCGGCGGCGGTCAAGGACAGGGATCAGCACGGCAGGGTGATCACGACACTGCTGCTCGTGTTCCCCGCAATCGCAGCGGTGTCGATGTCCGCCGTGCTGTCGCAGTTCGGGAAGGTCGCCGATGTGGGCTTCATCGCGGTGCTCTTCGCGGCCGTCTGGGTGCGGCGCTACGGCCCGCGAGGGACGGCGCTCGGGATGGTTGCGTTCATCTGCTACTTCTTCGCGCTGTTCCTTCGGGCGGAGCCTGGGCAGATTCCCGTCCTCGCCGTGTCGATCGTCGCCGGCGTGGGTATCTCGCTCCTCGTCCGTACGGTGATCGTGCCGGACCGGCCCGGGCTCGAAGTCACACGGTTGGTTCGGGCGCTGCGGGCCGCGTCGATCGACGTGCTGGAGGTGGCGTCGCGCAGGGGTGATCGGAATCTCGATCTGCTCCGCAAGAAGCTCGACCGGCTCGGAAGTACCGCGCTGATGATCGACGACTGGCTCGACCGCAACGATGCAGCCCAGCTCCTGAGCGTCACCAACGATGATCTGTCCGTTCGTATCTTCGACGCGCAGATCGCGACCGAACAACTCGTCAGCGCGCTGTGGGCGCTCGACCCGAACAAGTCGTGGCCGAATGCGCTGGGGCAGGCGACCACGGCGCTGGGTTCGTGCCTGCAGAACAATCCGTCGGACGACCAACTCCGCGCCGCCCGACGCCTCGCCGCCGCGGCCGCAGACAAGTCCGATCCATCGACACCGGAGGGAATCGCGACCGCCCTCGCGATGCGGGCAGTGCGGGCACACATCGCGATCCATCACATCACCCACAATGCCCTGCGAACAGAATCGGGGCCGAGGACGAAGCCGGACGAGGCCGACGAGGCGGACACCGGATGGAATCCGAGCACCAAAGCCGCGATCCAGGTAGCCGTCGCGACCAGCGCTGCAACGATTCTCGGTGAGCTGATCTCGCCCGACCGCTGGTATTGGGCGGTCCTGACGGCGTTCCTCGTCTTCACCGGAGCGTCGACCCGCGGTGAGATTCTCTCGCGCGCAGGCCACCGCGTCGTCGGCACCATCGCGGGAGTTCTTGCAGGAGTGTTGTTGTCCGCGTTGGTCGGAAACAACCAGCCAGTGCAGCTGCTCCTGCTCGTTGTCTGCGTCTTCTTCGCGTTCTACCTCGTCACGGTTGCCTACGCATTGCTGTCCTTCTTCGTCACCGTCATGCTCGCGATGCTGTACGGGCTGCTCGGCACGTTCAGCATCGAGGTACTCGAACTGCGCATCTACGAAACGGCGGCCGGGGGAATCGTCGGAATAGCGGCGGCGTGCTTCATCTTCTCCACCGGAACGCGATCGACGCTGATCTCGAAGATCGACGACTACCTCGATCAGATGACTGCCATCATCGACACCGCTATCGGAGCCGTCGCCCATCCAGGCCGCGAATCTGACCTCGTCGCCGACATCCGGAAGCTGGACAACGCGCTGAAGGATCTTGTCACGGCGGGCAAACCCCTGGAAATGGGGCCGACGACGCGGACCCGTCGGGGAGCGAAACGGTTGTTGCGGATCATGACGGCCGGTAGTCGGTCGTCTCATGCACTCGCCCGGGCAGGGGTCAGCGCCTCTCGCGGCGAACCGGACAGCGGGCCGTCGCAGGGGACCGCGACGGCATTGCGCCAAGCAGCCGACGTCACCCAGGCAACCGTCGCCGACGTCAAACGCGCACTCTCCGGCGAGCACGTAGAGCCTCCAGAGAAACTCACCGAAACGTCGGCACTCGACGTCATGCTGCAGTCGACGACCACACCCGGGCCGGTTCGCAGTGCCGTCCGCTCGCTCAGCACCCTCAACCGCACGATGGGGGAGGCATTGACGCGTGTCTGACGGCGTCGTGCATACCCCCTCCGAAGCACAGACCATGCCGTCGAAGGGGGCGGCGGCGGCTTGGATCGCGCGCCTCACCCCTCGCGGACCGATGACCGTGACGGTATGCGGTTGCCTCGGTGGGTGGATGTCGGCTACCGACGACCGCCGGGCCTGAGTCGCCCGGTTCAACGCATGGATGCGTCCGCCCAACGTTTGAACGTAACCGCCGAAGACCATGACAGGTCTCGGCGGCTATACGATCGGATCGGCAGGCGTGCCAGTGGTTCGTTGCTGTCGACTCAATCCGGCAGCACGTTGGCGGCCGCCGCTGCGGCGGCGTCTCTTCGGCTGGGCCACATGACACCGACACTCTTCATTCCCTTGGTGACGTCAATTTCGGGATGTTCGAGGACGACGTCGCGGTAGGAAGGACTGCCCACGATCGCGGGTTTGTACTTGTTGAACGAGGCATCGATCTCGTCTCGAAGTCCTTGTGGTAGACCAAACTGGTCGTAGCACTCGTAAAGACAGTCGAACATGGCGTTCCAGTGGACTTCGGTCAACCCCATGCCCCGGTGGGCGGTGAGCATGTCCCGTCCGCGATAGCGAACATTGCCGCCCCATTGCGCGGAGAGGAAGTCGACGAAGTTGATGTGCTCCTTGTAGAACGTCGACTCGGACATGTGCGCCCAGATGTGGCCGATATCGGGATGTGCCATTCCCTTTTTGAGGGCTTCTGCAGCGAATATGTAGATGGCGTCGTATCCACCCAACCGTTCGTACAGTGATGGCTGAGGGTCCGTCGAAGATGAGTCGGTGGGTGAATGATCTGGCTGCGTCATCATGGTGCCTTCCTATCCTTCGAGGATCTGGGCGAGCTCGGATTCGGACGGTTCGGCTGCCGGAGACAGCGGGCGGTTGACGACCCTCGATTTGCGCGTGTTGTCGAAGTACAGCCGGAACACGTCGGGACGCGAATAGTGGCCCACCGGGTCGGCCGCATTCTTTGCTGCGAGGATGGCGGCGTAATCGATGTCCGCGTAGAGAATGCCTTCTTCGGTCGGAGCCAGCGGTTCGGCTAGATCACGGCCGTCGGGGCCGAAAATGCGGGCATGTCCACCCCCGAGCGCCAAGAACTGCCTCTTGAGTTCGGTGTCGGCCACGAGTGCCTGGCCGGCTTCGCCGATCAGGCCGGTCGGTGAGAGGACGAAGGTCTGTCCCTCGACGGCGTACTGACGGGCGGCACCGACGTTCACTTCTGGACCCAGGGCGTTGACCACGCCCTCGAAAATCGAGAAGCTGGGCCACGCTGCTACGTGAAGCTGTTCATTTTGGGAGAACATTGCGTACTTTGCCAGCGGTTGCAGATGTTCCCAGCAGTTGAGCGCGCCTACTCGACCAAGTTCGGTGTCGATGACCTGGATGTCCGACCCGTCGCCCTCTCCGAACATGGTTCGTTCGACGTGCGTGGGCTTGAGCTTGCGACGAACGGTCTTGGTGACGCCGTGTCTGTCGATGAAGGCTTGGGAGATGTAGAGGGATCCGTGTTCGCGTTCGCTGAAACCCAGCGAAATTGCGATGCCTGCATCACGGGCTGCCTTCTCGATTCGTGCGAACTGGGCACTACCGACCTCGATGGAGTTGTCGACGTAGGGCCGGACGAATGGGGACTGCCACGCGACCGAATCGAGCCACAGAAACCACGGGTATCCCGGGATCCAGACTTCAGGAAAAGCGATGATGTCTGCACCTTCGGACGCTGCCTGCGACGCCAAGACAATGGTCTTGTCGATGCCTCCGTCGACGTCGTTCCAAACCGGTTCGGCCTGGACGGCGGCTGCTCGGAATGTCTTCGTGTAGTCGGACACGTCTGCCTCCTTCGAGGGGGTGTTGCGCGGTCGATGTACCGTGCTTGCTTCGACCATAAGGAGCCATCGGCGGTCTGTTCTCGATGTTTCCTGCATCGCATCCGACGATTCGTGCACGCCTTCCATCTGCGGATTCGACGCTTCCTTCATGCGGCATCGGGCGTACTTCTGTGGTAACACGTTGGCAACTCGATGGAGCGTTCTGTATCAGCCGAAGAGTGTTTATGCTCGGGGACATGGCTCACGTGCGAGCGCAATCCGCCACCGAGTGGGCAGAGGCATGCAGCAATGCCTTCGTACCGCTGCGGGTGCGC
This sequence comes from Rhodococcus sp. T2V, assembly GCF_029269925.1. Classification (NCBI taxonomy): domain Bacteria; kingdom Bacillati; phylum Actinomycetota; class Actinomycetes; order Mycobacteriales; family Nocardiaceae; genus Rhodococcus; species Rhodococcus sp. T2V. The sequence continues at coordinate 41,848 of NZ_JARJBD010000063.1, forward strand.
ACACCTGCAACCAGATTTGCAGCGACCCTCGACCGGGTGGAACTCACCTCGAGTGTTTCGATAACTCGTGTGGCCAGTGACGGTTCGGAAGTGGTCCGTTCCGCGACCACGATCGCACACCATCCGCGAGATGACCTGTTGCTCTCGATTCACCGAATCGGTAGCGGACGCGTGCTGCAGCACGACCGCGAGGCGATTCTCAGCAGGGGTCGGGCTTCTCTCTACGACGCGTCCGCGCCCTACACGCTGTCCTTTCCCGGTCGGATGAGCGAAATCGTGCTGCAGGTGCCGCGTGGGACTGTCCCCACGACCGGGCATTCGTTCGCTGACATCACGGCGTCGGCGCTGCCGCCGTCGACAAGTTTGCTCGCGCTGCAGAATTTGCTGCTGTCGGTCGACCCGCAGGTACCACCGCGAACCGGTTCGATGGAAAACGAGATGCTGGCGGATGCGGCTACGACGTTGCTTCGAGCCGCTCTGCTGCCCCTGGAGTCCAGGACGCCTCTCAGGCTCGAAGGTCATGCGCTGGCCGTGGCGATGCGTTCCTACATCGACGACAACCTGACCGACCCGACGCTGACCGTGGAAAACCTCGGGCGCGCACTGCATGTCTCTGTGCGGCAGGTGTACAAAGTCTTCGCCGAGCATCTGAACGAGTCACCCGGCACCTATATTCGTCGTACTCGCCTCAGACGTGCCCACAACGAACTGAGCGCCGGGCTCAGCGTCCTCCAGTCAGCTATCACAAGCGGTTTCGCGGACCCGGACACATTCACTCGTGCCTTCAAACGTCACTACGGATTCCCGCCGTCGGCTCTCAAGCGCATGCACCAATAAGGCGACGAAGTTGATCGCCCGCAAACGTGCCCGGCTGGATCCGATGGATCAGATAGCCCCACCGTCTTGCCCGACGCCTACCCGACAGCGCCTTGCCCGGCAGGGGCTCGTCATCTCGGGCGCTCGGGCCGCACGCTTGGATGTGGATGGGGATTGTCTCGCCGCTGGCAAGGGTTACGGCGAGCGAAGACCTCACTTCGAACTGAGACACGCCTTCGGCAGCGATTCCGGACAGCGCCATCCATCCGGCCTCTGGTGGTTCCCTCGCGACGGACGGGTCGCCGGATTGATGGATGGTCAACCGCTCCAAGTGCGAGGCTCGAAACGAGCGACCGAAGCTGACACGGGGATTGGGTACCCCGAGAACGAGGGATGCTTTCGGTGAATTTCCGCCTGGTTGAACAAGAACCGCCCAACGGGTCGTATCTCCAGCGAATACGACGGCGAAATCGGAGTCGCGCTCGATGAGCCGGACTGGTCCGAATCGCTCTCCGGCCGTGGTGCGGTGCATCAATGGGACTGCTTCGCTCGCAAGCCTCACGTTCAGAACCTCGACCAGCCGCCCTTGGACCTCTTCCTCATTCGCGTGCCGCGTGCCGCGTGGGTCGCGGACCGCGATCGTCGGCCTGTCCGGTGCCGGCAAGTCCACCCTTCTCGCCCTCATCGAACGGTTCTACGACCTCGGTGTGGGCCGGATCGAGATCGCCGGGGTTGACATCACCGACTTGCCCCGCACCGTGCTGCGCGCCCACCTCGGGTACGTCGAGCAGCACGCACCGGCGCTGTCGGGCAGTGTCCGCGAGAACCTGATACTCGGCGCCCCGCACGCGAGCGACGAGCACTTCCGGGCCGTCCTGGATACCGTCAACCTGCTCGGTCGGATCGACACGGAGGCCGAGGGTCTGGACGCACAGATCGGGGAAAACGGGATCCGGCTTTCCGGCGGGGAACGGCAACGGTTGGCGATCGTCCGCGCCCTGCTGGCGCAGCCCGCGTTGCTGCAGTTGGACGAGCCGACCTCGAGCCTCGACAGCCGCAACGAGGAGATCCTCCAGACCGCACTCGACCCACCGCCGTCGAGCAGACCGTAATCATCGTCGCGCATCGGCTCGCGACGGTGAAGAACGCCGACCAGATCATCGTCCTCGACCGCGGTCGTGTGCACGCGGTCGGCACCCACGACGAATTCCTGTCCACCAGCGAGCTCTACCGCGAACTCGCCCACCACCAACTCATCGGCGCACCCCGCCCCTGATAAGCCTGTTCGGACGACGATCCGTTGGAATATCCGCATCTGGTCCCGGGTCGTGTTTGTCATTCTCATCCCGGTGGGTGAGGCAGTCGCGTCGTGTTGCGGGGAAGTTCGGGGTAATGCCCAGCACGGAGAGCATGCGTAGTGCTCGGAGAGGGGACCCTGTGTGCCAGAGCCCGAAAGACGCGACGCCGATTACCGCCGAGATCAACGCAGCCGCCGTGCAGCTGTACGACATGGACAACCGGCAGGACTTCACCGACTCCCGTCGCGGCTTGATCGCCGAACTGCCGGGGAATGTCGTCGGTGCCGACGGCTCGGTCATCTTCGACCCGACCGAGTTCGACTACCTCACCGACGACGCACCACCCCCGAATACGGTCAATCCGAGCCTGTGGCGGCAGAGCCAGCTGATCGCGCGGGGCGGACTGTTCGAGGTGGTGCCCGGTCTGTATCAGGTCCGCAACAACGACATCGCCAACCTCACCGTCGTCGAGGGCGGGAACGGGCTGGTGGTCATCGACTGCATGGCAGGGGTGGAATCCGCCCGCCAGGCGATGGCGCTGATTCGCGAGCACGTCAGCGACAAGCCGGTGGCGGCGGTCATCTACACGCACACCCACATCGACCACTACGGAGGCGTGAAGGGGGTGGTCGACGCGGCCGACGTCGCGTCCGGAAAAGTGCCGATCATCGCGCCCGGTCACCAGTTCGACAAGTATGCGATCGGGGAGAACGTGATCGCCGGAAACGCGATGGCGCGGCGCAGTTTCTACGCCTTCGGCGGACTTCTCGACTTCGATCCCAAGGGCACCGTCAGCTGCGGGATCGGCATCGCCAGCACACACGGCCCGACCGTCTCGTACATTTCGCCAACCGACCTGATTACCACGACAGGGGCGAAGCGCGAGATTGCCGGGATCGAATTCGAGTTCCTCTACGCGCCCGACATCGAGGCGCCGGAGGAAATGCACATCTGGATTCCGCAGCTGGCGGCGCTGACCTGCGCCGAGAACGCCAACCATTCGCTCCACAACATTCAGACGCTGCGCGGTGCCCGCACCCGGGACGCCCGCAACTTTGCTCGCTACCTCGACGAGACCCTCGAACGGTGGGGTGATCTGGCCCAGGTGCACCACGGGCCGCACACCTGGCCCGTCTGGGGCAACGCGAATATCGCCGCATTCATCGAATCCCAGCGCGACACATACAAATACATTCACGATCAATCGTTGCGGCTGGCGAACAAGGGATACACCCCGCTCGAGGCGGCCGAGGTCATCGAACTGCCGGACGAGCTGCGCCGTAACTGGGCCAACCGTGGCTACCACGGCACACTTCATCACGACGTCCGCGCGGTCTACACGAAGGAACTCGGGATGTGGGACGGCGATCCGGTATCGCTGCATCCGCACCCACCGGTCGAATCGGCGACCCGGTTCGTCGCGTTCGCCGGGGCCGACAACATCCTCGCCGAAGGGCGCCGCGCCTTCGACGCCGGCGACTACCGCTGGGCGGTGGAGATCCTCCACAAGCTGGTGTTCGCGCAGCCGGACAACACCGAGGCGCGGCAGTTGCAGGCAGACGCGTACGAGCAGATGGGGTACCAGGCCGAGGGGCCTCAGTGGCGGGGCATCTTCCTCAGTGCCGCCAAGGAACTGCGCGAGGGCCCACTCCCGCCCGCGTACGTCACGGCGAGCGAGGACACGATCCTGGCGATGCCCCTCGACATCCTCTTCGACTTCGCCGCAGTACATGTCATCGGTGAGAAGGCCGCGGACGCCGACATCCGCATCGATTTCAGCTTCACCGACGAACACGCGCACTGGACGATGCGGATCGCCCGGGGAGTTCTCAACGCCCGGGCAGGGTCGTCCCCCGACACCCAGCTGACTGTGTCGGGTCCGAAGAAGGCCCTTGTGGCTGTGTTGCTGACGCCGGCGTCCGCGACCGAACTCGAGCAGGCGGGAATGGTGACTCTGGACGGCGACGCCGGCGCTCTGTCTGCGGTCGCTGCGGTGCTCGACGACTTCGATCCGAGCTTCCCCATCGTCACACCCTGACCGACCCCACTCCAGTTTTTTTCGCGGCGCATGGTTCCGGAGCAGCGTCGTGGTGACATGCCTCCCGAGGCAGCGTTGGGCCGGACCGAGATCCGACGAAGCCGAGGTCCGCGCAATTACTCCGTTTCCCGCGGCGTCGGCTCCTCTTGCTGGTCGAGGACGCTGACGGTGACGCCGTAGGGGAGGAATCGTACCGACCGGTGGGGATCGGTGTTGTGCTTGTGCGCGCGGAGGGCATCGAGTTCGGTGGCGTACACCTGCTCGACGCGGGCGACGCCCTCGCCGTCGACGGTGTAGATCGCCCACACGCCGTCGCCGGTCTCTCCGGTCGTCTCCGGTTTCGACGCGGCGCGTGGCGGCCGGGCGAAGTCCGCGAACACGCCGGTCCACGGGATCTGGGAATCCGCCTGCTCCAGGAACCGGACGATCCGGTCCTTGACGCCCTGCAATTCCTCGCCGGCCTCACGGATCACGCGGTCGAGATCGTCGGGGTCGAAGCCGAACGGCCTGTTGTCGCCCATCACTGTCTCCTGACTTCGGCGGGACAACTCCAGTGTGGTCGCGGATGCCGATCGGCGCCACGAGGGTCGCCGATCGGCGACCGGGCCGCAGGGTGGCGCCGCCTGCGGAGGGGAGACATCAGGCGTCCGGTGCCGCGTAGACCCGGTCGCCACCCACATAGGTCAGGACGGCCCGGGTCTCCGCGATCATGTCGGCGGGCCCGGTGAACGGATCCCGGTCGAGGACTACCAGGTCGGCGAGCTTGCCCACCTCGATACTCCCCGTGTCGTCGAGGTGGTTCACATATGCGGACCCGGCGGTGTAGGCGGTGAGTGCGGACGTGAGGTCGATCCGTTGCTTCGGGAGGAAAACTGGGCGTCCCTGCCCGTTCCGGCCCGGCAGAACCCGATTGACCGCGACGTGGATCCCGTGGAGCGGGTCGGCACTGCTGACCGGCCAGTCGCTGCCGGCCGCCAGCGTCGCACCCGAGCGCAGCAAGGAGCCGAAGGGATACTGCCGCCGGGTCCGTTCGTCGCCGAGGAACGGGATAGTGAGCTCGTCCATCTGCGGTTCGTGGGCTGCCCACAGCGGTTGCATGTTGGCGGTGGCTCCGAGCGCGCGGAAGCGGGGGATGTCGTCGGGGTCCACGACCTGCACGTGGGCGAGGTGTGGGCGGGTGTCGCGGAATCCGTTCGCGGTCCTGGCGGCCTCGACCGCGTCCAGCGCGTCACGCACGGCACGGTCGCCGAGCGCGTGGAAATGCACCTGGAATCCGAGGGCGTCGAGCTCGGTGACGTAGCCTCGCAGTTCGTCCGGGTCGACGAAGCTCGTGCCGGAATGTGCGGTCGCACAGCCACATCCATCCAGATACGGCGATATCATCGCCGCGGTGTGGGATTCGGCGACACCGTCGAGCATGATTTTCACGGTGTCGGCCCGCATCCTCCCGACGCGGAGACGAGCACGTCGGCCGAGCAGGTCGGGGATCTGCTCGGATCCCTGGCCGCGATCCCACCACAGGGCGCCCGCCACCCGCGCGGTGAGGGAGCCGTCGCCGGCCGCGGTCAGGTAGGCGTCCGAGACGTCGGAGATGCCGGAGGTGTCACCGAGCAGTGCGTCCTGCCAGGCGGTGATGCCGAGCGAATGCAGGTGCTGCTGCGCGTGGAGCAGCGCCGCGAGCCGATCGTCGGGGGTGTGCTGCGGGGTGTGGCGGCCGACCAGCTCCATCGCGGACTCCTGGAGCATGCCGGTCGGCTCGCCGTCCGCGTCGCGTTCGATGCGGCCGCCGACGGGATCGGGAGTATCCCGGGTGATGCCGGCGATGGTCAGGGCCCTCGTGTTCGCCCACGCCCCGTGGTGGTCGCGATTGGGCAGGAACGCCGGCCGGTCCCGCACGACGGTGTCGAGGAGTTGTGCAGTGGGTGTGCCTCCGTCGAACGCCTCCATCGACCACCCGCCGCCCACGATCCACGGCAGTTCCGGGTGTGCGTCGGCATAGCTGCGGACGGCAGCGAGGGTGGACCCGGCATCGCTGGTGCCGGTGAGGTTGCAGCGGGCATACTCGAGGCCCGCCACCACCGGATGGATGTGCGCGTCCTGGAAGCCGGGCAGCAGGAGCCTGCCGGCGAGGTCGACGATCTCGGTGCGGGCGCCGATCAGGTCCCGGACCTCGTCGTGGCCGACGGCCGATATCCGGCCCCCGGTGACGGCGACCGTCGTGGCTCGGCGGCGCGCCGGATCGAGGGTGGCAATCGATCCGCCGGTGAAGACCAGATCTGCGGGTCGTGCTGACATCGAGAATCTCCTGTCGGGAATGGCTTTCGCCGGTATTCGGTGCACGCGGCGGTGCGATGGTCAGGATCGGGTGGTGACGGCGACCTCGGCGGGTGCACCGAGCAGGCTCGCGTCGTCGGCGTCGGTTCCGCGGCCGGTGACGAAATAGGGCGATCGGCGGACCCATTTCGCGTGCGCGGCCACCATCAGTCCGGAGATCACGACGAGAACCGGGAACAGCAGCTGAAACCACCCGTTGGTCGCGCTGATCTCGAGATGATCGGCCGAGGTGTAGAAAATCCAGCCCAGATATCCGCCGAGCGCCAGCAACACCAGGGCACTGAGCGCGGGAAACACGACCGCGCGCAATCCCTCCCACGGATGTTCCCGTAGGAGTCCGCGGAACCGCACAGCGGCCGCGAGTGCCGTCAAGCCGTACCAGAGTGCGACCACCAGTCCGATCGAACTGATGCCCGCACCGAGAAGATCGCTCAGTTTGGGGATGACCGTGGCCAGTAGCGCGACCACGGCGGAGATGCCGCCGAGCAGCACGGTGCCGGCCGCCGGGGTTCCGTAACGGGAATGGACACGGGTCCACACCGGGCCGAGGGTGCGGTCCCTGCCCATCGCGAACAGTCCACGGGCACTGGGTATCACGGTGGCCTGGAGGGACGCGACGACGGAGAACATCAGCGCCACCACGGGGAGCGCGGCCAGCGGCTGAGCGGCGAGCGCCTCGCCGAGATACGCGAGTCCGACGGTCCCGTTGTCCGCGAGTTCTGCCGGGGTGAGGACGCGCTGGAACGCCACCGCGCCGAGCAGGAACAAGCCGAGCACCATGAAGACGGTGACCACGCCGGCGCGGGACGCGTCGCGCGGATCGCGCACCTCCTCGCTCACGCTGAACGCCGCTTCGAAACCCCAGTAGAAGAAGACCGCGATCACCATGCCCTGCGCCAGCACGGCGAACGACGGAATCGCGAAGGGGTTGAACCAGGAGAATGTGAACGGCTGGCTCCCGGCGAACAGCCCGTACACGCAGAATCCGATCAGCACGACGTACTCGAAGACCAAGAGGTACTTCTGCAGTCGTGCCGCCACCGCGACGCCGCGGACGGCGGTGAACGTCACCGCTCCCAGAATGGTGAGTCCCAGCAGCGTCGACTGCAGTGTGGAATCGGGATCGAGCGGGAGTCCGGCGACACTGTGCACGCCGGACATGCCGCCGAGCTGCAGGATCGCCGACCCGGCGATGGCGGTGGTGTAGGCCATGAACACCACGACGGCGACGATGGCCATCCAGCCGGTGAGGAAGCCCAGCCACGGACTGAGGCTGCGGCCCACCCAGACGTAGCTGTTGCCGCAATTGGGTTCGACCCGGTTGAGCCGGGCATATCCGCTGGCAATTCCCAGAATGGGGACGAAGGCCAGCAACAGCACCACCGGCATCTGGAGCCCGACCACGGCGGCGACGACTCCCAATCCGACACCGATGCTGGTCGTCGCCGCGGTACTCGAGGCGGCGATCGCAATGCCGTCCATGACGCCGAGGGATTTGCGGAAGGTCGTCGCCCTGGGCGCGCCGGCCGCGCCGTCGTTCACTGTTGCCATCTGCGTCGCTTTCGCTCGAAGGGTGGGAAGGGTGCGATGCCACGCGCCGACCCGGACTTGTCATGCCCGGTGCCTGGGCTTTCGCTCCCTGCCTGTGACATGCAACACTGTCGGTGTCGACCTGGTCAACGGTGTTGGCATAAGGCAAGTGCGAGGGAAGGAGCCACGGAATTGGCGAAGCAGATGGTCTCGGATTCGCCCAGGAGGAGGCGCAGGCCGACGAAACAGGGGGTGGTTCTGTCGGAGCAGGCGATCATCGAGACGGCGCTGCGATTGCTGCGGCATCACGGCAGCGCAGGGTTGTCCGCCCGCCGTCTCGGGGCTGCGCTGGGGGCCGACCCGAGCACCCTGTACCGGTACTTTCGCGGCATCGACGACCTGACGCTGGCGATCGCCGACGAGCTGATCGGCCGGTCGTTTCACGGGTGGGAACCCACGGGGGACTGGTGGCGGGACCTGTACGCACTCGGAATACGTTCGCATGCGGCATATTTGGACCACCCGCAGGCGGCAGTCCTGTCGGCCAGCAGAGTCAGCGGCCGCGCCTCCGAGCAAGCCGCAGTCGACACGATTCTCGGAATACTGCGCGAGGCGGGTTTTCCCGACGGTGCAGCTGTTCGCCTCTACCGCGCGTTCGTGGATCAGATGCTGGCGTTCGCCGCACTCGACGGCGCCGAACTCGCGCTACCCGACGACGTCCGCCAGTCCGACCGGGAACTGTGGCGATCGTCCTACACCCAACTGCCTGCTGAGACCCACCCGAACATCGCGGCGACCGCGGGACTTCTGGTGGAACTCTCCGACCGCAGTGCGTATCCCGACGCGCTCGAACTGTTCCTCGACGGCGCACGCGCCCTGCTTCAGCGACTCGACGCGGCGCGGCGCCCGGAGGGCGCATGATCCCGACCTTCATCGGTGACTCCCGGGTCGCGGACGTCGTCGACGACGTTCCACAGGGCCTCAGCCGGCGGCGAGCGGCACCAGGGTGAAGTGGCCGACTCCGCGGGCCGCCGAGAACACCTCCCACGACATCGGCCCGCCGGGACCGCGACCCTCCCCGTACCGGAGGTCGAAGGCGGGATCTACCGGCGCCAGCCGGTAATCGAAGAAGGCGTAGTTCGCGCGCAGCAGCGTGCGCGCCGGCTCGGAAGCCTCGGCGAGGCGCGGCACCAACCGGTCCTCGACCACCAATCCGCGGTCGGAGAACTCGTCGACGATCACGCATTCACAGAAGTACGCCAGCGTGCCGATCTCACCCGGCGACCGGACCGGTGCGTCCCCGACGAGCGTCCCGACCGCACGGCCGACCCGCTCGTAGTCGTGCGCGCTCGCCCAGTTACCGAAAATGGGCGGTGCCTCCCACGGAAGACCGCCCTCGACGTCGAAATACACCGCGCCGGCGCCCAGCACGGCGAGCGCAGCGGCCAGCGCACCGACGGCGGCGCGGTCCGTCTTGTCGCGAGATGTCGTCCAATGGATGCCGGCGGCGAGGACGGCGAACATCGCCAGTGTCGTCGCGGGCGCCACGTAGTACCAGTGGTACGGCACGGTGTCGAGGACGACGTAGGCGCCGTAGTAGAGGGCGCCGGACAGCCCGAGCGCGAGCACCGCTCCCGGCACCGGCACCGGCAGCGGTCGCGTCCGGTAGCGGGCGTACGAGAAGAGTGCGAGGAGAAGCAGGACGAGTCCGAGTGCTGCGGGCCCGAATGCGGCGACGGTCCGCCACGGGTTGGACTCGAAGTACATGACCGGGCCGGTGAGGTAGTTGTAGCCACCCACGTCGGAGGCCTGGCCCTGCTTGATCAGAAAGGTGTCGGGAAGGGCCGAACCGAGGACGAGCCAGCTGAACAGGTACCACGGCGCGGCGATCGCGGCGAAGCCCCCGAGGGCCTGACGCACCTGGCCGCGAATCGCCGGCGACAGGGCCGCGATAACGAGAACGAACACGAGCAGGTCCAGACGTACCAGCGCCGCCATCCCCGCGGCCGCACCGAACCACGCGGCCCGGCCGTCGAGCGCGAACCACACCATCACCGCGATCGCGGCAGGGATCAACAGCACCTCGAGCCCGACCGCCGACAACACGAACGGGTTGAACACCACCAGCGCACCGCCGAGGACAGCCCAGAACGGTCCGAGTCCGAGCCGCCGGCCGATCCGGGCCAGCACCCACCCCAGCAGTGCGGTGACCGCGACGTTGAGCATTCCGAGTGCGAGCAGCGGATCGCCCGGGCCCCACAACCGGGTCAGAAACGTCAGCGCGCCGAGCGCCAGCACGTTCAGCGGGGAGGTCGACGTGTTCGCGGTCAGGCCGTGCACGATCGCCCACTCGCCGTGGACGGCCAGGTTCCGGGCAGCCGACAGGCTGATGTAGGCATCGTCGGTGAGGCTGCCGGACACGACCCAGAACAGCACGGCCGCCGCCACAGCGCCGGATGCGGCGAGGATCGCCGGCGCCCGGTACGAGTTCGCGACCGGCGGCGGGGTGGACCGATCGAGCGGCGGGTTCAGCAATCCTGTAGACACCGCGACATCGTAGAGGGCAGGCGAGCGCGCCGCGCAGCCACCGAACCCGAACGTGACGAGGTCGTGCGAGTGCTGAGTGTTTAGCGGCGCCGATTGACGGGAAATCGACGGCGCAGGGTCGGAGGCGCAACCGGTGGCACACCCGGTCCAGGTTCCGCGGGTTGAGTCCCCAGGCCGCGGGACCGCCCGCCGCCGATGGTTCCCGGCGTGTTATTCGCTGAATTCGCCCATCGCGGGCGACCATTCGCGGATCTGCACGTTCGCCACCAGATTCTCCTCGGCGAACGGATCGTGTGCGAACACGCGGGCGACCGCGTCCTCGTCCTCGGCGTCGACTATGAACAGCGCACCGTGGCCGCTCGCGAGAGGCCCGCTCGAGCGCATGATCTTGCGACGGAGAAGTTCGGAGAGCCACGCACGGTGCTGTGTTCGGTGATCGTCACGAAGGGCCGACGTCTCGGGGCTGTACGTGTACTCCACGACGAACAGGGGCATGGGGTCCTCACTCAGCCGTGGTCGATGTAGGACTCGAGCTGGTCGCGTTCGGTCTGCAACTCGCCGATCCGGCTCTTCACCACGTCGCCGATGCTGACGATGCCGACCAACTGGCCGTCGACGATCACCGGTAGGTGCCGGATCCGGCGTTCGGTCATGGTCTCGGCGAGACTGTCCACGGTGTCGGTCGGCAGGCAGGCGAACACCGACGTGGTCATGATGTCCACGACCCGCGCATTCAGGATGTCGGGGCCGCGTTCGTGGATGCGGCGCACGATGTCGCGTTCGGTGACGATCCCGACGACGGCGTCGTTCTCCGTGACCACCAGCGCTCCGACGTTGTGCCGGGCGAGTTCGCCGATCAGGGTGCTGACCGGCATATCCGGATCCACCGTTACCACGGCGGGACCCTTGTTCCGCAACACATCCGCGATTCGCATCTGGACACCCCGATCCCTGGGCTCTCCCACTGTCCGCCGACTCGATCATAGGCAGACTTCGAGCGTATGCCAGGGCTAATGGAGGTCTTGGTTTGGTTATCCACTCGTGACCGCCCGGTCCCGCGGGCTGCGCGCGCACCCGGAGCGCGGTGTTAGGTTGGCGCTGTGCCGATCACCGTGCTACTCGTCGACGACCAGGAACTGATGCGGATGGGCCTCAACATGGTGCTCGACGCCCAGGACGACATCACCGTCGTCGGTGAGGCGAGCGACGGCGCGGCCGCTGTCGCCGCGGTCCGCAAACTCGAACCCGATGTGGTGTTGATGGACGTCCGCATGCCGGTGGTGGACGGGGTGAGCGCGACCGCCCAGATCCTGGAGTCCGGGGTCGCGAGCCGCGTGCTGGTGATGACCACGTTCGACCTCGACGAGCACGCCATGGGTGCGTTGCGGGCGGGAGCCAGCGGGTTCCTGCTCAAGGACACGCCGTCGGAAGACCTGGTCTCGGCCATTCGCAGCGTGGCCGCGGGGGATGCCGTGGTGTCGCCGAAGGTGACCCGGCGGCTGCTGGCGAGGTTCCTCGACGACGGTCCGGCGCCGCTGCGCGACCCGGAGGTCCTCGACGTGCTGACCGAGCGTGAGCGGGAGGTGCTGCAGTTGGTCGCCACCGGGCTGTCGAACACGGAGATCGCGGCTCAGCTGTTCCTCTCGGAGTCGACCATCAAATCGCACGTGGGCCGAATCCTCACCAAGTTGAACGTCCGCGACCGGGTGCAGGCAGTGGTGCTGGCCTACGAGACGGGCCTCGTGCGACCCGGCTCGTAGGCCGGCGGGTGGGGAAGCGTATTGCCGTCAGACGGTGAAGGTGCCGACGGTCGGGACCACCGTGCACGTGACCGCGTCGGCGTAGCCGACGGTGCCGAACATCGTCGCGAGAACCGTGCCCCTGCCGGTGTCGACGATCTTCGACAGCAGCGGGGTGCCCAAGATCGGCAGTTTGTCGTCGAGTTTCACGATGCCGCCTTGGAACGTGGTCAGGTTGATCCACGCGACGCTGAGTTCGGACGATTGCGGGATCGCGACGTAGGCGGGGATTGCCTGGAAGCGGAGTTGGTTCGCGCTGATCTGGGGGAAGAGGTTCGGTCCGCCCTGGGCGCTGGCCAGCGTGACAGTCGCGGGTTTGTCGGCGACGCCGCACCCGAGGGTGGGGGACGGGTACATGAAGTCCTGGGGCGTGGTGAGTCCGACTTCGAGCACGTCCTTCGGGATGAACACGCTGGCGCCGAGAAGCGCGTCGACGGCGGCGGTCGCGGCGGGGGAGACCTCGGTGGCCAGCGCCTGCAGTTCGGCGGCGCCCTGTGCGAAGTCGGCGACCGGTGCTGCCGACGCCGGTCCCGAAGACAGCATGCCGAAGGCGGCTGCGGACGCGAGAACGATTGCGGCTCGGCGGAAGACTGTGGAACGAGTCATTTCGGCTCCTCGTTGTGCGCGGGATCGGAAGACCCCCATCGCAGTGAACTGCATCATGCTGAGAGTCTCAATGTCAACTTGAGGTTTAGCATCGTGCTCGCTTCGATATCTGCAGCCGGGAGAAAATCGGCGCCGTCGAACGTTGAACGAGCAGACGGTTGACCCCAGACCCTCGATGAACCGGCCGTCCGAAAGGGGGCGTCATGTACGCCGCACTGTTCCTGCTGTACGTAGTGGTGGAGATCGCCGCTCTCGTCCTGGTCGGTCACGCGATCGGCGTGCTGTGGACGGTGCTCCTCCTGCTCGGGGGAACGCTGATCGGACTGCTGCTGATGCGGTCGCAGTGGCGTCGTGTGATGGACGGCCTGCGCCGGGCGGCGGGCGGCGACGGATCCCCGGGGGCCGCGGTCGCGGACGGTGCGCTCGTCGCGCTGGGCTCCGCCCTGATGTTCGTTCCCGGCCTGGTCACCTCGGTGCTCGGACTGCTCTTCCTCATTCCCCCCACCCGGTGGGCCCTCCGGCCCGTCGTGGTCCTGCTGGCGGGCCGCCGCGCCGCGACCGTCGCGGCCGGGGCCGAGGCCTTCGCGCGGGCGCCCCGGCGCGGTCGCGGCGAGGTGATCGAGGGAGAGGTGGTCGACGAGGTCTTCGACGGCGAAGTGATCGACGAGGACCCCCGAACCCCGACCCGTGATCCCCGCGTTCTGCCCTAACAGGCAGACTGGTTGCCTGTGACTACACAACTGCTGGTCGGCGGCCGAATCTACAGTTCCTTTGCTCCAGACGCCACGTCGATGGCAGTGACCGACGGCGTCGTGTCGTGGGTCGGCGACGACCGCGCGGCCCGCGCGCTGCACCCCGGCGCCGAGGTGGTCGACCTCGGCGGGGCGTTCGTCACACCGGCGTTCGTCGACACCCACGTGCACGTCACGGCGCTCGGCCTGAACATCGTCGGACTCGACCTGGTGGGGGTCGGTTCGCTCCGCGAGTGCCTCGACCGGCTCGCGTCCTTCGCCCGCACCCATTCCGACGCGGTCATCTGGGGACACGGCTGGGACGAATCGGCGTGGCCGGAAGGCACGGGCCCGACCACGGCGCAACTCGACGAGGCCGCCCCCGGACGCACCGTGTACCTGTCCCGGATCGACGTCCACTCGGCCGTGTGCTCGACGGCCCTGCGCCGGTCGATCCCGGATCTGAGCGAGACCTCGGGGTTCTCGTCCGAGGGGCCGCTGACCTTCGAGGCGCACCACGCCGCCCGCACCGTCGCCCGCTCGCTGCTGACGGGCGGGCAGCGGTCCGCCGCCCGCGTCGCCGCCCTCGATGCCATCGCCTCGCGCGGCATCGTCGCGGTCCACGAGTGCGGCGGACCCGACATCGCCGGACTCGACGATTTCCGTGAACTCCTCGCCACCCCGCACGGCGTCGAGGTCCGCGGCTACTGGGGTGAGGCGGTCACCGACGCCGACGAGGCCAGGAAGTTGCTCGACGCCACCGGCGCGCACGCGCTGGGCGGCGACCTGTTCATCGACGGATCCCTCGGCTCGCACACGGCGTGGCTCAGCGAACCCTATGCGGACCTGGACGGCGGCACCGGCAAGAGCTACCTCGGAGTCGACGAGATCGCCGCGCACGTGCGCGCCTGCACGATCGCCGGCATCCAGGCCGGGTTCCACGTCATCGGCGACGCCGCCGTCCGGGCCGCGGTCGACGCGTTCGCCGTCGTCGCCGACGAGTTGGGCGGTCCCGCGGTCGCGGCCGCCGGGCACCGACTCGAGCACGCCGAAATGATGACCGGTGACGACGCGGCGCGGCTGGCGCAGTGGGGTGTGATCGCCAGCGTCCAGCCCGCATTCGACGCGCTGTGGGGCGGAACCGACGGCCTGTACGCGCAGCGCCTCGGAACCGAGCGTGCCGTCACCCTCAACCCGTTCGCCGCCGCCGCCTCCGCCGGGGTGTCGCTCGCACTGAGCTCCGACGCACCCGTCACCCCGGTCGAACCCTGGGCGATGCTGCGCGCGGCCGTCCACCACCGCACACCCGGCAGCGGGATCTCCCCGCGCGCCGCGTTCTCGGCCGCCACCCGCGGTGCGTGGCGTGCCGGCGGGGTCCGCGACGGGCTCGCCGGGACGCTCGCTCCGGGTGCGCCGGCGTCGTACGCCGTGTGGGATGCGGGCGAACTGGTGGTCAGTGCACCCCAGGATTCCGTGCAGCGGTGGTCGACCGATCCCCGGTCCCGGGTGCCCGCCCTGCCGCGTCTCGAGGACGACGCACCCACGCCGGTCCTGCTGCGTTCGGTTCACCGGGGGAGCGTCGTCCATGAGCGGTAGCACGACGGCACGCTGGACCACCGGAAGGCGGGGCGTGCTCGTGCGCTCCGTCCTGTCGGTGGCCGCGGGATTCCTCGTCTTCGCCGGATTTCCGCCCCGCCCCCTGTGGTTTCTCGCTCCCGTCGGCATCGCCCTGTTGACGCTCGTCCTCACCGGTGCCGGCGGCGCGGCGCCGCGGCTGCGCGCGGGCTTCGGCTACGGCTACCTCGCGGGACTCGGTTTTCTCGTGCCGCTGCTCCCGTGGATCGGGGTGTTCGTCGGCGCCCTCCCGTGGCTCGCGCTCGCAGCGGTCGAGTCGCTGTTCATCGGACTGTTCGGTTTACTCGCCGTGCTGGTCTCCCGGCTGCGCTGGGCGCCGCTGTGGATCGCGGCGTGCTGGTCGCTGACGGAATGGCTGCGGGCGAGCGTGCCGTTCGGCGGCTTCCCCTGGGGGCGGTTGGCGTTCGGCCAGTCGGAGGGCTGGTTCCTGCCGCTCGCGAGCATCGGGGGTTCCCCGCTGGTCAGCTTCGCCGTCGCGTTGACCGGCGCCGGACTGGCGTCCGTCGCCGTGACGGTGCGGGCCCGGGCGGGCGGCGCCACGAACTGGGTGCGGCCGCTCGCAGGCGGTCTGGTCGCCGCGCTCGCCGCGACGGTCGTCTCCCTCGCGCTGTGGCCGGCACTGCCGGGAATGGACTCGGGCGACCGGACGATCACCGTCGCCGCGATCCAGGGCAGCGTCCCCAAACTCGGTCTCGATTTCAACGACCAACGCAAACGCGTCCTCGACAATCACGTGAACCGCACCCTCGAACTCGCCGACGACGTGGCGTCGGGCGCGGCGCCGCAACCCGACCTCGTCGTCTGGCCCGAGAACGCATCCGACATCGACCCGCTGCGCAACGCCGACGCCGCCGCGGACATCTCCCGCGCGTCCGAGGCGATCGGCGCACCCATCCTGGTGGGCGCGGTGCTCGTGAACTCCGACCGCACCACCACCAATTCGGTGATCGTGTGGGACGGCGACGCCGGACCGCAGGAGCGGCACGACAAGAAGATCATCCAGCCGTTCGGCGAATACCTGCCGTACCGCGGATTCTTCCGGCACTTCTCCTCGTACGCCGACCGCGCCGGAAACTTCGTTCCCGGCGACGGTGACGGCGTCGTCCACGCGAACGGGATCGCGGTCGGCGTCGCGACCTGCTACGAGGTCGCCTTCGACCGGGCGTTCGAGCAGTCGGTGCGCAGCGGCGCCGAACTCCTCGCGGTCCCCACCAACAACGCCACGTTCGGCGACACCGAAATGACCTACCAGCAACTGGCCATGTCGAAGGTGCGGGCCGTGGAGCACGGGCGCGCCGTCGTCGTGGCCGCCACCAGCGGTGTGAGCGCGATCATCGGACCCGACGGGTCCACGGTGGCGGAAACCCCGCTCTTCGTCCCCGCGGCCTTGGTGTCGCAGGTGCCGCTGAGCACCGGTACTACGCTGGCTAGTCGGCTCGGCCCGATTCCGGAGATTCTTCTCTGTCTCGGCGCCGTCGCTGCCGTCGCGTTCGCCGTGGTGCAACGACGACGCACCGTTCGCACACTGAGTCACAGCAGTACCGAGAAGGCGCCGGCAGACGCCGGCAGGGAGGATCCTCATGGCATCGGAGACCGATTCCGGGCGGAGCGGGGCACCGAGCGCACGGACTCTGGTGATCATTCCGACGTATGACGAGCGGGAGAATCTCGGCCCGATCGTGCGTCGCCTGCATACGGCGCTGCCGCGGACGCACGTTCTCGTCGTCGACGACGGCAGCCCCGACGGCACCGGAGACGTCGCGGATGCCCTCGCGTCGAGCGACGACGCCGGTCGCATCCACGTGATGCACCGGACGGAGAAGAACGGACTGGGCGCCGCCTACATCGCCGGCTTCCGGTGGGGCCTGGACCGCGACTACACCGTCCTCGTCGAAATGGACGCCGACGGCAGCCATGCCCCGGAACAGTTGCATCGCCTGCTCGACCAGGTCGATGCCGGTGCCGACCTCGTCCTCGGGTCGCGGTACGTGCCGGGCGGCACGGTGGTCAACTGGCCGAAACACCGCGAGTGGCTGTCACGCGGCGGGAACATCTACTCACGGCTGGCCCTCGGCGTGAAGATCAAGGACATCACAGGCGGGTACCGCGCATACCGCCGTGAGGTGCTCGAGAAGCTCGACCTCGCCGCGGTGGAGTCGCACGGCTACTGCTTCCAGGTGGACCTGGCGTGGCGGGCCATTCAGGAGGGCTTCACGGTCCGTGAGGTTCCGATCACGTTCACGGAGCGGGAGATCGGCGAATCCAAGATGAGCGGCGGGATCGTCCGCGAGGCCCTCCTCAAGGTCACCCAGTGGGGGCTGCGGAACCGGATCGCCCGGATCAAGGGTGTGGCCGCCGGATAGCTCCCGGCCGACCGCTGCCCCATTCCTTCTCCGGAAGGCGTGGGGCAGTTCTACGTAGACCGCCGACAAACGTGATGTACATGGGAATATGCCCGAGATGTCCACATCGTGAGACACGTTGAAACGGTCCGAACCGCTCGTCCGATAGGAACCTGAAGCGTACTCCAGGGTAAGGTTCGGTAAATTCCCAGGTTCGCGGGTCACTATGAGTTTCTTGGGTGGCCGGTGGGTTCTTCCCACCGCCGGAGTGGGAAGAGGACGAACAAGGTGGTCGAAGCTGTACCGGGTGGTGACGTGACCGCGGAAGGTCGCATTCCGGACGGTGCATTTCCGCTCTCCGCCGCTCAGCGGGGCATGTGGTTCGCCCAGCAGCTCGATCCCGCAGTGCCCGTCAACATCGCGCAGTGCGTCGAACTGGTGGGTGCCCTCGACGTCCCGCTGCTGTCGGAGTCGCTGATCGCCGCGGGCCGCGAACTCGGCTCCGCCTTCCTCCGCCTCGTCGAGGTCGACGGAGTTCCCTACCAGCTGATCGATCCGACGCTGGAGGCATCGGTCAGGTTGGTCGACCTGCAGCACGAGCCCGATCCGAGGGCGGCGGCCACGGAGTGGATGCGGCGGGAGTACACCACCCCGCTCGACGTGTGCCGCGACCGGCTGGTGACCTCGGCGGTCCTGCGGATCGGGCCGAACCACCACTACTGGTACTGCCGCGTGCACCACGTCGCACTCGACGGCATGGGCTCGGTGACGCTCGTCGACCGGACCGCGGAGCTGTACACCGCGGCCGTCGAGGGGCGCGGTGTGGCGCCGTCCAAGGCCGCCGACCTCACCGACGTCGCCCGCGTCGATGACGACTACCGGACGTCGTCGCGCTACCTCGCCGACCGGGAGTACTGGTCCGAGCGGGTATCGACCCTCGGCGAACCGCACAGCCTCGTCGACCGGACCGCCCCCGCGCGGGCACGCAGCCGCACGACGGGCGGCCAGATCCCCGGCCGCCTCGTCGACCACCTCGACGCCGCGACGAACCGCCACGACTCGTCGGCCGCCTTCGAAGTCATCGCCGCCTTCGCCGCTTACCTCGCCCGGATGACCGGACGCGAAGAGGTCGCGGTCAGTCTGCCGGTCACCGCGCGCACCACCGCGCTGCTCCGCCGCTCCGGCGGCATGGTGTCCAATGTCGTCCCGCTTCGCCTGCACGTGCGCCCGGACATGACGAACGCCGATCTGGTGGCAGCGGTCCGGTTGGAGGTCACCGCGGCGCTCCGGCACCAGCGGTACCCGCACATCGACATCCGGGGCGACGCCGCCACCGGTCATCAGGGCTTCTACGGCCCACTGATCAACGTCATGCTGTTCCACACCGAGATCACCCTCGGCAGCATCGTCGGCCGCCTCGAACTGCTGTCCACCGGCCCCATCAGCGACCTCGCCGTCAACGTCTACCACGGCGTCGCCGGCACCAGCCTGAACCTCGACCTCGAGGCCAACCCGGACCTGTACTCCGCAGACGCCCTCCACGCCCACCACGCCCGCTTCACCCGGTTCCTCGGCGCCTTCCTCACCTCCGACACCGGCGCCCCGCGCCTGATCGGCGACCTCGAGATCCTCGACGACGACGAACGCCGCAGCCTGGTTCCGGCCACCGGACGCGCCGGATTCGCACCGGTCACGCTGCCGGATCTGCTCGCCGACGCCGTCCGCAGCAACCCGGACGGCGACGCCCTCATCGCGCCCGGGCCATCCGCCGATACCCTCAGCTACCGCGCCCTGGACGAGACGTCGAACCGGCTCGCCCGTCTCCTGATCGACCTCCAGGTCGGCCCGGAGGTCATGGTGGCGTTGGCGTTGCCGCGGTCGAGGGAGTCGGTGTCGAGCGTGTGGGCGGTGGCGAAGTCGGGGGCGGCGTTCGTTCCGGTCGATCCGGGCTATCCGGCTGACCGCATCGCGTTCATGCTGGAGGATTGTGGTGCGCCGATCGGTATCACGACCGCGGCATTGCGGGCCGGTTTGCCGGATTCGACATTGTGGTTGGTACTCGACGACGAAGAATTCATGTCGGCCGTTGCCGCCTATCCGGCGGATGCGGTGACCGATGCCGATCGGACACGGGCGTTGTCGGTGGATCATCCGGCGTATGTGATTTACACGTCGGGGTCGACGGGGC
>NZ_JARJBD010000064.1:0-60927 GCF_029269925.1 Rhodococcus sp. T2V
GCCAGGTCCAGTGGCACTTCACCACCGACGACGCCCGCATCAAACTCCGCCACCTGTATCCCAAAACTTAGCTGCGACGGTCTACTAGTTCGAAGAGGCCCGCAGAAGCCTGTGAGTGGTCTCTTGCATCGCCGCTGTTGCTATAGCAATATGTGAGCTACGTTATTTATTGCTATAGCAACTTAACTGTCTGAGTTGGCGAGTCCGGTGGTCTCACGTGCGAAGGAATCGTGCCCGCCCTCGCACAGCAATCGATGAAATATCAACCACCACAGCGGAGAAGAGAGAATGTCACGACTTGACGGAAGGGTGGCTCTGGTTACCGGAGCCGCGCGTGGTCTCGGCCGCAGTATCGCCGTGCGCCTTGCGCATGGGGGCGCGGACATCATCATGGTGGATGCCTGTCGGGACATGTCCACCACGTCTTACCCGGGCGCCACGACGGGAGAGTTGGAGGAAACCGCGAAGCTGGTCCGAGACGCTGGACGTCATGTTGTCGCGGCGGAAGTCGACGTGCGCGATTTGGAGGAACTGACGCGAATTGTCCATGACGCGGTTACCGACCTAGGCCGCCTGGACATCGTCGCAGCCAACGCCGGTATCTCCACACACGCGCCGGCCCTTACGATGTCGGACGATGAGTGGACCGAAACAATCGACGTCAATTTGAGCGGCACATGGCATACCTGCCGCGCTGCGATTCCGCATCTCATCGAAGGTGGTCGTGGCGGTTCCATCGTCATCACCTCGGCGGTAGCTGGCATGAAAGCGGCTGCCAACTCGGCAGCGTATATAGCGGCCAACCACGGACTGGTCGGCCTGATGCGCTGCCTTGCACTCGAACTGGCACCCCACCGAGTGCGCGCCAACACACTGCATCCGACCATCGTCGACACACCGATGGCGCAGAACGAAGCGTGCTATCAGATGTGGCGCCCGGACCTCATTGCTCCGAGCTCCGAGGAGTTCGCTGAGGCTACGCGCCAGATCCATCCGACGGGCATCCCGTGGGTAGACCCAACCGAGGTGGCGGATGCGTTGGCGTTCCTGGTATCCGCCGAGGCCGAGCACATTACTGGGGCTCAGGTTCCCGTAGACGGGGGAGTGATCGTTCGATGACCCAGAAAACAACCGACGACAAGGCACTTGGCCGCTTGACCGGGCAGGTCGCATTCGTGACCGGCGCGGCCCGCGGGCAAGGCCGTAGCCACGCCCTCCGGATGGCGCAGGAAGGCGCCGACATCATCGCAGTGGATGTGTGCGCCCCGGTCCGAGGCTTGAAGTATTCGATCTCGGATCGAGATGATCTCGATGAGACGGTTAGGTTGGTCCGGGAGACGGGAAGACGAATCATTACCGCGGTGATCGATGTGAGAGACGCGGCGGCTCTCCGTGCTTTTGTCAGCGAGTCGGTCGCCGAGCTGGGCAGGCTCGACGTGGTTGCTGCGAACGCAGGCATCTCGTGCGGAGGACTCGCCCACGAGCTCCCGGCCGAGGACTGGCGAACCGTGATCGACGTCAACCTAACGGGAGTTTGGAATACGTGCAGCGCGGCGATACCTCATCTGATCCAAGGGGGAAGGGGTGGGTCTATCGTGATCACCAGCTCGGCACTCGGTTTGAGGGGAATGCAGAAGTGTTCCGCCTACGCCGCATCGAAGCACGGCGTCGTGGGACTCATGCGTGCCTTGGCCATTGAACTGGGGCCTCACTCCATTCGCGTGAACAGCATCCATCCGTCGCAAGTCAACACCCCAATGATCATGAACGACGAAGTCTATCGACTATTCGCGCCAGATCTAGCGGCACCGACCCAAGAGGACTTCGCCGTGCGGTCAAGTACCATGCATACGTTGCCCGCACCGTGGGTTGAGCCCAACGACATCAGCGAGGCAGTGTTGTATTTATCCTCGGCGGCCGGGCGATTCGTCACGGGAATCGCTTTGCCAGTCGACGCCGGCAATGTGATGAGATGACGGACTGTGGGTGATAGCCCTCCAACACCAGGCGTAGGCGCGCAGACAGCTCCGCCAGATGGCGTATGTGGCGCCTGATGGCGACGATTCCCGACAGTCGAATTGAGGTGTGGTTGGGTAAGCTTCCCGAAGTCGGGGTGGCCTTTGGTGATGGATGAGACTGCTTCGCTGAACGCACCACAAGCTCTCCCGCGGATGCGGTGGCGTTAAATTAGTAGTCATTGCAGAGGGGTTTGATCCTGCACGAATCAACCCCGCTGTAGTCGCATCTGTGATTGCCGCAAACGAGATGCCCAAGTGTCAGCCGTGAGAACGGACAACGGGGCGTGGCGTGTTCTATAAGGTTGGCGGATACCGTCTCCTCAGTGGCGAGTTCGACTACTGCACGGAGCGCAGCGTGCTCCGCGGTGGACCGCGCGCCAGTCCCGCGACGGACTATCGGTGCCCGGAAGCCCCTGAACTGTACCTTTCGTCGAATTGAACTTCTCAGTGTGGGGCACAGAATAGAGCAGCGCCCGGCGCGCCGCTGACAGTGATTGTCGTACGGAATCTCGCCTTGTCGGCCCGCCGATCGCGGCGAACGCGATCGGCGGGGGATTCTGTAGTAACTGCCGGCCTCCCTTAGTGAACCGCCGTTCGTGAGCGAAGTCCGGAGGGGCGGTGTATCGAAACACTGGGTCCGTACCGGGCCAGATCGATTCATACGCCCCGAGCCGAATTCCGGCCCGGGGCCTGTAAACCCGAAGTGCTGTGTCGGTGGTGCCGCGCGACAATTCTTGTGGTGCACTGAGACTCGCTATCGATTCTTGGTTGAGTGGGACTCGATTCGCCCCGCACCACTAGTACCACCGGTGCGGGGCGAATCGACGGACCTCGCTTCCTGCCTTCTCGCGAGTGTTTACGAAGCCGCCCAAAGCGACTTCAAGCCGACTTCCATGGGAGGATGTGCCCACGTCCTACCATCGCGCCCGCATCCGAACCAGAGTTCACATCGACAAACAGCGGCCCGGGTGCGCCGCACGGTGCGGCCGCTTCCAAGCGACCGCACCGTCCTGGCGCAGCCCACTCGGATTCCGAGTGCCGGGCCCCGATGAGGTTGGCGGAACCCGCACCACACGGACAGGCACTAACGCGACGGTCCATAGGAAATCTCTGCGAGAAACTCGTTGATCAACCGGTTTGACGCGATCGGCGCCTCATGCTGCACCCAGTGGCCGACGCCCTCTAGGACATTGCGCCCTCGAACGTCGGTGCATCGAGGTACTGGGTCGAAGGTGGCATCGTCGCCAGTTGAAGCGGAGAGGGACGCGCGAACCATGGCGAGGGAGGGGTCAAGCGCTCCACCAATCCACAGCACGGGCTGATCAATCGTGCAGTCCGCCCACGGACGCATCTGTACGACATCGAGGTCGGCCGCTCGGTAGCGATTGACAGCCCCCCTGAATCCGCTCTGGACAAAAGACATTCGGTAGTACTCGAGCTCGTCCTCAGCGAGCCAGTTCGGAAAGTGCTCGGGGTCGGGAAGTCCGGGAAGCAGCTGTGTGGTGCCGGGCGGCTGTACAAGGCTGTTGACGCCTTCACCCCGTTCGCCGCACATGCCATACAGAAACTTCCTGATCGACTGCGCAGGATCGACGTCGAGTGCATTCTCCGCCGCATCCTCCTCCAAGAAGTAGTTCCAGTAGAAGAAGTTGTCGCCGAACGCAGTCTTGAAAATCTGGGAGGGGGGGACGTCGCTGTACTCGAGAGCGGGCATAGTGAAGGTGATCAATCCCTCTACCCGATCCGGGTGCACCAGCGCGGTCGCGTGTGTCTGGTCGGCACCCCAGTCGTGGCCTACGAGCACGGCGCGGTCCTCACCGAGCGCATCCATCACCGCGATGATGTCCGCAGACATCTCAAGCACGGTGTAAGCCTCGATCGGATGTGGGCATGAGGAAGCGCCGTAACCCCGGGTTTCGAGTGCGGCGACGCGGTACCCCGAGGTCGCAAGCTCTTCTATCTGGTGACGCCATGAAATCCAGGTGTCAGGAAATCCGTGGACCAGGACCACCAGCGGCCCTGAACCTGCTATGTGGGTCACAATCTCGACATCGTCCCCACTCTTTACCCGCACATCCCGGGTGGTGGTGAGGAGTCGATCGAGGAGCGTTACTGTAGGTGCCGGATTCATGAGATACCTCGGTTGTCTCTGAGTGTGGGACGGGCAGTGCTCGAGGTCCGTCCGGCGCAATGACCCGGTCGGCAAACTCTTCCGCCACCGGGTGCGAGCCGGTGCGGGCCATGGACCGGTGTCGGTCGCGACGACGTCAAAATATAGAAGTCGTTCACCCCATCGTCGTGTACGTTCATCAGCCCTACACGATCTCGGACATCCCGCCAGGCGCGGTGAATTTCGTGTCCCTGCTCGCGTGCAAGCGCCGCAGTTTCCGGCAGGTCGTCCGGTGGCGTCACCTCGGTACGCACGGGTTGACCTGGCTGCGCATGCACCGACCGCAATGACGTTGGCCCTTCTTCTGGGAGCCTCTCGGCGAGGATCCGTCGTACGCTGCAGTTGGCGCCCTCGACTCGGGCAATCATGCTCTCCATTGGAGACAAACTCCTCCTCCTTCGCACTGTCGAATTAGCTGGCTCTCGTGGAGGCGCGGGTGTGGTCGGCCTCGCGGCCATCTATGGGCTCACCAGCATTCTCAGCAGTCGTGGATCGAGTTTTCGGGATGCCGAGTCGTCGTCCGTGCGGGATCGCAAGGGAACCAACCAGTCCGATCGCCCCAATGACACCAGCAACGAGGTAGGCGTTACGGAAGCCGGATTCACCGTAGACGGGAACCCCCGATACGGTTCCGACGACGCTCGCGGAAAGCATCGTGAAGGTGATCTGCTGGACGATCGCCGCGCCGATTCCGTGCAGTGCGTAGTTCATTCCTTGAGCGACACCCCGCTGGTCGGCCGGCGTGGCGAGCAAGATCAGACCGGCGGCGGCGGCCTGGGAAGCGTTGGCCAGGCCGAAGAGGCCGTATATGACAATTAGCGCAAAAGGCGGTGCGGAAAGAAACAATGCTAGGAGCACGGCGGGTACGGTCCAGAACACCATCGCCACGATCATATGCGTGCGATAGCCAATCGAGCGCACAGTCAAACCAACGGCAATTCCGGCGATCACAGTCAGAACCCCCGCAGGGACCGACCAGAGTCCGATCTCAAAGGCCGACAGGCCATGACCGTACGTGGTGGTCGTAGGATCAGCCGACCAGGCGAGAGACACCAGATAGTTCACCGCTGCTGCGACTCCGCTGGTGGAGAGAACCGCGAAGAGCGTCGTCCATATCGGTCTGTACCGCAGAAGTTTCACGCTGATCACCGGTGCCGCGACGCGCTGCTGCTGATACCACCAAACAATGCTGGCGACCGTCCCGCCGATCACCCCGATCAGCACGAGCGGATCTGCGAAACCGCGGGTCGGGATCTCACTGAACCCCACGAGTAGGCCGAACAACGCAGCCCCGAGCAAAGCGGAACCCAGATAATCAACACGCATCAGCGCCCTCGCCGGCGACTCCGGAACAAGGCCCCATACAAGCAGGGCGGACACCGCACAGATGACGAGATTCAGCAGAAAGATCGAGCGAACACCGAACGCGGTTCCCATATAGCCCGCCAGCAACGGTCCTCCAATGACCACCACACCAAAACCATTCGTGGCCATCGCGATCGCGACCGCGCGCATCCGTTCGGGAATCACCTCTCGCATCAGCGCCACCGACAGGGGTGCGCAGGCGAACGAAGCTGCCATCAGCACGCGACCTATCAAGATCACCGTGAAGTTCGGTGCAACAAGGCAGATGAAGCATCCGAGGGCGGACACCGCCGAACCTGCGATAAGGACGCGCGCCTTGCCGTAGACGTCGGCAAGCTTGCACATGAGCGGCAGGAACACCGCAGAGGCAAGCGTGAAGGCGGTCAGCATCCAGACGACGTTCGAGGTTTGGAACTCAAGTGCGACATCGGACAATACCGGTGTGTACATCAGGATCGACAGGATCGTCTGCTCCCCGACCAACACCAGAACGGCTGTCGCAAGAACCCAGTACAGAAGGCTTCCGCGATCTTCTTTCTCGCGAAGCCGACGGGCGGCCTTCTCATCGATGCGGATCGCGGTGATGGCTGTGGCGGGGTCGACGACCTCCTCTCCAAGACTTCGGTTGTTTGATTCGGTAGGACCAACTTCTGGTGGTGCAGCCGCCATGGGATGCCTTCTTTCGGGTAGGTCATTGAGTGGATAGGGGAGGGGAGAGCGCCCTCAGCAGAACGTGCCTCGCGAATGGCCGCGGGAGCGCTCCCTCTTTGGCCTGTTGGTGGTCGGCAAAGGTGCGTGGCTTGGATTTGATGCGTCGTGTTGAATTCGGAGCATGCTCGAACGACTGGGGGCCTTGGTCAATCTCAGCCAGAACTGGGCGCCTTTCCTTCCACACCGCGACGGTGTTCACGGCTCAGCGCGGTCATGTATTGCGGGGTGTGTCACCAGGTCGAGTGGGGGAGAGCCCAACGCTCGTCCCTCTGCGGCAAACGGTTCCTGGTTTCAGCTGAGTGTGCAGTCGTCTCACGTGGAGGCAAGTTGGTATAGCAACATATGCCGTAGGTCACATGTTGCTATACCAACTCGACTGGCGCAAGATGTTGTATGCGGATACGAGGAGGAGAAGCCGATTACTGAGCAGACCGTTGGAGAGGGAGTCGCCCGCCGGCCTACCCGCGATAGCCCGGAGGTGCAGCGGGGCCCCGTCGAGGAGGTTGTGTCCCACACCACCATCCCCTCCTTGATCGTTTCGATCGCCAATAGCTTCATGTACGGCGGCAGCAGGGTATACGCCAGCAAGACCGGCGTGCGTGTCAATGAGTGGCGAGTAATGAACTCGATCGCGACCAAGCCTGGCGCGGTGGCCGCCGATATCGCGGCTCTTCTGAAGTTGAACAAGGCCGTGGTCTCCCGCACCATCAGCACTCTGAAAGAGCTGGGCCTCATTGTCGTTGAACGGGAAGTGGGGGCAAAGCGCATTTACCTGACAAGCGCGGGTCTGGAGGTTCACCAGAGGATAGTTCCGTTGGCCCGGCTCCGAATGAAGGAACTCACCAGAGGGTTCACTGCGGCCGACACCGAGCAATTTCTGGGATACCTCTCCCGCGCCAATGCCAATCTAGAAGGCCTACGAGCGTATGATCAGATGCTCATCGATACGGTCAACGACTAGCTAGGCTTGCGAAAGCAGTCCAAGAACCGCTGATCGACCCGTGGCTCGGCTCATCAAGAGGGGGAAATTCGGCGACACGTCCGACGTGCCGGCCCGAGCTAGCCGTCGCTGGGCGACTCGTCCGCGACTTCTCCGAGTGCATGGTTGACAGGCATGGCAACGACCTGAACGCCTGGATCGGCCGCCGCCAGGCAGGAAGGATCACCGGCGCGCTGCGGGCAGTCGCTGTGAGCGTGGACTGTGGTCCGACGCCGTCAGCGGGGTTGACGCTGCCGCGCAGGTCTCTCGTCGTCGAGAGATGTGAGTACTGTCGAGCTGCTCAAGCGGTAGATGGCGAGTCGGCTTCGACTTGCGACGCCAGTACTCGCATCGAATGACACAGCGCCGCATCGAATGGCGTCTGTCGTATCCGTTGCACTTCAGCGTGGCCGTTGGCAGTGCATCCGGCCGAATGAGTTAAGTGAACTGCGCGCGAGTCTGGGTGGCCGGGGCTGCAGGCTCTCCAGCTTTCGCATTCCCCGCCTATTAGCCGGATTCTGCGATGCTCGGGAGGCCTTCAGTGGGAACCGCATCAATCACGCGCCAGGGTTGGAAGCGCTCGATGCTTCTGGACGTCCGGGCCGACGGACAGGGAAGCTGCAACGGGATGTAGCCGAGGCGGGCCTGGCCCTGCGGCAGGCCCGCCTCGGCAGCTTGATTTTCGTCAATTGCTCTCTGGTACAACGACGAAATTGCTGAACCCTCCGTTGCGAACCGAGATTCCGGAGATCGCATCATTGACTTTTTCCAGTGGCGAAACGACATTCTCGAAAATGGACAGGTCCACGAGCCCGCTGTCGATGATGGAAATCATCTCCTGCCCCTCAGCGGCGGTGAACCACAGTGACCCCTCCAGCTTCAACTGGTTGTCCATCATGTGGTGCACATCGAGGGGGACCATGCCGGCGGTGGCGCCGACATTGACCGCAATGCCCCCGCGGCGGAGTGCCTTGATGGCCTGCTGCATGCTTTCCGGTGGAGCTCCCGGCCCTAGCGCGTCGACGTAGGCGTCGACGCCCCGCTCGGTTATCGTGTGGACCCATTCGTCCACAGGTCCGTCGAGCATTGAGTGGACTTCAATGCGGCCGGGTGCTAGCGCGCGAACGCGGTCGAGAAGTTCGCGGTTCCGGCCCGTGCCAAGGATGCGGGTTGCTCCCATGGCGAGGGCGAAGAGGGCGACACCGAGGCCGAGGGTTCCGGAGATACCATTGATCAGTACGGTTTGGTTCGAGCCAACGTTGGCCTTGCGGAGGGCGGAATAGCCCGTGCCGAGGTAGCCCAATCGGGCGGCGTGCTCGAAGCTTATGCTGTCGGGCAACTTCACCAGGGAATATTGCGGTGCCAACATGTATTCCGCGAGGCCACCGTAGGGGTACCTGTCGAGCATCCTTCGCGACGTCGCTGTGAAGCCGAAATACCCTGTGAACGCGAAGCTGTCACAGTTGATGTGGTCGCCCCGTCGACAAGCCAGGCACTCGTTGCAGTAGCGGCCGGGGTTGACGTACACCCGGTCGCCCGGTTTGAACGCAGTCACGTCGCTGCCAACCTCTTCGATGACGCCTGCAGGGTCGAGCCCAAAGATGCTTGGCAGGGTCGGGAGCGGGTTCTGTGGAAACCAGACGCCCCAGTTGGCCAATACGTTCGCGAGATTCGGCACGATACCGCAGGCGCGGACACGTACTACAACCTCGCCGACGCTCGGTGTGGGGAGGAGCACGTCCTCGAGCACCATGGGTTCGCCAACCTCATGCAGTCTCGCGGCTCGCATTGTTCTTCCGGTCATTGTCGCTCCTTCGGGTTCGGCCGTCGGCGGCCGTGCTGTGTTGGCCCAGCTGCTTGGGGCGGATGCTGGGGCACTTCGGTCCTCCGCCCATCGGGCGGGCCTGCCACCGCATGGCACCGGACATGTGCCGTCAATGATGTCAGGGAGTCTGATATACGATTGGATACGAGATCTGATTGCGGGAGTCTTCGTACCCACGATGATGGGGGCAAGCGGTGACCCAGCCCGTCCGTGTCGTTCTCGTCTTGGCACGTTCAACGGGTGATCGCAGATTGAACTGTTACGGCATACGCAATACCGCCTTGATTACGCCGCCAGAAGCCACTTCAGTCGCCGCCTGATTGATGTCTTCAAAGGGGTACACCTGCAGCAGCTGGTCGAAAGGGAACCGACCTCGTCGGTGAAGCTCAATGAGCATGGGAATGGACTCGCGCGGGAGCGCATCGCCCTGATTGACTCCGATTATCTGAATGCCCCTCACAATTGCTTGAAGAGTATTGAACGAGGCTTCGCCGTCGCGTCCTCCTCCACCGACTGCCGCGCAGCGACCCATCGGCGCCAGAGTCTTGATTGCTTGGGTCAAGACACCGGCCGCTCCGCTTGCCTCGAGCGCCACGTCGACACCGCGGCCCCCGGTCAGATCACGTAGCGATTCGACGACGTCATCGCGTGCGTTGACGACGTGGCTTGCTCCCAGTCTCGTCGCCAACTCCAATCGCGCGGGATGGATGTCGACGACGCACGTGGTCGCGCCGGTCAGGTTGGCGGCCGCAATGAGCGCGCTGAGGCCTACGCCGCCGGCTCCGAAGATAGCTAGGGTTTCCTCGGGGCCGGGGCGGAGGACCTTGAGCACCGACTGGGCGCCCGTCTGGATCCCACAGGCGAGAGGCCCCAGCAGTTCCAGTGGTGCATCGGGTGGAACCTTGATCACGCAGTGGGCTGGGACGAGCGCAAGCGTGGCGAATGAAGACTGCCCGAAGAAGTGCCCGTGGAGCGCTTCGCCGTGCCGGCGTAGTGCCGTTGAGCCGTCCGGCCGCTTCCCGCCCGAGAGGTTCAGGGCTGTCCAAGAGTCGCAGTAGGCGGGATGCCCTGTTCGGCATGGGCGGCAGTGTCCGCAAAAAGCGAACGACAGCACGACGTGGTCTCCCACGGAGAAGTCGGATACACCTGTTCCGACTGCCTCGACCACGCCGGATCCCTCGTGGCCCAGCACGCCTGGTAGCGGGAAGGGGATCCCTCCCGATCGTGCAGTCAGATCCGCCTGGCACATTCCACTGGCTACCACACGGACCAGGACCTCACTTGGTCGAGGGCTATCGATCTCAACCTCTTCGAGGAGGAACGGTGCGTTCTCGGCTGGTACGACCGCCGCTGTCGTCCGGTAGGGGCTCATCTAGTGAGGGTCCTTCCAGGTAGTGGGGTCTAGCCCCGTCGAGGGTTGTCAGGGAAGATGCATCGTTCACCCTGATCAGCCTGATCTGGCGAAAGGCTCTGACCATGCCGGGTGCCAGTCTTGGCCCACTCACACCCCGGCCGCTGCTGCCTGAGCTTCATCTCAGGCGGATGCTCATGACGTGGGGTAAGTCCGGCGTCCGTTCTGAACACTCACCCACTGCCACTCGGTGAAGTCTTCGATCGAGTGCGGCCCACTGCGACCCCACCCGCTGTCCTTGGTGCCTCCGAGGGGCATCTGGTTCTCATCCATCACGGTCTGGTCGTTGACGCGTACGGCGCCGGCTTCGATTTGCGCCGCGATTTCCAGAGCCACGTCAGGGTCACCTGTAAAGACGCTGGCGGTCAGGCCATAGCGATGATCATTGGCGACGCGGATGCCTTCAAACTTGTCCCTCACCGACTGAACCACCACTACCGGTCCGAATGCCTCTTCCCGATACAGGCTCGCGTCCTCAGGTACATCCGCAAGCACCGTCGGTCGGTAGCAGGAGCCGTCCGCCCCACCGCCGACAAGCACCCGCGCGCCTCGCTCAACCGCGTCGTTCACGCGGTGTTGGACGCTGGCAACGGCTTCGGAGGTGATCAACGGTCCGATAAGGGTCTTCTCATCGAGCGGGTTCCCAAGGGGGAGGTTCTTGGCCTTGTCGACCAAACGTGAAACGAAGTCCTCGTAGAGCGGCTCCTCGATGATCACCTTCCGGGTGCTCATGCAAATCTGGCCTTGATGGAAGAAGGCGCCGAAAGTTGCTGCATCGACTGCGTATTCGATGTCTGCGTCCGCAAGAACCAGCATCGGGTTGTAGCCCCCGAGCTCGACAACGATGCGCTTCAGGTGGCGGGCCGCCCGCTCGGCGAGCATTCGACCGACACGGGAGGAGCCGGTGAAGTTGATGCAACGAACCGCATCATTTTCGAAGAATTCATCGGCGATCTCCTGCGCCTGCCCCTTGGCATGCGAAACCACGTTCAGCACGCCCGGCGGAAGTCCGACCTCCTCTGCGACTTCGGCGAGGATCATGCCGGCGCAGATGGGGGACTCCTCCGACGGCTTCAGTACGACGGTGTTCCCGAATGCCAGTGGTGCAATGACCGTGCGCCATGCCAAGGCCTGAGCGCTGTTCCAGGGACTGATACCTGCGACAACCCCGAGGGGTCGCCTGACCGCCATGTTGAACCGGCCAGGAAAGTTGGAGGGAATGATTTCGCCCTGAGGCATATAGACCCAACCGGCGGCTTGGCGGAGTTCAGCCACGCCACGGTGGAAACCGCTCACCGCGTTGCGGACGGCCATTCCGGTTTCCTGTGCGAGGAGCTCGAAAATCTCGGCGCGGCGACGCTCGAGCACTGTTGCCATCTCGAGGAAGTAGCGTTGCTTTTCCTCTGGGGTGACTCCGATCCATACCGGTAGGGCGCGTCGTGCGGAAGCTACGGCGGCAGCGGCGTCCGCGCGCGATCCAGCTGCGATTTCCGCGATTACTGAGCCGTCAAAGGGGCTCCTGTCCTCGAAATATTGTCCGCTTGCCGGTCTTACCCAGGCTCCGTCGATGAACTGCTCGTAGTGCCTCATGGTGTCCCTTTCATTAGGCCGTGCGGCTGGCGATGTCGAATGAGTGGCCGGTGAAGGTCCCTGTGAGTTCGGCGGTGTCGAGGGTCTCCCCCAAGATTTGAAAGGTGTCGAGAACTGCCGCATGGGCGGCGTCGGTAGCAGCCGCGCAGGCATCTGCCAGGAGAATTGTGCGATAGCCGAGCCCGACAGCGTCTTTCGCAGTCCCGCTGACAGTCACATCGGTGGCGACGCCCGTCAGCAGGACGGTGTCCACACCGCGGTTACGAAGCATCAGGTCTAGCTCGGTCCCCTGGAAGGCCGAAAGTCGCGTGTGCGTGACAATCGGGTCGGCGGGATCGGGTGATAGCTCTGGAATAATCTGGGCGCCTTCCGATCCCTCGAGCAGTGCTTCGGCCGCTGCGACCTGCCGGTAGAGGGCATTGTTCTGCACTAACTCCGGATACCCGGTTCGAAACGCGACCCGCGCGTACACCACCATGCCCCCGGCCGCACGGACTGCATCGATGGCACGGCGGGCATTGCTGACACAACCGCCGCGTTTCACGGACTCCGCGAAGAAGGGGCCGAACGCACCCTTAGAAGTCGCAATGTCTCGCTGCCAGTGAACATTGATGATGGCGACGCGCATGGGATTCATCGGCGCCGTCTCGCTGATCTGCTCCGTCATGAAAAACTCCCGTTCTTTGTTAGGTGGGTGCCGCACACGGCGCGGGTGGTCTGCATGCCCCACACTGGAACCGATGTATCGACGCCTGAGGCTCCGTGGCAAGTGAGTCCTGTTGGTGGACTTGCTGTGTTGTGCTGCATAGCGTCATTGTCAGTCCGCGGGTCTCACGTCACGAAGGCAAGCCTGCCGAGCGGCTAACCCATCGGCCGAGACTAATTCTTGCGTGTCGGGGTCAGAGGTGGAAGACCCGTTCTGCTGTTCCCTCGAAGAACGCTTTCTTTTCCTCGGGACTCCACGCGATGGCGTCGGTATCGGCAACTTCTTGCGCGTCGTACTGGTAGGGATAGTCCCAAGCGAACATGACCCTGTCCTTCCCCACGACATCGCGAACAAAGTTCAACGCCGGCGCCCACGGCATGCCGCTGGAGGTGTACCAGATGTTGCGCTTGAGGTAGTCGCTCGGGCGCAGCTCGAGGGGTTTGATTGCGCTGTAACGCTGGGTCCTCACGGCTATTGCATGCATGAAATCGATGCGCCAAAGCCAGTAGGGCAGCGCCTCGCCGAGGTGCCCGACGACGATTTTCAGATTGGGGAACCGGTCAAAGACTCCGGAAGTGATGATCCTCAACAGGTGCAGTCCAGTATCGGCGGCGAATCCGAAAATGGCGCCGTCCAGACCCGCTTCGACGTAGGGCTGAATCATCTGGGCCGAAGGCGTAGTCGGGTGCAGGTAGATCGGAGTGTCCAGGCTTTCGGCGGCCTCAAAGATCGGCCAGAACTTCTTGTCGTCCAAGTACTCGCCGTGTGTGTGGGAGTTGATGATGACTCCCTTGAAACCGAGTTTGTCGTGACCGCGCCGAATTTCCTGTGCTGCATGCTCGGGATCCTGCGGTGCAACAGCGGTGAGCCCGGAGAAGCGATCCGGATAAGCATCCACAGACTGCTTGAGAAGGTCGTTGGCATCCTCGGCCATCGGTTTGGCGATGTCCTTCGCCAGAACTTGGACCCCCGGAGCAGTCAGAGACAAGATCTGGACATCGATACCCGCCGCGTCCATGGCGGCAATGCGGCTGGGTCCCGCCTCGACGATGCGCTCGGTCAACGAGGACGCCCGCTCCGTGTCACCCAAGTAGTAACCCCAGAGGCTCCGGAACCCCGGGTCCGTGATGTTTCCTGCTGCCAGCTCACTTCGATACAGATCGAGCAGCTGTTTGGGAGCCCAGGCTTCCTCAACAGCGATACGCCGATAATCTGTACTGAAACTCAGCGTCACGGGTGTCACGCTGGTGGTCTGTCCATCGGTCATACTGCTTCTCCATCTCTGATTCTGTCTCCGGTTCGACACATGGTCGATCTCCTCTACCCGTGGACGAGCTGATCGGTACAGCCATCCCCGCGCGACACTCAGCCGTCCCCGAGCTACGGAGCATCCGCCGGATGGGGGCCCGGACCGGAGCTGGTTGTGGCGGCGTCTAATCCAGTGCTTCACCTCGGAGCCTGGATGGACGCTCATACTCACCTCGCTTCATCCCGGCGGTAAGTTGCTATAGCAACATATGCTCCACGCCACATGTTGCTATATCAACTGTCGGGATGCAAGGCGTGTCGGACGGCGGGTGTGGTGATCGGCCCTTCATGGATGCTCTTCGCGGCCAGGTAGTTCGCAGGCAGAACGGTCCCCTCCTCTAGTTCAGAGGCACACCCGCGAATCGACTCGCCTCGAGGGGAACGTCACCGACATCTCAATCGCATCAGATGTTCCGAACAGATCGCTGTGCTGGCCGCGATGTCACGGCGCAGTCGTAAGCCCTTAGCTTTGCCGCGCAGAACGTGCGAATCGCCTGGCACTCGGCGATTCCGAGGCCGTGGGTCAGGGGACGATTCAGAAGTGCCAGCACCCGGTGATAGAACGTGGTTGCGGTAAGGCCAAATTCAGGCAGGATCTCGTCGTCGTTGCCACCATAGGGCTTCCAGGTCCGTGCGAAGGCGAGCATGTCTTTCTCGTGATCGTTCATCTTCTCTCGATTTGTCGGTTGCGGAGACGGTTATCGGGGTCCGCGGATGGCGTCGAAGACCTTGGGGTCGACGAGGGTGGAGGTGTCGCCGAGGTCGCGGCCCTCGGCGATGTCCTTGAGCAGGCGCCGCATGATCTTGCCCGACCTCGTCTTGGGGAGTTCGGGGACGATCGTGATCTGGCGGGGCTTGGCGATCGGGCTGATCTCCCGGGACACCTCGGCCTTGAGTTCGGCGATGAGGGTGTCGCCGGTGTTCTCCACACCTTCGCGGAGGATGACGAACGCGACGATGCCCTGGCCGGTGGTCTCGTCGGCGGCGCCGACGACGGCGGCCTCGGCGACCCCGTGGTGTCCGACGAGGGCGGATTCGACCTCGGAGGTGGAGATGCGGTGTCCGGAGACGTTCATGACGTCGTCGACGCGGCCGAGCACCCACAGGGCGCCGTCCTCGTCGTACTTGGCACCGTCACCGGCGAAGTACCAGCCCTGCTCGGGGTAGCGGGACCAGTAGGTGTCGCGGTAGCGGTCCATGTCGCCCCAGATGCCGCGGAGCATCGCCGGCCACGGCTTGTCGAGGACGAGGTAGCCGGAGCCGCCGGCGCCGAGTTCGTTCGCGTCGTCGTCGACGATCTTCGCGGAGATGCCGGGCAGCGGTGCCATCGCGGAGCCGGGTTTGGTGGCGGTGATCCCGGGCAGCGGGGAGATCATGATGGCGCCGGTCTCGGTCTGCCACCAGGTGTCGACGATCGGGGCCTGGTTGCCGCCGATGACCTCGCGGAACCATTTCCAGGCCTCGGGGTTGATGGGTTCGCCCACCGAGCCGAGGAGCCGGATGCTGGACAGGTCGTGGGCGTCGGGGATGTCGCGGCCCCACTTCATGAACGTGCGCACCAGGGTGGGTGCGGTGTAGTAGATGCTGACACCGTACTTCTCGATGATCTGGAAGTGGCGGTGCTCGTCGGGGGAGTTCGGGGTGCCCTCGTAGACCACCTGGGTGACACCGTTGGACAGCGGTCCGTAGACGATGTAGCTGTGGCCGGTGACCCAGCCGATGTCGGCGGTGCACCAGTACACGTCGCGCCCGGCCTTGTGGTCGAACACGTTGTGGTGGGTGTAGGAGGCCTGGGTGAGGTAGCCGCCGGAGGTGTGGATGATGCCCTTGGGGTTTCCGGTGGTGCCGGAGGTGTAGAGGATGAACAGCGGGTGCTCGGAGTCGAACGGGGTCGCCTGATGGGTGCCGGACGCCTTGTCGACGGTCTCGTGCCACCACAGGTCCCGGCCCTCGGTGACCGCGACGTCGATGCCGGTGCGCTTGACGACCAGGACGTGCTCGACCGATTCGGCGCCGTCGACGGCCTCGTCGACGGCGGGCTTGAGGGGTGCGGCCTGGCCGCGGCGCCACTGTCCGTCGACGGTGACGACGAGTTTGGCTTCGGCGTCGTCGATGCGTGAGCGCAGGGCGCTGGCGGAGAAGCCGGCGAAGACCACGGAGTGGGTCAGACCGAGGCGGGCGCAGGCGAGCATGGTGACGATGGCCTCGGGGATCATCGGCATGTAGATCGCGACACGGTCGCCGGCGACGAGTCCGAGGTCGGTGAAGGTGTTGGCGGCCTTGGACACTTCGGTGAGCAGGTCGTTGTAGGTCAGGTCGCGGGTATCGCCCGGTTCGCCCTCGAAGTGGATGGCGACGCGGTCGCCGTTGCCTGCCAGGACGTGGCGGTCGACGCAGTTGTAGGCGACATTCAACTCGCCGCCGACGAACCATTTCGCGACGGGGGCGTCGGACCAGTCGAGCACCTCGGAGAAGGGTGTGTGCCAGTGCAGGCGCTCGGCCTGGGTGGCCCAGAATGCGAGTCGGTCCTCGTCCGCGGCAGCCTGGAGTTCGGGTCCGGCGTTCGCAGTGGCGGTGAACTCGGGGCCAGGCGGATACACGTCATCTACTACAAATTCGTATTGCACGTCATCTCATTCGATGTGGGGGAGCGGATAGAAAGGGCGATGGCGCTGCTCGCAAGGACAGGACCCTGATTGGTTGGCGGTCAAGCCCTTGAGATGGGGCGCATTGCGTGGCTTTTCGCAGCCACCAGAGCGGGGTGAGAACTCGCGAACTATAATCAGTTCCATCATGGACTCTCTACCGTCCTCGTTGAGCGAGGAAAAGCGACAAGTCACTAAAACGCGCCTGGCCAACGCGGCCGAGCGCGTATTCGCTGAAAAGGGTTATCTCGGCACACGCGTCGACGACATTGCTGCCGCAGCGGGGGTAAGTCGCGCAACATTCTATCTCCATTTTCCGTCGAAGCTCGAACTCGTCGTCAACATGTTGTCGGAGGGCAAGATCGATGCGCTGCAGAACTTCGCTCGGCTCAACGAAATTCTTGCGCAAAGCGATGATCAAGACCTGCGCGTCGATCTGCGCGAGTGGCTCGCTGAATGGCAGCAGGTCTGGCGAGAAAAACACGGTTTATACGAAGCGATGATTACCGCTTCGCAAACCGATCCTGCAATTGAGGATTGGTTTATCAACACAAGTGGTGACCTGATTGACGTGCTGGACAACTTCTTCGATCGGTTGCCGGAATCCGAGCGTGCGGCCGCGCGGACGCGCGCAATAATGCTCGAGACTTCCACACGCTCACTTCTGTCACTCACCACACGCGGCAAAATCGATGCGACTCAGGAGGAGGTCTTGACCTACCTGTGCGACATCTGGGCCGCAGTCTTCCTCGCTTCATGAAATGCTCCTAGCTACGTTGGACCTTGCCCCGCTCCGCCTCAGTACAACGTCTTCGTAGTCGGACACCGTCTGTGGAGGCAACGGTGGTGCGGGCGGCACGATCGCCGTCGGCACCTACGGTCGATGCCGTGATGTGCGTCGATGCGACCGCGCCGCTGGGCTCGCCTAGAGATCGATCAACACCTTGCACGCTTTACCGTCCCGCATATCTGCCATGGCGGTCGCGATGTCGGTAGGCTGTCGATGTTCCACCCAGGGTTCCACCGTGTACTGCTGTTTCTTCATGGCGTCGAGCACCAATTCGAAATCGGTCTTCGTGTAGGCGGCAGAGCCGATCACCGTGAGTTCTTTGAACGTCAGAACATCCGGATGGATGGACATCTCCGGGTGGGTCGCTACCGACACGACACGACCGCCTCGCCGGGTGCTTTCCATGGCGGTATTGAGCGGGATCAACGGCGAGCCGTCGGGCTTCTTCGCCGTCGATCGTCCAGCTACCACGAACGTGAGATCGGCACCGATGTCGTCTACCCGGGCGCTGATCTCCTGGCAAATGTCGGACGCTGTCGGGTCGAGGATCGCCTCGACTCCCTGAATCTTCATTGATTCCAGGACGCTTCGTCGCAGTGCAGAGGTCTCGCTGACGATGATTCGTTCTGCTCCTCGCAAGGCGAGAGTCTGGATGATGCCGAGCCCGACCGGGCCCGCGCCATGGACCACGATACGGTCATCGGGACGTGAATTGGCACGTCGAACCGCATGCGTTGCGACCGAAAGTGGTTCGATGACGGCACCTGATTCGAGGCTCACGTTTTCCGGCAAGACATGAACTCTCCCGGCATCGACGACGACGTATTCTCCCAGTCCACCACCATCCTGACTGCTGAGACCCAGGAAGGCGCTGATGTCGCAGAGATTGTAGTCGCCGCGCCGGCACGGGTGGCAGTTGCCGCAGTTGATGACGGGTTCGATGGCCACGCGATCACCTTCGGTGACACGAGTGACGCCGTCGCCGACTTCCACTACAGTTCCGGAGAACTCGTGACCGAGTACGACCGGCAGGGTGACACCTGTGAGCAGATGAGGCCATACCGGCGTCAGCATGGGGCCCTCGAAGAACTCGTGTATGTCGGTGCCGCAGATGCCGTTGTGAGCGACTCTGACTTTCACGTGTCCTGGCCTCGTCTCCGGATCGGGGACGTCCTCCCAGCGGAGATCGGTATTTCCGTAGTACACAGCGGCTTTCATTGCACGTTCTTTCTGGTAGCGGGTCGACCGTGAACCAACCGACGTGGTTGGGGAATGCGAAAGTTCGGCGAAGAGGGGACGGTGAACGTCTGTCTCGCACGCGCGGAGGTCAAGCGTCGTGACTGGCCTCCTCTGTCACCAGCGGGTAGCGGGTGGTGTCAGGCGTCGAGCGAGGGAATGTGCTCGTAATATGGGACGGCGATATCACCGTCTTTCGGGTTCCGAATGAGGAGTGTGGTGACGGGCGAAACAACCGACGGACTGATCGCCACGTTGATGCAGGCGGGTCGGTCGGCGTCCAGTGCCCGTTTGATAGCCGGCGCGATGCCGTCGAGGCTGTCGACGTCTTCTGCATAGCAACCCAACCCACGTGCCGCCTCCGCGTAGCCGACTCCCGGGATATTTGTGACGCAGTTGTAGTCGTCGCCATACAGCAGGTGTTGCCCGTGAATCGACATTCCCCAAATGCCATTGTTCATCACGATGGTGATGACGTTGGCACCGTGCCTGACGAATGTGTCGAACTCTTGCAAATGCAGACCGAGGGCGCCGTCGCCGGCGATCTGGATGACCGGCCGGTCGGGATAGCGTTTGGCGGCGCCGAGCGCCATCCCCATGCCGGTGCCGAGGCAGGATTGTTGACCATACGACAAGACGCCGCCAGGCGTGGTGGTGCGGGTGAGGTACTGGGCCCAAGCCGTGGACTCTCCTCCGTCGAGCACCCAGATCGATTCTCGTGGGCAACTTTCGATGATCTTCTGTGCGGCATGGAAGGGGTGAATGTGGCCGTGCTCAGCCCTGTCCTGTTCGAAGCGGGCGTTGGTCGCGGCAGGTGTGGAGGCCAGAGCGGCGCACCATTCTCGCTTGGAGTCTGGTCCGGAACGCCACGAACGAGCGACTGCGTCGAGGAACTCGCCGCAGTTCGCGGTGCTGCCGACAGTTGGTGGCCGCACATAACTCATCTCGTGCGCCTCTGCGTACACGTGCACCACTGTGCAGTCGAGGGGCAAGAACGAACCCGACCTACCCCCCAACGAGAATCCGAACTTGGACCCGACAACCAGTGCCGCGTCTGCTGAACCCACTCCGGTCGCGGCCGCCGTTGCAAGTACGTCGAGCGTATGCGCGTATTCGGGGGCGTCTGGATCGGCGAGTCCGAGCGCTCGCCCTGACGACACGACCGGGATCCCTGTGGTGGCGATGAACGAATTCACTTGCTCGGGCGTGGCCTCGTACCGAGCGAGATTGCCGAGCACCAACACCGGTCGAGCGGCTTCTTCGAGGATTGCAACAGTAGCGTCGACTTCCTGCTGCCGCGGAACGGAGG
This sequence comes from Rhodococcus sp. T2V, assembly GCF_029269925.1. Classification (NCBI taxonomy): domain Bacteria; kingdom Bacillati; phylum Actinomycetota; class Actinomycetes; order Mycobacteriales; family Nocardiaceae; genus Rhodococcus; species Rhodococcus sp. T2V. The sequence continues at coordinate 20,064 of NZ_JARJBD010000064.1, forward strand.
GCGCCGGCACGACGGGCCTCCGCGGTGATGCCGGTTCGGGACAGGGGCGCACTAGTACATCGATGGGCAACTCGACAAAGACTGGACCAGGTCGTCCGGATGTGGCGATTGTTATTGCGGTTGCGATTTGGTCTTCGATTCGCGTCGCATCGGTCACCTGTAGCGCGTGCTTGGTAATGGGTCGGACCATCGCCACCTGGTCGTAGCCACCTTGCATGACATTGAGTCCGGATTCGCGCAGGGGCGGCGAGCCAGCCAGGTAGAGGACGGGTGTGCCATCGATGTACGCGTTTGCGATGGATGTGACCACATTGGTGAGGCCCGGGCCCGACGTGACCATGGCGACGCCGATTTGCTTCGAGAGTCGAGCCCAGCCTTCGGCAGCGTGACCAGCACTCGACTCGTGTCGTACATCAACGAGCTCGATGCCGTGGTCGAGGCATGAGTAATAGATCGGGTCCAGATGGCCGCCGTGGAGTGTGAACGCGGTTGTGACACCCGCGGCCGACAAAGCCCGTGCCACTGCTCTGCCACCATCGAGCTTGTCTTCTTGTCTCAAGGTCTTCTCCCTGCTCATTGTCGGCTCATTGTCGTAATTTCGACTGGACAGCCGACCGGTCGGTCGTTATTGAGGATGCGTTCTTCAAGTGAGGGCGCCGTCGAATTGGCGGGTCGACGGAACCCCAACATTGCTGGTGGACGGCGCAGTTGGGATCCCCAGCTGCGCCTCAGGGCCGGCGGACGGCGCGCATCTGTAGGTGCTATGGATCACATAGTGTCGTCCAAGATATTCACCGAGTCAAGAAGGATAGACATCGAGTCTAGATTGCGTTCGTGTCGCCTTCTCGGCCATCCGAGTTCCTCGGCCACTTGCAACCCGGCCTTTGAGTTGGGGCGCCACCTGCGGAGGTCGGCCGCAGAATTCCCTCTGATCGTCGTGCGGGCCTATCGTCCGCACCTCGTTGCTTCGAGTCGGCGATCATCGACGGCGAACCGTCGCAAGTTGTCGGCCATGCCTCCAGATCGGACTGCTCGAGCCGCTCCCTGGACGCGCGGTCGCGGCCGGATCTTGCCGCGCATAGGCGCTGAGCGCACGAGCCGGCATACCGTCCGAACCCGCCCAAGGGGGTGGGTCGGTGGTGCTCGAGCGATCGACGGTCGGCGACGATCCGAAAACCCGTCGTGAGCATGTGGAACTCTGCCCAAGGGCTGGTTTCCTTGGACGCTCCCACCTCCCGTGATTAGACACCACGTCTACTTAGCTTGACGCGAAGACTATTTTGGACGACACTGTGATGCACCACACTGGAGAGGTCGTTCGTGAGCGGCCTCTCGGAAGATGGCCCAAGCCCTTCAAACGCGGGGTCGCCGTAGCCGCTGCGAAGCCGCGTTGTGCACTCGCGGCCGTTACAGGCCCCGTGCGGTCTTTGCGACCAGATGTCGGAGACGTGTCTCCAGTTGATGTAGAGGATGAGAGAAACCATGACCTACCGTCTTTCGGTCTCAGGTACCCCGGTTCGTATTGATTTCGACCCCGACGAGGTACGCGCACGGTTTGCTAAAGAGCGCGATAGGCGCATCAAGCGCGAGGGTGTGGACCAGTTCCAGGGGCTCTCGGATGTGCTCGAGCACGAGGATGTCGACCGCTACGCACAGCCGATCACGCGTGAGGCCGTCTTCGAGGAGACCGATGTGGTTCTCCTCGGCGGAGGACTCGGCGGTCTCTGTACGGGCGCCTACTTGCGCAAGCACGGCGTCACGGACTTCCGCATCATCGAACAGGGTGGGGACTTCGGGGGGACCTGGTACTGGAATCGGTACCCAGGAGTCCAGGTCGACATGGAATCACTGATGTACATGCCGTTCCTCGAGGAGACCGGCTACATTCCGACTCAGCGTTATGCCGACGGTGCCGAGCTGTATGAGCACACCCAGAGGCTCGGCAAGCACTTCGACCTCTACCGGTCGGCGCTCTTCCAGACGATTGTCACCTCTGTCACCTGGGATAACGACCAGCGGCGGTGGGAGGTCAGAACTGATCGCGGCGACGTCATCCGCGCCCGTTTCGTAGTGCGTTCAAACGGCGTTCTGAGCAAGCCGCAGATCCCTCGGGTTCCCGGCATCAACGATTTCAAAGGCAAGATCTTCCACACGAGCCGCTGGGACTACGACTACACGGGCGGTGACCAGCGCGGCAACCTGTCGAAGCTCAAGGACAAGCGCGTCGCGGTTGTCGGCACGGGGGCAACGGCGATCCAGGTTGTTCCCTTCCTGGCAAAGGACGCCGGCGAGCTGCTGGTGGTCCAACGGACGCCAAGTACCGTCGGCGTCCGCAACAACGTCCCAATCGATCCGAACTCCGTCGCCACCCTCGAACCAGGCTGGCAGGCAGCGCGAATCAGAAACTTCAACGAAATCATGAACGAGCACGATCCGGCGGAAAACGTAGTCAACGACACGTGGACTCAGGTGTTCGGCAAATTCGACGGACGCGATCTCGTCGACGTCGATCACAAAACACTCCCGCTAGAAGATCAACTCGAACTACGCGGACTTGCCGATCTGTATTTCACGCTGCAGATTCACAAGCGAATTGATTCGATCATCACGGATCCGGAGACCGCGGAAGCACTCAAGCCGTGGTACGGCTATGTGTGCAAGCGTCCCGGTTTGAACGACGAGTACTACCCTGCGTTCAACCAGCCGAACGTTCGACTGGTTCCCTCGCCCGATGGTGTCGACGGCATCACCGAGACAGGACTGGTGGTGGACGGAAAGGCATACGACGTCGACTTGATCGTCTTCTCGACCGGCTTCGAAACCAACGGCTCAACGCGATCCCGGTACGGATACGAGGTCACCGGACGTTCGGGACTCACCATGTCGGACTACTTCTCCGACGGAGCAAAGACACTGCACGGTTTGTACACGCGCAATTTCCCGAACTTCATCGAACTGGGTCTCAGTCAGAACGCCTACATCGTGAACTTCGGTTTCATGTTGGAGCGGAAAGCCAACCATGCGGCTCGGGTTATCGCTCACGCAATGAACCACGGAATCGACATCGAGCCCACACAGGAAGCTCAAGAGGAATGGGTAACGAAGGTCAGGGAGGCGGCAAAACCGGCACTTTCCTACATGGCCGAATGCACGCCCGGGTACTACAACGGGCAGGGTGACATCTCGAAAGCGTCCTTCCGCGAGGTGTACAAGATCAGCGAAGTCGATTTCTGGGATCAGATGGATGCGTGGTGGGAAGAGGGTGCCCTCGACGGCCTCGACGTCGCCCCCGCACACGCGGCCCAACCCACAACTGGTTCGCACTAAATTCCATCAGTCACGCAGATACAGCGCGAGGAACGTGGGCCCGACGCGCACGGAAACTGGGACGACATTTTCACAGAAAGTTCAGAGAAATGACGAACAATACGGCCTCATTTCGCGCGGCACGGGACGCCCTTATCGAATGCCAACACGACCTCGATCGTGCAAGACGCGAATTTCGTTGGCCAACAATAGAGGGCAACTTCAACTGGGCCATCGACTGGTTCGACGTCATAGCTACAAGCAACACCCACCGTGCGCTGGTCATCCTCAATGAAGACGGGACGGAAACGTCGCGATCTTTCGACGAGATTCGGTTGCATTCCAACAAGATTGCGCGCTGGTTGGCGACGAAGGGAGTGAAAAAGGGTGACTCCGTAATCGTCATGCTGAACAATCAGGTCGAGTTGTGGGAGTCCATGACCGCAGTGATGAAACTCGGCGCTGTCATTGTACCGACCACCACCGCGGTCGGCGAAGCGGAATTAATCGACCGGCTTCACCGAACCAATGCTCGCCACGTCATCTGCAACGCAGACGACACCAGCAAATTCGACGGCGTGCCCGGTGACTACGGCCGCATTTGTGTGGGGGCTGCTGAAGGCTGGAGCAGTATCAGCGACGCGCAATCGGAGGATGGATCCCCCCTGCCGCATCCTGAAACAACAACGTCCGATCGCCTGTTGCTGTACTTCACCTCAGGCACGACAAGCCGACCCAAGCTTGTGGAACACACACAGGTGTCATATCCGGTGGGTCATCTCACAACAATGTACTGGTTGGGCCTCCGACCTCGGGACGTTCATTTGAATATCTCATCACCTGGATGGGCAAAGCACGCGTGGTCGAGCTACTTCGCGCCGTGGATCGCCGAGGCGACGATTTTCGTCTACAACTACAAGCGTTTCGATGCCGCAGGATTGCTGGAGCAGCTGAAAGAGAAGGACGTCACGTCGCTCTGCGCCCCTCCGACGGTGTGGCGCATGCTCATCCAGGCAGATATGGGCGAGAAGCCGAAAGCACTCCGAGAGCTCATCGGCGCCGGCGAGCCGCTCAATCCCGAGGTAATCGCCCAGGTGCGAAACCGGTGGGGACTCACTCTTCGGGACGGATTCGGTCAAACCGAAATCACCGCTGTGATCGGCAACACTCCAGGTGCACCAGTCAAACCCGGATCGATGGGCCGCCCGCTGCCAGGAGCGCCGGTAGTGCTGGTAAATCCCGTGACAGGCGTGCCGGTGACCGAAACCGGTGTCGACGGAGAGATCTGTCTCGATCTCAACGCGTCCGAGAACCGACCGGTGATGTTGATGACGGGATATCAACAAGATCCGGAGCGGAATGCCGAAGCAATGGCCGGAGGTTATTACCACACAGGAGACGTCGCGTCCGTCGATGGTGACGGATACTTCAGCTTCGTGGGCAGAACGGACGATGTATTCAAAGCCTCCGACTACAAGATCAGTCCCTTCGAACTCGAGAGCGTCTTGATCGAGCACCCGGCAGTGGCGGAAGTTGCGGTCGTACCCGCGCACGATCCGGTTCGACTGGCTGTCCCGAAGGCGTACGTAGTCCTGGCTGCCGGCTTCGAACCCACCGCCGACACAGCCCTCCACATCTTTCGGCATGCCCGCGAAAACCTCGCACCCTACCTGCGCGTCCGGAGGATCGAATTCCATGAGCTGCCGAAAACGATCTCGGGCAAGATCCGCCGGGTCGATCTCAGGCGTCTGGAAGGCGAGTTCGCCGATCGCGGCATCTCGTCGCCGAACGAGTGGCGCGACGATCAGTTCCACGAGCAACTGAGCCGAGTCGCAGGGGAAGCCCGCTAGAGCGAGCTCTCGAACAACTCCGTCTGCTCGAATCGAGAGGCTCGATCGTAGCCGTGGGCGACCTTTGGACAATTCGCGCAAACGAATCCATTGGCGCCATCCGGTCGACCAAGCCGCAGCAGAATTTCGCGGGCAATCCACACATCGCCTTGACCGCTCGGTGGACGTCAGGCGATCGTTCAACACTGGAGAACAAGTTATGACGCAACAGCTTCACATTGACGGAACGTGTGCTTCGGGATTTGAGTTGGTCAAGCACGCATTTGAGGAAAACTTCCGCGAACGAGGAGAGGTGGGAGCTTCGTTGGCGATTTACGTCGACGGGCAACCTGTCGTCGACCTCTGGGGGGGACTGGCCGCCGACGATCAGCGCTGGCGCGCCCACACGGCCACTCTCGTCTACTCGGCCACAAAGGGAGTGTCGTCCGTACTCGTCCATCTCCTTGCTGACCGTGGTCTGATCGGCCTAGACAAGGCGGTCGCCGACTACTGGCCGGAGTTTGGGGTTGCAGGAAAGGACCAGATCACTGTCCGACAACTCCTCAGCCACCAGGCAGGTTTGCCCTACCTGGAACCATTCCTCACCCGTGACGAACTCTTCGCAGGCAAGCCGGCGGCAACAGCGCTCGCATCGCAGACACCCATCTGGGAACCGGGGACCGGTCACGGTTACCACGCCCTGACCTTCGGATGGCTGGTGGGCGAAATGGTGGCTCGGGTCACCGGCGAGACATTCGGCTCGGTTCTGGCTCGTGAGGTCGCCGCACCACTCGGCCTAGATCTCTGGGTGGGCGTACCGGACGTGTCAAAAATCGACTATGCCCCGCTCCGCAACGCTATCCCGGACTCGAGCGCTCAGTCCCCGGCGCACAACGACCCAGAGTTCGCGGCAGCGATGTCGAAGATCCTCGCTGCGATTGCAGATCCGAATTCGACCTTCTCCCGGACCTTCACCGCAAACGGCGAATTGCCCACTCCCGACGCCACGACCTGGAATGATCCGCGGGCGTTGGCGATGGAGCAGCCGGCGGCCAGCGCAGTCACCAACGGACGGTCCCTAGCGCGCCTCTACGCGGCATGCGTCGCACCGGTCGACGGGATCCGTCTGCTCTCCGATGACGCGGTTGAAGCGGCAGCAGAGGAACAGGTGAACGGCCCGGACCTGGTAGCGATCCTTCCGTCCCGAATCGGTGTCGGCTTCCAACTCGACGACCCAGGTACGCCCCTTCTCACCGCAGGTTCTTTCGGACACCCCGGTGCAGGTGGCGCTCTGGGGTTTGCCGACCGAGAACACAAGGTCGGTTTCGGGTACGCACAGAATCAGCTGGGCACAGGCATCACTAGCGACCCGCGCACCACCGCGGTCATCGACGCCCTACGCCGCTCGTTAAGTTGACGAGGCGGGCGATACGGCAGTCGTACGGCCCGCCTGCTTGCGGGTGTCCTGCTCCTTCAGCCGCACCGTGACTGCCAGAGCGCGGCTTCGTCCTTCCTCGAAGCCGTCGCATCCTGGTCACTCCTCGCATCGGTGCCGGATGGTGTGCTGAGCACTCTGATCTACGAGGCACTCAGTCGGCGCCCCGTGGACTTCGTCCTGCCCGGACTTTCGACGGGCAGCGATTCGGCCTGCTTGTCGTTGCTCACCCAGGCCGGGACGAAATGTGAAGCGGATCGCGAACAATGTTCTCAAGTGTTTCGCCGCATCGGTGTGCACCACGAACGCAAACGTGTTTCAGCACAGTTCGATCCGCTAGGAGGAGATCAATGTGACGGTCCGATTTCACCAGAGACGAGTCCAGGCGGCATCGAGTTCGACACGCGATAGCCGAATCGCCTTCGGCGCGTTATTCGTGTGCGCGTGGTCAGGCAATCAGTTCAGCCCGCTCTTGATCATGTACCGAGACGTCGACCACTACTCGGCGGCGATGGTTACAGCGTTTCTTGGCATCTACATCGTGGGATTGGTTCCGGCGCTGATCGTCTCCGGCGCGGCGTCCGACCACATCGGACGCCGCGCACCGATGGCGTTTGCTGTCTGTGCTGGTATCCTCGGCAGCGCTCTCCTCGCATGTGGGGACTTCGGGCAAGGCGTCATCCTGATCGGGCGGATGTTCGCGGGAATCTCGGTCGGCACCGCAATGGCCGTCGGAACCACATGGCTCAAAGAATTGTCACGAGCACCATTCGATCCCACAGCGGACGACGGTGCGGGCGCTCGGCGTGCATCGCTCGCATTCACTCTCGGATCCGCGCTCGGCGCTCTGGTGGCCGGGGGAATCGCACAATGGGCACCGTGGCCGCACGTGTTGCCATTTGTGCTGCACACACTCGTAGCGATTCCATTTCTTTGGTGGTTGCGTAGCGCAACAGAGACGGTGCGCGGTGGGAACAATCAGTCTCTGCGATCCGCGCTGAGGGTGACCTCGGTGCGGCATCGTCGGTTCATCCGCGTCGTGGTCGTCTATTGCCCTTGGCTATTCGTCGCATGCGGCCTCTCCTATGGATACCAGCCAGTGCTGCTCGCCGATGCCGCGGGAGGTCTCGGTCTCGCGTACGCCACACTGCTGAATGTGACCGCACTCATTTCCGGTGCGCTGATTCAGCCGGCTGCGAAGCATCTCGATACGGTTTTGAGCGCGCGGGGAATCCTCGTCGCTTTGCTTCTTCTGGTGGTCGGTCTTGCGATCATGATCGTCGCAGTCGCCGTCGAGGACCTCCTTGCCGGTGTCTTGGCCAGCGTGGTGTTGGGGGTAGGCTTCGGCATCGGGCTGGTGTCCGGACTGCTGGAAGTCCAGCGACTCGCTCCACCCCACGAACTTGCCAAACTGACCGGGATCTTCTATGCCGTCGCCTACACCGGCTTCGCGATGCCTACTCTGCTGGCGGCGCTGACACCTCCGTTTACCACGGTCCAACTACTCATCGTGTTGATCGGGCTGCTGATGGCCTCTTTTACGTTCGTACTCAACGGTTCGCGCAAGCATCTCCCGCCACGGAACTGACTGTCCGACGCCGCGACATCCCGCACCCTGCCGACCGCTCGAACGCTCTGCCGCAGTGGGTTTCGGTACGCTCGTACCGTCGGCGGCAACGCTGACGGCACGCGTGGGAGCGAGTTGCTGGTTTGGTCACCGGATTGCTGATCCCGCGGTCGACCCGCGCCCTCCGGGCTTGGGCCCGAGCGTGGCAGGCCGTCAAATGGGACATCATGCCTGCCACGCTTCGTCATATCTGGGCCGCGTTCGACGCAGCGGGAGAGAATGCTTTTGGCGCATAACGTGAGCCCCGGATACGCCGCCGTCCCGGTTGGATCTGGAGGCCGGCACCGGCACCATGTCGGCCTCGAAGTCGGCCGGCTACCGCTCGGCCGCCATGTACGCCGACCGGGCTGTGGAGCGTGATTCGGCATTCCTGTCAAAATGCCAACTATCCTGTCAACGGACACCACGAGTGGTCGTATTCGCAGGCCATGCGAATAACCAACTTGCTACTGGTAACCCTGCATATTCGAGGCCGGCATATTCCCGCCCGACGGACCGCGTGCGCCCAGGTCGATCCGTCCGGACAGGCGCGTCCGGCGAAGTGTCCCGGTCACGGTTCCAGCTACGCTGCGCTGCTCCCCGGGCGGTGCACGCGGTCGTCTAATCTGTCCCCAATGAGCTGGTGGACCCTGCAGAGGAGAGACGCAAGGTGAAGAGGCAGGGGCATTCCCGTGTGGAGGCGGACAGTGCGCGGCTGCCTGAAGAGCGGCAGTTCAAATGCGTCCTCATTGGGGTGTGCGTTGCCGTAGTTCTGTTCACGCTCGCATTCGTCGTGCTGACTGTGGTCAAGTCCTCACGAAGCCCGCAAGACATCACCTCGAACTGGTTCGTGGCCTGGGGCACTTGGGCGGGCGGGCTGGGTACGGCGGCGGCCTTCTTGATCGCCGCGTTCAGCATCTCGGTTGCCAGTGCGCATGCCCGGTTCGATCGCCGGCAGGCGGTGGAGATCCGCGAGGACAACGACATGGCGCAGGCCCGGCTCTTGATCATCTACAAGGTTGAGGACGAGAACTCGATCTCGTCGTTGGCCACTTATCGGATCGAGAATCGAAGCAAAGACTTGTTCTTCGATGTCACCGTTCCGTACGTCGATTCACCTGACGGGTCGGACGCAGGTATCGAGCACAGGACAGCTGATCTGGTCGCTCAGGACAACCGGCTCCACGAGTTCATCCCGACCGCTGAACAGTTGACCCCGTACCGCGATCACACCGACCACGAAGCGTGGTTCACCCTTGTCACCGTCCGCACCAGTGACGCGAGCGGCATCAAGTTCGCCGTCGAGTACACCGATGCCCGTGGGCAGCGGTGGCACCAGGAACTCGGCGGTGAGATCAAGCGTGTCCACACGACCAAGGCCGTCCCTATTCGGCCGCCTGACAGATTTCAGCCTCCTCAGCAGATCAGTCGGTTGGTCGCGTGGGCGCGCGAGAAGACGCAGAGCGGATCCTCACTTGCTTGCCCTGGCGGTGAGGCTGAAGGCATATCAGCGGCTTGGGTACTTCCCGAAGCTCGGTGACATCCCGGCCGTGGTCGTCGATACCGTGCGCGGGGTGCTGGACCTGCCCGGCGGTGTGACGCCGAAGACGGACGCGGACCGCACCGCGAAACGGCACCGTCAGTTCGTCCGTGAGTACCTGTGTGTGAGGTACGAGGCGGCGAAGGTGCGGGCGGTCGCCGAACAGGCGATCCGGGTGGCGGTGCAGACCAAGGACAACCCGGCCGACCTGATCAACGTGGCGCTCGAGGAACTGGTCCGGGCCCGCTGCGAACTACCGGGGTACACGACGCTGGATGCGATGGCCGCGACGATCCGCGCGGAGGTCAACGGCGAGTTCTTCGCCCTGGTGTCGGGGCGCCCGGCGTGGGACGAGCGGGCCCGGCTGGACCGGCTGCTGGTGGTGGACCCGGCGACGCGGCGCAGCGAGTTCGACCGGATCAAGACCCCGGCGCGGGCGGCGACGCTGGGCAAGTTCAAGGCGCGACTGGCGCATGTGCAGGCCCTGGACGCGATCGGGCCGACCGAGTCGTGGCTCGACGGTGTTCCGCCGGGCAAGGTCGCCCACTTCGCCGGTGAGGCGCGAGTCGCGGGCGTCGATGACATGCGCAAGACTGGCGAGGCCAAGCGGGTGACGTTGCTGGTCGCCCTGGTGCATCAGCAGCGGGTGGAGGCCCGCGACGAGGTGGTGACCGTGTTCTGCAAGCGCATGGCCGTCTTGCACAATAAGGGCCGCGAGCGTCTGGAGGAGCTGCGCGAGGCGCACCGCTCGGAGACGGAGCGGCTGATCGGCGTGCTCGGGGATGTTCTGGCCGGCGCCCGCGAGGCGACCACCCCACCCGAGCCGGACTCCGGCGACGGCCCGCCGCCTGTAGCGGGCGCTGGTGCGGAGGTCGACGTCGCCGAGCGAGCCGAGCGGCTGCTGCTCAAGACGCTCGAGTCCGCCGGCGGGCTGGAGCAGCTGTCCGCGGCGCAGGAGGCGGTGTCGGCGTATCACGGCAACAACTACCTGCCGCTGTTGAACGGGTTCTACCGCTCGCACCGCCCGGCGTTGTTCACGCTGGTCGGCGCACTGGACCTGGTGCCGACCACGGCGGACCGCAGCGTGGTGGACGCGGTGGAGTTCATCCGCGCCAACCGGCACCGGCGCGGTGATTGGATCGAGGAGAGAACCACCCACGGCCGCGACGGGCAGCGGCACACGGTGACCGTGGACGTCGACGCGTTCGCGAGCGTGATGTGGCGCAAGGTGCTGCGCGAGAAGAACCGCCCGGGGATGCTGTCGCGCCGGCACCTGGAGGTGTGCGTGTTCTCCCACCTGGCCGCCGAGTTGCGCTCGGGCGATGTCGCCGTGGTCGGGTCGGATTCCTACGCCGACCTGGGCGGGCAGCTTGATGAGCTGGGATGAGTGCGCGCCACTGGCCGCGCAGTTCTGCGAACAGGCCGGCATCCCGGCCGAGGCCGAGGCTCTGGTCGCGTTCTACCGCCGCCAGCTCACTGGCACCGCGGCCGCGGTCGACGGGGGCTACCCGGCGAACACCGATCTGGTCCTCGGGGACGGCAAGCCGACGCTCAAGCGCCGTAAGGGAGCCGACCGGCGCGCCCGTCCGCGTTGGCGCTGGAGCAGGCGGTGCACCAGCGCAGTCTGCTCGACATCCTCACCCGCGCCGCCTATTTGACCGGATGGCCGCGACATCTGGGGCCGGCGTCCGGGTCGGACCCGAAGATCCGCGGCGACGTTCTGGGCCGGTACGTGCTCACCGCCTACGCGTACGGCGCGAACCTCGGCGCGACGGAAGTGGCCCGGCACATGCGCGGCGCGGTGTCACAATTGCGCCAGCACAGGGAACAAGGCTACCGCGGAGACGATGATCCCTGAGGTGCCGACGACAATCCCCAGCATGGCCCGCATCGATGCGGCCTCGTCGTCGGCGATCGCAGACCGCGACGCGGCGCCGGCGCCGCAAACCACCGCGGCCACTCCCAGAATGAAGCCCAGCCCGACCACCCAGAACGACGCGATGGACAACGCCCCCAGCGCTATCGACACGGCTGGCAACCGCGAACCATACGGCTTCGTTATCGCGTTGCTGGCGACGGAGCAGCGCAGCCGGTGACGCGAGCTGCGGGGGACGGCGGCGGTCATGATTTTTCCTTAGTGGGTTCACAATCGGTTCGGCGGGCACTGGTCGGTGTCACAGGGGCGAAAGCGTTTTCGGAAGTGCCCAAAGAAGACTCGAACTACGGTCCCGAGGTCGCTCACACCTGGTCGAAGTTCCCGGCGTACGTGCGGTTTCGACACCGGAGAATCGCTCTCTCGTACGCCGAGGTGGCGGACACAACGTCGACGGGTCGACTAATCTCCGATGAGCCGCCATGGCGACCTGGCTCCTCACCACCGTCGCCCCGCTTCTCGTCCTGCCCGATCCCGACACATTCGGTCAACAGCGCACGCGAGTCGATCGCGGAAAGCCGCTGTTCGGTAATGCAGCAAGTACATCGCAACGGACATTTCTCGGTTATCGAAACCCTGAGGTCGCGTGCGACTCCGCCGTATTCGTCAATCAGGTCCGGAAGCGGTTGGCGTCCGGATCGAACACGCCGACTGCGAATTGGTGGGTAACCCAGGCCGACGGACGTCACGAGGCTGGTGCTTCGAGGTTGGACGTTGGTGCCCCGACCCACTCGACAGTGCCATCGGCAAAGGATTGGTGTTTCCAGATCGGTACGCAGACCTTGATCCGATCGACAAACAGCTTGGAGACGGTGAAGGCGTCCGCTCGGTGCGGTGCGGCGACGGACGTCACTAAGGCGAGATCACCCACGCGTAGCGTGCCGACCCGGTGTACCGCAGCGACGGAGAGCCCGAACTGTTGCGCGACACCTCGGCAGCAGTCGTATAGGAATCGTTCAGCGTCGGGATGAGATCGGTACTCGAGGCCGGTCACTATCTGGCCGTTGTCGAGGTTCCTCACAACGCCGGTGAATAACACCGTGGCACCGTTCTCCGGACCTGCAACCGCCGCGTTGACCTCGACCGGATCGATCGGTTCAGTGGTGATGCGGGCGAGTACATCTGGCATGCCGTTTCTCCTCGTCATCTCGGGAACGACGGTTCGGGGCCGGAGGCGACTTCCGCCTGGGTTCCCGATGTGCGCTCTGTCGAGGAGTTTTCGTGCTCGTGGGCAGGGCATTCGTGCACCGGCTCTGTCCCGATGCGGTTGATTTCCGCGGCTGCCTCCTCGACCGCGTCGACGATGCCGACATATCCGGTACATCGGCAGATGTTGCCCGACATTTCTTCGCGGATCCGTTCCCGGCTCGGCTCGACTTCCCGGTGCAGCAGATCAAGCGCGGACATGAGCATTCCCGGGGTGCAGAATCCGCACTGCAGGCCGTGTCGGTCACAGAACGCCCGCTGCAGAGGGTGCAGGGTACCGTCGTCTGCGGCCATCCCTTCGACCGTGGTGACCGACGACCCATCGGCTTGCACGGCGAACATCAGACATGCCCGGACGGGGCCGCCGTCGACCAGGATGGTGCAGGCACCGCAGACGCCGTGCTCGCATCCGAGGTGGGTGCCGGTGAGCCCGAGATCTTCACGGAGCGCATCTGCGAGGGTCTTGCGGGGCTCGATGTCGATCGAGGCTCGTTCCCCATTGACGGTCAGTTCGATTCGCATCAGTTCACTCCTGCCTTGATTCCAACTGCCTGGGTCAGTGCGCGGAGCGTGAACTCCTCGGTCATCGCGACTCGATAGTCGGCCGAGGCGTGCAGATCCGTCGCTGCGGTGATCGCTGTCGCGGCGACGCGCGCCGCTTCGGCGATCTTGTCGTCGGTTGTGGGCCCGTCCGCGAGGATCGCTTCCGCCGCCAGTGGTCGGATGGGTACGGCGCCAACTCCGCCGATCGCGATCCGCACAGTTCCGGCCACCTCGGCTACGGCGACGGTCACAAGCCCGAAGTCGCCGTGCCGGCGAGCGAATTCCGCGAAACCCGACCGCTCCGGAATCGGAAAATCGACGGCGGTAACGATCTCGTTCTCGTCCAGGGACGTCTCGAGGGGGCCGACGAAAAGGTCGTCCGCGGATACCGTCCGGCTACCGCCGGGCCCGTGGACGTGCACGAGCGCCCCCAATGCGGTCGCCACGACCGGGAGCTCCGCGGAGGGGTCGGCGTGGGCGATGCTGCCGCCGGTGGTGCCCCGGGTGCGGATGGCACTGTGGCCGATCCACTTCGCCGCCTCCGACAGCAGGGGCAGGTGCGTCTGCTCGATCAGCATCGAGTGCCGAACCAGGGCACCTACCCGCACGGTGGTGTCGTCGAGCCTATGGATCGTGTCGAGTCCGGGGACGCGGTTGATGTCGACCAAAATCGACGGACGACCGAGACGCATCGCCAGGACCGGCACGAGGCTCTGTCCCCCGGCCAGGACCTTGCCGTCGCCGCCCGCGGATTCCAAGGTCTTGACGGCCTCGGCGATGCTGGAGGGGCGGCTGTAGTCGAATGGTGCAGCCTTCATGGGTGCATCCTCACTTTCCCACGAATTTCGGCAAACGGTTCTCGGCGCGGGCGAGTCGGCTCTCGGCGAAGTCCGCGCTCGCCCAGCACTGATCGAACTCGGCGTCGAGCCGGTCGTCCCAGCTGTCGGGTTCGGTCAGCGCCTGCACCGCACGCTTGGAATACATCAGCGAGAGCGGGGCGTAGGAGGCGATCTCCTGCGCGAGCGCCCGGGCCTCGTCGACCGTCCCGAGTCTGTCCGCGAGCCCGCGGGCGAGGGCCGCCGTTGCGTCGAGCGTGTCGCAGGCGAGCAACACCGCGCGGGCAGTACCGCCTCCGGCCAGTCCGGCCAGTCGCCGGATCGTCCACGGGTCGACGGCAAGCCCATTGCGGGCCGTCGGGATCGCGAACTTTGCACTCGGGGCTACGACGCGCAGATCGCATGCGATGGCCAGTTGTGTGCCGGCCCCGATCGCGGGCCCGTTGACCGCGGCGATCACCGGAATCGGTGCCGCGGTGATCGCACGCAGCGCGGTGTAGAGGGCGGTGCGGAACCCGTCGCCGTAGACGCCGCCGAAGTCCGCACCGGCACTGAATGCGCTCCCGGCGCCGGTGATGACCAGTGCCCGCCGCCCCGCCGACACACATCCCTCGACCGCGGCGGTGAGCTCGGTCAGATGCGCCACATCGAGGGCGTTGCGCTTGTCGTGACGATCGAGGGTGATCTCCGCGACGTCACCGTGCTCGGTGAGGGTGATCATCGCAGCGCCTCCCACAGGGTGGCCGGCGTGATCGGGAGGTGATGGATCTCGATGCCTACCGCGTTGTGCACCGCACCGGCGAGGACGGCGTTGGGGCCGAGTGTGCCGCCCTCGCCGACACCGCGGACCCCGAGAGGGTTGTCGGCGGGGACAGAGATGTGTTCGATGATCATCTCCGGCACCTCGTGGCTGGTCGGCATCAGGTAGTCCATCAGCGTTCCGGTCGACAGGTTGCCGGCGTCGTCGTAGATCAGGTGTTCGTACATGGCACCGCCGATACCCTGCGCGATGGATCCGACGATCTGTCCCTCCACCACCATCGGGTTGATCACCCGGCCGGCGTCCTCGGTGCAGACCCATTTGAGGATTGTCAGGTCGCCGGTCTTGCGGTCGATCTCGATGGTGGCCGCCTGAGCGCCCGCGGCGAAGGCACCGCGGATCGGATCGAAGAATCGGGTGGCTTGCAGGCCGGGTTCAATTCCTTCGGGCAGCTTGTTCGACTCCAGGTAGGCGATCCGTGCCAACTCTGCCAACGTGGCGAGAGGTTTGGTGTCGTCCGGGCCCCAGATTTCGCCGTCGCGGCAGTCGAGTTCGCCCTCGTCGATGTCGTGCAAGGCGGCGGCGAGCTTGAGGACCTTGGCTTTGACCACTTCCCCCGTTCGGTGTGCGGCACCGCCGCCGATGACCGCCTGCCGCGAGGAGAAGGCGCCGAAACCCCACAGGGATTCGTTGGTGTCGCCGATGCGTACGTTGACGTCGTCGTAGCCGACGCCGACGGCGTCGGCTACGATCTGGGCGATGGTCGTCTCCGACCCCTGCCCCTGGGTGGTGACCCCACTGAGCACGGTCACCTTGCCGTCGGGATCCACGCGCACGGTGCACGCGTCGTGGCCGGTGCGGAACGGCATCCGCGGGCCGGCGGCAGCGGCACGCCCCAGGCCGGTCAGTTCGTTGTAGCAGGCGAACCCGATGCCGATCGGGTTCTCCCCCGTCTCGCGCCGGCGTTGCTGCTCGGCGAGGAATTCGTCGTAGCCGATCGCGTCGACGCACTTGTCCAGACATGCGCCGTACCAACCGGAATCATCGACAAGCCGACTCGGCATGCGGTACGGGATCTCCTCCGGAGTGACTAGGTTCTTGTGCCGGATCTCGAGGTCGGTCATGCCCAACTCGTCGGCGGCCGCGGTCAACAGACATTCCATCGCGAACACCGTCGCGGGCCGGGCCACACCCCGATATGGGCCCGCATAGGAGGTGTTGGTGGTGACACCGCGGGTGACGCAGCGGTAGTTGTCGAGCCGGTAGGGCCCGGACAGCAGACCACCGGCCATCAGCGGTTCGATGCCCGCGGTCCACGGGTAGACCGAGTAGGCGCCGACGTTGCAGGTGACATCCGCGTCGAGCGCGAGCAGGGTGCCGTCCTGCGCGAATCCGGCCTTGACGAGGTACCGATGGTCGCGGGCGTGGGCGGCGGCCTGCAGGTGCTCGGCCCGGTCTTCCACCCATTTGAGCGGGTACCCCCGCATTTCGCGGGCCATCACGCACAACGCGAGATCCTCCGGGTACAGCACGGCCTTGGTGCCGAAACCGCCGCCGACGTCGGGGGCGATGACCCGCACATTGGACTCGGCCAGACCGAGCAGCTCGGCGAGCATGTTCCGCACCAGATGCGGAATCTGTGTACCCGACCAGAAGGTGAGTTTGTCGTCGACCGGATCCCACAATGCCACTCCCGCACGGCATTCCATCGGGTTGCCGGCGTGCCGATTCGTGGTGAGCTCGCGTTCGACGACGACATGCGACCGGGTGAAGGCGTCCTCGACGTCCCCGGCATCGAACTTGCGTTCCAGCAGGACGTTGTCGGGGGCCTCGTCGTGCACCGGGACCTCGGGTGGTTCCCAGGCAATCACCGTCGCGGGCAGCTGGTCGTAGTCGATGTCGATCCGTTCGATCGCGTCTTCGGCGACGTAGCGACTGTCGGCGACGACCGCGGCCACGGCCTCACCGGCGAATCGGGCCTTCTGCCACGCGAGGATGGGTTGCGCGGTCTCGACGTAGGACGGGAGCGCCGACTGTGCGCGCAGCGCGACCGACCGAAACGCGGGCATTCCGCCGGCGAACACGCCGTACACACCGGGGACGTCCTGCGCCGCGGTGACGTCGACGTGCGTGATCGTGGCATGCCCGTAGGGGCTACGGAGGAAGGCGACGTGCCGCATCCGCGGCAGGTCGAGATCGGACACGTATCGGCCGTGGCCGGTGATCAGTCGCGCGTCTTCCTTGCGGCGGACCGACCGGCCGACAGCGCCGGTGACGGGTTCTGCAGCATGCTCGTGTGTCATGGCATCGAGTACCCACCATTGACGGACACGATCTGACCGGTGGTCCAGGACGATTTCGGCGAGGACAGCAGCAGGATTGTCGGGGTGACATCGTCGGGGGTGCCGAAGCGGCGCAGCGGATATGCCGAGAGGATGCGCTTCATCTTCGCGTCGTCGGCGTTACCGGTGTGGGCGTCGAGGCTGCCGGTCTGCACGAGTGCGATGGAGACGGCGTTGGCGCGGATCTTGTGGCGTGCGAGTTCCTTTGCCAGGGACTTGGTCAGTCCCACCGTGGTCGCCCGGGTCGTGGCGGTCACGAGGAGGCGGGATTCACCCACCCGGCCGGAGTCGCCCATCAGGTTGATGATCGAGCCCTCGACGTTGCAGTCGACCATCTGCTTGGCCACGGCCTGGGTGACCCGCAGTGTGCCGGCGACGGTGATCTCGATCTGGGGAGCCCAGTCCTCCTCTGTGGTTTCCAGGAACGGTTTGCTCTGGGTGACAGCGGAGTTGTTGATCAGGATGTCGATCGGTCCGAGTTCGGCTTTGACGGCGTCGACAGCGGCGGTCACGGCGGCCCCATCGGCGAGGTCGGCGCCGACGGCGATGGCACGCACGCCGAGTGCGGCCGCTTCCTTCGCCGCTTCCTCGGCGCCCTTAGCCGAGGAGTTGTAGTGGAAGGCCACATTGGCGCCCTCGGCCGCATAGGCCATGCCGATTGCGCGGCCGAGGCCTTTGCCGGCTCCGGTGACGAGGACGGTCTTGTCTGCCAGATCGAGGTTCATGGTCAGTTCTCCTTGGTGTAGATCCAGCTGGGCGCACCGTTGGTGGTGGTCAATCGACCGGCCTGCATGCCGGGGAAATGGGCGGCGAGAATGTCGGTATCGGTGTCGGTGAATTCTTCGACGAAGTCGGCACGGACGGTGGCGGCCGCGACGGAGTCGAAGTCGAAGGCGAAATGCCAGTGTGATTCGACGAGTTCGACGGGAGTATGGGCGAGATCGCCGATCAGAGCGGCGTGCTGTCCCTCGCTGGAGACGATGAAGGTCGTCGATCCCGGGGTGTGGCCGGGGGTGTGCCGGGCGTCGAGTCCGGGGGCCAGGGTCAGATCGCCGGCGAAGAGTTCGAGCCGACTCTCGAGCGGCTTGAGCTTGCGCACAGCACCCGGCTCCGCGGCGGGGTTTTCAACGAAATGCTCCCAGTCGAGCTTGTGCACCCGGTACGTGGCGTTCTCGAACACGACGGCGCCCTTCTTCGTGGCCCACCCGACGTGGTCGAAATGCAGATGCGTGAAGACCACATCGGTGATGTCGACCGGATCCAGCCCGTGCGACTTGAGGCTTTCGAGGAACTGGCCGCCGCGATACTTGCCGTTGTCGATCGTCCCGACGCCGGCGTCGACGAGAATGTTGCGTTCACCGGTACGGATCAGATACCCGCCGACGGCGAGTTCGAGGTTTCCATCCTCGGTGAGTAGTTCCGGATGGTCGTCCCAGGGATCGCCCGGAATTTCGGGGCGGAACAGGACCTCCCGAGGATCCTCGCGGCCGGCGCCGTCGATGAGGGGGGCGAGAACTATCGAGCCGACCTTCATCGGGCCTCCTCGGCGTTGCGGTGCGGGGTGAAGGCATGACCGGCGTCGAGGACAGCTCGATCATGGCGCGCACCGGTGGGAAGGACGAGATTGATCACGAGCGGCAGACCGGCCCCGGCAGCCGGGTAGCCACCGCCGAAACCGGCAGGCGGGAACACCGGTGCGGGTCCGCGGCCCTTCCGGGCGAGGAGCGCGATCAGCGCGATCACCGCGGCAAGCACTCCGGCGCCGGGCAGTGCGTACTTCATCACGGTGCCACCCATACTGCCCATGACATCGAGCGGTTCGACCTCGTCGATCGACTTCAGCCGCTGCGGCGTGCCGGTGTCGCCGGATTCTGCGCCGCCGGCAATTTCGGCTTCGAGGTTCTTGGCGAACTGTCCGAGGATCTTGTTGGACACGTCGGCGATCACTCCGCGACCGAACCCGGCGGCCCGCCCGGAGAGGGCGAGGTCGGTGAGCACGTGGACGGCGGTTCCGGTTCCCTGTTCCGACAGGGTGGCGGTGATGGTCGCCTTGGCACCGCCCTGGCCACCGACATCCTTACCCTCGGCCTTGATGACTGCGCGGTAGTTGGCCGGGTCCTTTTCGGTGAATCGTCCGGCGCCCTTGTACTGGGCCGAGACCGGGCCGACCTTGATCTTGACGGCGCCCTCGAATTCGTCGCCGTCGAGGCTCAGGACCGCAGCGCCCGGCAGGCAGGGGATCACCCGTCCGAGGTCGAGGAGGACATCCCAGGTCTTGGCCACGGGAAGGTCCACCGAGAAGGTGTTGGTAAGTTCCACAAGAACCATCCTAACTAATAATCGTTAGTATTAACGATACGGAGCGCGTCGAACCGTGTCAATCCCGACAGAGAACTCGCATCCGCCGCTGGATCGACTGCATCGGGGAGGGGGAGTGCTGTTCAAACATCAACAGCTGCAATATATTTGACGAAACAGATTCCATCGCCGCAATATGCGGACCGAAATGACAGGAGACAACGATGAGTGCTGAGGCGATCGAAGTTAGCGAGAGTCCGACGGTGGCAGACTTCACGGTGCGCCGCGCGACCACCACACGATGGTCCGACAACGACATGTACGGTCATCTGAACAATGCCGTGTACTACCAACTCTTCGATGCAGCAATTAACGGCTGGATCATCGAACAGACCGGAGTCGACCCGGTCACCGCCCCGACCCTAGGCGTCGTGGTCGAGTCGGGATGCCGGTACTTCGAGCAACTACATTTCCCCCAGGCCCTGCAAGTAGGTATCCGCGTCGCCAGGCTGGGTCGCACTAGTGTCACCTATGACCTCGCGCTCTTTGCTGCCGAGCTGCCCGAAACCTCCCCGGTTGCCGCGCGGGGCCGATGGGTGCATGTCTATGTAGACCGCGACACCCGGCGCCCTGAGCCGATCCCCGCCGACCTCCGCCAGCTCTTCGAGTCGGCCATCGGATAACCGCGGCGATCCCAGAAAGGTTTCCGTGGCTGCGACGGTGTCCGCAGCCACGGAAACGTTCATTCTAAGCCAGTGTCGTGGTCCTGAGATCTTCGCCACGTATTTGCAGGAGCGTCGTCGATATTCTCGATGGTCGGGCACGCGCCGGCGCGATTCGTATCGCACCGCCAACCCCGACGATCCCTGAGGCCAAGTCAAACTCGATCATGCTCGTCACAGGTCAACGGAAGCTCGATACTACGTGCTGAATCCGCCGCCGGCATCGGCCTTTCAGCGATCATTTCAGCTGACGCACTATTAGTAGTGCGGCGCGAAATAGCTCGACGGTCAGGAGCGCTCAGATTTGAGCACAGTCCACGGATGGTCAATCGGCGGGGATTTGTCGTTGCAGACGGGCCACGGGTGCCCCGCAGCCTCTCGGAGTCGGTGATTGAAAATCGGCGAGCGAATCGCTCACGCTGGACGACCGGATCGACCAATTCGAGAAGGCGGTTGCAACGTTCCGGGGGAATGGTCTTTCCGTTGGCTCCCGGAGGAGTGCAAGTCGAACATGTCGCTGTCGTACCTAGTTGCATATTGCGTCCTGCCGAGTTCCGGTCGCTCTGACGTTGTTAGCAGGTGCCCGGAATCGTTGAATCATCATTCCGTGCCGACGTATTCGGTCACCGAATCGATGCCGTTATTCCCTGGTTACGAGGGTATACGCGCGCTAAGCCGAGTATCTCGCTTTCGGTGCATCTCGATTCAGCAATGACCTGCCATAGTCTGTCGACGAACCGATGTGCTGTCATTCCAAAATGTACAAGGATTTCCTCCTCTGAGGCGCCGCCGAATGGTGCCCACATGCGGGCGAACCCGATGAGGTGCTCCGCTTCGACGTCAGAATGTGTTCGTTTTCGGTTGGCTTCGATCCGGGCGGCGCGCCGCCTCTCACGTAGTAGGCGATATTCACGGCTGTTCATACGAGTCCGCTCCTCTGATAGTGAATGAGAACTTCAATTTGTGGTTGCGGGGGAAATTTCTCGCGCTGACTGTCCGTCAGGTTGCTTATTTTTCGCGCCGAGCCCGGTCTCGGAGCGCACCCACAGTTCGGTAAAGCCGTCATCTCGTCGAACGTCGCGCTTATCCCGGATCGTCCCGATCCAGTAGGTCACGAACCCGACGGTGATCGATACCAACACTGTGAAGATCAGCGGGAAGGGGGCGCTGTCGGCAGAGCCATGTCTGAGGACCCAAGGCGATCAGGACGAGGGAGGGGACAGCCCAATGCCGATACCGGTCACGGCGCCGACGATATTGATAGGTTTCCGGCTTGGGCTGAGAGCGAGGGCCGACAAGTCCGTGCTCGCCGCGATAGACAACGCCAACCCGGCGATCAGCGCGACATTGATCCCGGATCCGAGAAGAAGACCCAGAACGATCGCAACTACTCCGACACAGGCGGCTGCGCGCTCGCGTTCGGTCGCACCTTGGCGCTTGACGTTGAACCACAGGGTATGAGACGGCGCACCCGAAGCCGACCACACCAATCCGGCGACCACGGCGAGAATGGTGGCGAACGCGCTCCCGCCGAACTCTCCCATGAAGTCCAGGGCGGAGATGATCAGCATGAGGAACGCGACGACCCACAGACCCGCGCCGACAAGGTCTTCCGGCGAATCGTGATCGGCGTTCGGGCAGTTCCGCGAAATGCGCTGAGGACGAGATCTTTTGGACGCCCGCTTCGACGGGCGCATTCAGGCTACGTCCGATCGTGAAGTGATCCACTCCCATGAACCTCCTCTCCAACTGGCGCCGAAGTGGCGTTTGTCGCATGGACTAATTAATATGCGTTAGTATGCAGCTGTGATCGCGCTCACGTCAAGAAGTCTGGTCGAGGACTGTGAAATGCCGCGACTGTCCGACGCCGTCCGATCCGGGGGAGTGTCAGAGCCAGAGAAGGGTCTCGCCATTCGTGCAATCGGGGCTTCCCGCGCAGCGTCCTCTTCCGGGGCGTCGCTTCGACTGTTATGCTAACTAACACTAATTAGGCTAGGAGATACCGTGCTGCACACCGACGTAATCGTGCCCGTCCCTCAACTGCTGGCCAAGCACGCTGCTGAACGGCCGGATCAGGTGGCGTTCCGCGACTCGACCAAGGCCGTGACGTACGCGGAACTCGACTCCCGGACAGCGCGCATTGCCGGTCACCTCCGCGATCTCGGCTTGGCCGCGGGCGACCGGCTTCTGATGTATCTGGACAACTGCGTCGAAGTGGTGGAGGGATATCTGGTCGCCCCCCGAGCCGACATCGTCACCGTATGCGCTAACCCGGGCGGGACGAGACACGAATTCGACCATATTCTCAGAGATTCCGGCGCCACCGCTGTCCTCACTGACGCGGTACATCTGCCCACTGTTCTCGAGCTCATCGAAGAAGGCGGAGAGGAACTCGCCAGCGCGGAGTTTGTCCTGGTCACCGGAGCAGTCACCGATATCGGGCATTCGGGCAGGGTGAAGGTGATCTTCTATGATGAACTGGCCACGACTACGCCCTTAATCAGCGCCCCCGATTCCACTTCCCTCGATACCTGGTGCTGGATGCTCTACACCTCGGGGACCACCGGGCGGCCGAAAGGGGTGCACCTTACCCAGCGCGGCTGCCTCTGGGTGGTCGGCGCGTGCTGGGTGCCGATCGCCGGGCTGAACGATTCCGACGTGGTGCTCTCTGCTCTCCCGCTATTCCACTCCTACGCCCTCGTGCTGTGCGTACTGGGAGTCGCCGCAACGGGGGCGACCGAGCACCTGCTGCCAAAGTTCTCGCCCACCCAGGTGCTACACGCTCTGGCCGAAGACGGCGTCACGTTCCTACCTGGTGTGCCGACGATGTTCCGGTACTTGATGGACTCGACGAACGACACCCGCCTCGATGCGCCCGTGCTGCGCCTGTGTGTCTCCGCTGGCGCTCTGATGGCAACGGCGCTCAATGAAGCGTTCGAAGAATTCGCCGCCGTTCCGTTGCTGGACGGCTACGGAATCACTGAAACCTCGACGATGGTGACGATGAACTCACCGACCGGCGGCCGCGTTCCTGGCTCGTGCGGTCTGCCACTGCCTGGACTGACCGTCCGGCTGATCGATCCCACAACCGGAAGCGACGTCGCCCCCGGTGATGAGGGAGAACTGTGGGTGCAGGGCCCGAACGTCACGCGGGGTTACCACAACCTTCCGGAGGCGACCACCGAGGTACTGGCCCATGGTTGGTACCACACGGGGGATCTTGCCCGACGCGACGAGAACGGATTCATCCGCATCAGCGGACGGATCAAAGAAATGATTATCCGCGGCGGGGAGAACATCTATCCCGCGGAGATCGAGGACGTCCTTATGAGCTGCGAGTGTGTCGCAGACGCGGCGGTCGTCGCAGCACCACACGAAGCGCTCGGTGAGGTTCCCATCGCGTTCGTCGTGGCCGCGAACGACGACGGCATCGATGAGGATGATCTGAGAAGCCGCTGCGCTGCGGTGTTGTCTTACTTCAAGGTGCCAGCGGAATTCATTGAGGTGACAGTGATTCCACGTACCGGATCGGGGAAGATTCAGCGCCACCGGTTGCATCGACCCGATATGGCCGTCACCACCTAACCCGTAGTCCCCGCGCCTCCGGCGTAGTCGAGTCGCGGGTCGCAGCCAGAGCTTCCAGACGCCGAAGAAAGGGCATCACACTATGAAGATTCGCGGAGCCGTTCTCGAGGCGAGCGGCCGTCCACGGCCGTACGCGAACTCCACACCGATCTCGATCGCCGAGCTCGAACTCGATCCGCCCGGCCCGGGCGAGGTCCTTGTCCGCATCGAAGCGGCCGGAATCTGCCACTCCGACCTGTCGGTCGTCGACGGTAACCGTCCGCGGCCGATCCCCATGCTGCTCGGCCACGAGGCCGCAGGCCGGGTCGAACAGCTTGGCGACGGTGTATCTGATCTAAAAGTCGGTCAGCGCGTCGTCATGGCCTTCCTGCCTCGCTGCGACGACTGCGCCGGATGCGGAACCGACGGAAAACTACCCTGCATCCCGGGCAGTGCGGCGAACAACGCCGGAACCCTCCTCAACGGAGGTATCCGCCTGCACCGCGACGGCGTCGACGTCAAACACCACCTCGGTGTCTCCGGTTTCGCTACGCACGCTGTCGTCGACCAACATTCGGTCGTACCGGTCGAGGACGACGTTCCACCCGAAATCGCCGCCGTCCTCGGATG
This sequence comes from Rhodococcus sp. T2V, assembly GCF_029269925.1. Lineage (NCBI taxonomy): Bacteria > Bacillati > Actinomycetota > Actinomycetes > Mycobacteriales > Nocardiaceae > Rhodococcus > Rhodococcus sp. T2V. The sequence continues at coordinate 44,614 of NZ_JARJBD010000064.1, forward strand.
CGCCGTGCTGACCGGTGGCGGTGCCGTCATCAATGCCGGCCACCCGGAGCAAGGGCAAGCCGTCCTGGTTGTCGGGCTCGGGGGTGTCGGCATGGCTGCTCTGATCACTGCGCTGTCCCTCGGCCAGGGAGAGGTGATCGGAGTCGATTCGAACCCCGACAAGCTCACCCAGGCAATGAAACTGGGCGCCTCCGCCACCTACACCCCCCAAGAAGTCGCGGAACGGAACATCCAGGCCCCCATCGTTATCGAGGCAGCAGGACACCCGCTCGCTTTCGAAACTGCCGTCACTGCCACCGCTCCCGGCGGCACCACCGTCACCGTCGGACTCCCTGCCCCGGACGCCCGGTCCTCGATCTCGCCGCTCGGTCTGGTGGCCGGCGCGCGCACCGTCATCGGCAGCTACCTCGGCTCCGCAGTCCCGGCCCGCGACATTCCGGTGTATGCGCAGCTGTGGCGCGAAGGAAAACTCCCGGTCGAGAAGCTGATCTCGTCCCGGATCGCACTGTCGGACATCAACTCTGCCATGGACCAACTCGCCGACGGCAACGCCATCCGGCAAGTCATCATATTCGACGAGAAGTGAGGAAACATTGACCAGCACCCAGACAACCCAGCAGGCACTGCTCGAAGCGGTCCCGGCCGGACTGTACATCGGCGGCCAATGGCGCCCCTCCGAAACGGGCAACACATTCCCCGTGCACGATCCGGCGACCGGTCGAGAACTCGCCGTCGTGGCCGACGCCACCGTCGCAGACGGGGCCGCCGCTCTCGACGCCGCAGCAGCGGCCCAGAAGGGGTGGGCACGAACTGCCCCTCGGGAGCGCGCCGAACTTCTGCGGGCCGCATTCGACGCCGTACTCACGCGAGCGGACGATTTCGCGCTCCTGATGACCCTAGAAATGGGCAAACCGCTCGCCGAGGCACGCGGCGAAGTGACCTACGGCGCCGAGTTCCTCCGCTGGTTCTCCGAGGAGGCCGTCCGGGTGTCGGGTCGATATGCGGCTGCGCCCGACGGAAAAACCCGGCTGCTCGTCCACAAACGACCCGTGGGCCCCTGCCTGTTCATCACTCCGTGGAACTTTCCGCTGGCCATGGCGACCCGCAAGATCGCCCCGGCGATCGCTGCCGGGTGCACCATGGTCGTCAAACCCGCCACCCTGACACCCTTGACCACGCTGCTATTGGTGCAGGTCCTCGAGCAGGTCGGGCTACCGCCCGGGGTGCTCAATGTCATTCCCACCTCGCGCGCTGGGCTGGTCACCGCACCGCTCATCACAGATCCCCGGCTGCGGAAGCTCTCGTTCACCGGATCGACCGAAGTCGGCCGGCGACTGCTCGCGGACTCGGCGCAGCAGGTGCTGCGCACCTCCATGGAACTCGGCGGCAACGCGCCGTTCCTCGTGTTCGCCGACGCCGACGTCGACGCCGCCGTAGAAGGTGCAATCGTCGCGAAACTGCGGAACATGGGCGAAGCGTGCACCGCGGCGAATCGGTTCATCGTGCACGAATCCGTCGCGGACGAGTTCGCGACCAAGCTCGCCGCCCGAATGCGGAGCCTGGTCGTCGGGCCGGGTAGCGAGGAGGACTCCCAACTCGGCCCACTGATCGACCAAGAGTCCCGGGACAAGGTTCACAACCTGGTCCAGGACGCCGCAGCAAACGGTGCCACCATCGTCACCGGCGGTCAGCCCGTCCCGGGCAATGGCTACTTCTATGCCCCGACGGTGCTGACCGGAGTTAGTGCGGACGCGCGTATCCTCCACGAAGAAATTTTCGGTCCCGTGGCCCCAATCACGACCTTCCGTGACGAAGAGCACGCCGTCGAGGTCGCCAACAGCACCGAATACGGACTCGTCGCCTACGTCTACACCCGAGATACTGCCCGCACCCTCCGCATGAGCGAGGAACTCGAAACCGGGATGCTCGGCATCAACGTCGGCGTCGTGTCAAACCCGGCCGCACCCTTCGGCGGAGTCAAGCAATCGGGTCTCGGCCGCGAAGGCGGCTTCGAGGGAATCGACGAATACCTCGAGACCCGGTACGTCGGCGTCGCCGACCCCTATGCCTGACCAGTTGAGACACCGGAAGCCGGTCGCCGCGCCGTCAGCGCGCGGCGGCCGGCTTCCACGCGCCACGAGCCGATGCTCGTTTGGCGCCCACCATGCTCAAGGCGTATTCGCTGTACTGACGGGCCACCTCCTGGGCTGTCAACTCGCCGCCCACGTGGAACCAGCGCGCGATACTCACACACATCTCGCGGATCGCGAACGACGCGAGCTTCGGAGTCTCGACGGCGAAGACGCCCACCTCCCGACCGTCGATGATGATCTGCCGAAACGCCCGCTCGTGGTTTCGGCGAATGTGTTGCGCCGTGGTTCGCTCCGGTTCGTCGAGGCTCGAAGTGTCCTGATTGACCACCAGTACTTCCCTCGGGTGGGTGGCATGGTGCAATGCATAGACCTCAGTCGCCGCCCGCAGCCGTTCCACCGGATCCTCGACCTCGGCGATCACTTGGTCGAAGTTCGCCACAACGTGGTCGAGGGTGCCGAGGACGATCTCACGCAACAGCGCACTCTTCGACTCCATGTGGTTATACAGACCGGGTGTCCGGATGCCCAGGCGCTCCGCCACCTGCTTGAGCGACGTGCCGTGGTACCCACGTTCAGCGAACAGAGTCAACGCCGCATCGAACACGTCCGCACGCGTAACAGACGGCACGGACGCGGAACGCTTATCGATGTAGTCAGTCATGATCCTCAACTTTTCAGCCGCCGAACCGGACAGGTCCCGGATTGGGGCAAACGCTCATTATAACGAATGTTAATTAGTCTACCTCAGTAGGTCACCAAAGGAGGTGCCACATGCGCGAGATACTCGATCAACTCGTGAACTGGAACCGCGAGCACATCACCTACGCGGTCGCCACCGTCGTCCAGACATTCGGCAGCGCCCCACTCGGCCCGGGCACCGCGATGGCCGTCTCCGAACATGGCACCGTGGTCGGCAGTATTTCCGGTGGGTGCATCGAAGCAGCCGTCGTGGACATCGCACACGACGTCATCACAGGCGGCAAGGCGTCCTACCAGCGATTCGGCGTATCCGACGACGACGCCTTCGCGACCGGACTGACATGCGGCGGCACCATCGAGGTCATCATCAGCCCCCACACACCCCTCCTTGCGCGGATGCTGGAGCAAGTGCACCACTCCGTGTCCACACAGACACCCGTAGCACTCGCTACCTCGCTCGACAGCCTCAACACGACATACATGTACCTCGACGGAGTGCTACGCGGATCCACCGGCGACGCCGACCTCGACCGTGCCATCGAGATCCGGATGGCCGGCATGCTGAGCGCTGGCTCCAGCACCATCATCGAATGCGGCGCCGGGGATCATTGCCGAGCACCCATCAGGCTCTTCGTGAACAGCTTCGCCCCGCCTCCACGCATGATCGTATTCGGAGCGATCGACTTTGCCCGCGCAGTCACCCAGGTGGGAAAGCTCATGGGTTATCACGTCACGCTCTGTGACGCACGACCGGTCTTCGCCACCAAAGCGCGGTTTCCGGAGGCGGACGACATAGTCGTCGACTGGCCACACCGGTATCTGCAAGCGCAGCAGCTTGACTCGAGGGCAGCATTATGCGTTCTGACACACGACGAGAAATTCGACATACCCCTGCTCGAGCGTGCCCTCCGACTCGATGTGGGCTACGTGGGTGCAATGGGATCGCGCCGGACCTGTCTGAACCGCGAGCGGGAACTTCGACTGCTCGGCCTCGGCGACATCGAACTCGACAGGCTGCACGCACCGATCGGACTCGACATCGGGGGCCGAACGCCGGCGGAGACCGCGATTTCCATCGCTGCAGAGATCGTCGCTGCGCGTGAAGGTCGAACGGGCAACCCGCTTCGCGGGGGCCAATCGCCAATTCATGCTCGAAATTGCGAAGCGCCGCATGCGACCGTGCACTCCGTATGACGGCTCGACCACCGCATGTCATCTCAATGACAGAAGCCCTCCCTCACGTGTACACCCTGAGGAGCGCCGAAAGCTTCATACACTCGAACGCAGACAACACTATCCAAATCCGCACACGCAGCGCCGGGAGGAAGTGTGTTTACACCCATGCGGCCAGTATGTCGCCAACACGGAATCCGCGCCGTCTGATTCCGTGGACTTTGAGACCTTCGCTAGGATTCGGCGAGGGGATCGCCGATTTTCTCTGCGGACTAGCGACGAAGCGTTTGCGTTCTCGGTCCAGTGGTCGACCCAGGTGAGGCCATTTTCCAATGCCCAACACCCGCTGAACACTGCTGTGGCCGATCAGTTGGGAGATGAGGAAACCTGTGCCCCACTTGGTTGGTTAAAGAGGATCCGGCTGAGGTGATTCAGTCGAAATCGGGTGACGCTGCTGTGAGGCGCGGATGGTGGTGGAGTCTTGTGGGTGCGAGGTTGTCTCAGCCCGGATGCACCGATTCGCTGGCCTGATCGCTGCGAGTTTCGTTGGGTGGCATGGGACGGTGTGCGGGCATGGTTGAGCGTCCGACCTCTCGTGTCGGGTTGTTCCACTGAGGCTTTTGCGTCGAGGGCGGGCAGGTATCGCGGGCGTTAGGCGAGGATCGGCTGTGTGCGACCGAAGGTGTTGTCGAACAGGTTGCGCCACGCTGTTTCCCACGGCCAGTTCTGCGGGAGGTGCAGCGTCAACCGTCTCGCCGAGGAGGCGACGCGGGCGGGGACCGAGACAATGGTGCGGCGGAGGGTGCCGGTGGTCGCCCTCGTCAGCTTCGGATCGCCGGTGAGGGTACCGGCGGCGCGGGTGAGGTTGAATGCCATCACCGCGCAGACCAGCCAGGCGGCGTTCGCGGTGAACCGGCCCGACGGGAGGTGCGCGAGTGCGGAGTTCTTCAGGTCCGCGTGCACCTGTTCGATGACGGCGTGCTGACGGTGGGTTTTGTCGGCGTCGACGGTGTCGAGGTCGTCGGGGTCGGTGGTGGTGAAGAAGGCGTGGAACCGCCAGACGTCGAACAACGTGCCCTGACCCTGGTCCTTGGGTGGTCGCAGGTCGGGGATACGCCGCACCACCAGCCGCCCGGGGATCTGGTGGGTTTTCTTCTGGGAGGCGAACGCGGTGAACGGGATCTCGGCGACCTCGGCACGCGAGATCCAGGTGTCGGTGTCCTCGTCGTAGACGGCGTCGGTGTACTCGATCGGCGTCCACGCGGACTCGTCGTCGCCGATGGAGGCGATCGCACGTTTGATGGTGGAGGTCAGGCGCACGGTCACCGAGACATCGGCGCCGGCGCGGAGCGCGGCCCCGATGGTGGGATAGCCGTAGAAAGCGGAGTCGCCGCGGACCAGGGGCTTCGACGCGCCGTGGCCGTCCGCCCCGCCGGCCTGGGAACGCAGCCGGTCGACGGTGGCCAGCGCATCGGAGACCATCCGTGCGGCCCCGCGTGCGGAGCCGCACGCTCCTCGGCGCAGGCGTTGGCCGACGATCACCGGCGCAGCGGTCTCGGTGGTGACGGTGGCGATGAGGGCGTTGAGTCCGCGCACGCCGGAGTAGCCGTAGCCGGAGCCTTGTTTGCCGTGGCCGTGGACCTCGATGATCGAATCGTCGATATCGACCAGGACTCGCCCGGTGTCGATGCCGGGGACCAGTGGGGTCTTCTCGGCGAGGTTGCCCAGGAACCGCGAGGCGACGGCGTCGAGTTGCCGGACGTGTCCGAAGCTGAACTGGCGAAGAAACGATCCCAGGGTCGACGGTGCATAGGGGCGGTCGAAGACGGTCCCCATCGCCCCGTGCCGCAACAGTGCCAGGTCGGCGATGCTGTCGGCGCCGGCGACCATCCCACCGATCAGGGACCCGATCTTGTAGCCGGCGTGGGCACCTTTGTCGGTCGGCACGCTCAGGTATTGATCGGCGAGGGTGAGCAGGCCGCTGGCCTGGGCCAATGCCATCACCGGGACAAGTCCCGCGGTCGACATCAGATTCGGGTCGTCGAACCTTGCCGCGGCGACGGGCCGGGTGTGAGATAGTTGCATCTGCGAGATGCCCTCCGGTGTGGTGTGAACTGATCCCTAGACAAGATCGATTCTTCCACTACGGCAGGGCATTTCGTCGTTACGACTCGCTCTCCACCCCAACCGATCGGTGTATCCGGGCTCAGACGAGGTGGACGTCCAGTTCGGTGGTTCCGGCGTGATCGATCGCGATTAGACTGCCTGAATTCCATCGCTCGATGGCGCAAATGGTTCTCGGAGATCACAGTGCATCTGCGATGCCCGCTCTCACCCGCGTAATCGGGAGAGATTCCAGCTGGCCCAGCGCACGGCCACGCTCGTCATCGGTCAAATTAGCTCGTCACCTCGCCCCGAATCCGTCACGCACTAGCATCGTATACAGCGATTCTTTTTTGACCGACACAATATGGGTTGCGAGCCGGTGGTCATCTACCGAAAGGGCGCCCTGTCGGCCCAGCCCAGTCTGTCGTCAGGGCAACGACGGTCTAGAGGCTCCATATCTTCGCTCGCTACGGTCGCTAGCCACCTTGCGTCGGCTCGTGCCACGGCGATATTCGTAAGGACTCGTTGGATTGCGCGGGGCGCGATCAGACTCGCGCACGCAATCACGGCATGAATGATGAGCATCGGCATTTTCGGAAAATCTCCTGGATCAATAGCGAGGACCGAGTTCCGTCAGACCATCTCGCCTGGACGGGCGAGCGATCTCACGACTATACTAACTATCATTAGTATGTGCCGTCCCGGCTGCCTGGGTCGGTTCGGACCACCCGGCGGTGTGAGGGGAACGCACACGCCGCCACTGAATTCGAAGGGTCGGCCCATGCGATTTGTCCTACGCGGTCAGTCAGATGAAAGAAACGGTGCGCAAGAACAGTCGCTCGCGGTCACCGACGGCATGCCGCACATCTCGACTGGTGAGCTCTTCCGCACCCACATTTCGGCCAACACCGCACTCGACAAGGATGCGTATCAGTACGTGAATATCGGTGAACGTGCGGACGCAGCCGGTGGAGTCGATGCAGTGAACCTGCGTGCGGATATGACGTTTGTGCCAATGCCGTCGCAAACTGAACAACGTCGGCCTGTCCGACCAGCACTGCCCGAAACGGTCCAACGTCATTCTTCGGACGGACGGACGGACGACGGACGGACGGACGGCGTGCTGTGTTGGTTGGTATGCACGATAGAGCTCGACGATTGTCGACTGAGTTCAGGTCGGTGTGCATGGAGGCGACCGTGGAGTTGAAAGAGGCAAAGCCATGAAGCGGCACGGGGCCGGACGGTCGGTGGCCGCTACGCCGGTCACGAAGGACGACGTTCGAGAGGCAGCGCTTTCGCTGTTCGCCGAGCGCGGATACCACGGAACTTCTTTGAAGGAGATCGCGCAGGAGTTGGGTATACGAACCCCAAGCCTCTACAACCACATGGAGTCGAAGGGTTCGCTGTTGAGCGAGATCGTTCTCCAGACGCTCCATTACGTTGTCCGCGATTTTGAGCGCGTGCTGGCAGAGAACAGCGATCCCATCGAGCGGCTGCGTGCCGCGACCGCGGCGTACGCCTACCGGCACGCGACGCACCGGCGCCAGGCGTTGATCGTCAATCAGGAGGCAATTCACTTGCATGATCCTGACCATGCTGTAGCACAGGATATTCGGCGTCGACACGAACGTGGGTTCCGTCAATTGATTGTCGATGGGCAGAACGAGGGAGTCTTTACTGTCGACTCGCCGAAGGTGGCGTCCTTTGCGATTCGTGAGATGTGTGTATCCGTCGCCCGGTGGTTCCGTGAGGATGGCCTATTGTCGGCGGCTGATATCGCCGACCGATACAGTAGGTTCGCGCTGGGCATCGTCGGAGCAGAAGGCGCTGCAGATTTTCGTCCAATACCGTTCATGCCTTCGTCGGAGGTGATGCTAGTGCCGGAGGGGGAGGGCGCTATGCCGGCCAAGGTGGCCAGGGCAACCTGAATTCTTTGTCAAAAGGAGCGCGGTATAGGGGTATAGGTATGTATGGCGTGGAGAACCCTGCGTAAGCAGCCGGACGTCCGTGAGCCCTGCGGCCGGATCCGCCCATGAAAAGGTCGGCACGAGTCACTTCGGTGACTCTCAAGTCGGCGTTGGGTCCGCTATGGTGGCCGATTCTGTAATGATGCGGTCGTAGGCGGAAGCGGAATGCAGCTCGGCCGACAGCAATGTCAGTTGGCGGCAGTGCGGGAAGGCTGCATGCTCCTCTTTCTGCCAGATGCCGGCGCAACCCGGGCGTCCCATGGCGCATCAGCCATGTAAAGTATCGGCGCGAATGAGCGCGGCACGGTCATCAGTGATTTGTGATTGTCGTCGTCCGTCGCTGAGGGATCCACACGGGTCCTCTTGTGAATCCTCTCGTCGAGTTCGTGCATGGACCGGCGGAGTCCTCCGACTACGGTGACGGCCGAACTCCTTGGCGGGATCGATCGATTTGCCCTGCTGAGGAACGGGCAGTCCGCCACGGCCCCGTTCGATCCGGCACCATCGCCTCAGCCGCCGCAGATTCTGCGTGGACCGCGATCTCGCAAGACTGACCGCACGAGGCCACGATTCGCCTCGTGCGATACGGAACTGATCTGCGGTCCGCACTCGTGCCGGCGCAGTCTTGGCATGATTTGTGGCGCAAATCGGTAGGACACGGACTTGGCAGCGACGGAAATGCGCCACAGTCAGGGGCCGTCGCCGCCGCGGACGCTACGAGGCGCCGCTCACGTTGGCTCGCCGAACCCTGGCGGTCTGCCGCAAACGTTGCTGCAGCAACGGGGTCAAGAGATCGGCAGATCGATACTGTTGGTAGTCGACGGCTAAAGCGCATTGAAGCCTGTCCGGAGCGAACCAACGCAGAGCCTCAGTTGCCGGCGGTAACGCTCTCCGCGACCTCAAGCCAGGTCGATCTGATGGGATCATGTTCCTCGAGCTGTTCATGTGGCGCAAATGGCCCCGCGCATCATCGCCCGCCCGCGGTCGCCTATGCATTGCACTATCCGACCGCCCTTACGCTGGACCTGGTGGCGATTTCATCGTTCTCCTCGTCCGACCGACCGACCGACCGACCGACCGACGGACGACGCCGTCCGTGCGAGAACCGCGGCTCACCGAGCTCGAGCCCTGACTCGCGATGGGCCACATTTCCTACCCTCACCTCTAGACTAACGAATAATCATTAGTCTAGAGTGGAATGCGAAGGATCGAAGTTGGATACACTCCGATCCTGAGGGACAAACTGGAGAAGAGCCACGCTCAAACGCCGATCCTGGGAGCTGTCACTCATCGACTTGGAGCGGATCGATGCCTTGAACGAAGGGGACAGAATTCATAGACGAGTTGCCCGCTCGATCTGAAGGTCGTTGAGCTGGTGACGATGGATTCGTAGTGCGCGAGACGGATCCCGGCTTCAACGCCAGAGGCGTTAGCGCACCATCCGAGCCCCGGCGAGGTCTGACCTCTGGGCATGAAGATTTCGAAACTTTGAACGGAGCGAGAGAATCGTGATTAATCACCGAAGTGTCATCATCATCGGGTCCGGTCCGGCCGGTTATACAGCAGGACTGTACGCGGCCCGCGCGGATCAGAAGCCGCTACTATTCGAGGGCAGTGAGTTCGGCGGCGCACTGATGAACACCACCGAGGTCGAGAACTTCCCCGGGGCGGCTGAAGGTGTCACCGGACCCGAACTGATGATGCAAATTCGCTCCCAGGCTGAGCGGTTCGGGGCTGAACTCGTCAGCGACCACGTTACCGAGGTCGACCTCACTGGTTCGATCAAGATCGTGCGCACCTCCACGGACGAGTGGACTGCTGATGCGGTAATCCTCGCGATGGGTTCGGCATACCGCAAGCTCGGGATTCCTCGCGAAGACGAACTCTCCGGAAATGGCGTGTCGTGGTGTGCGACTTGCGATGCGTATTTCTTCCGGGACAAGGATGTCGCGATCGTCGGCGGTGGTGACACCGCAATGGAGGAGGCCGACTTCTTGACTCGGTTCGCGACGTCGGTGACGGTGATTCACCGGCGTAGTTCCTTGCGAGCCAGCCAGATCATGATTGATCGGGCCAATGCCAACGAGAAGATCCAGTGGATATGGAACTCTGAGGTAACTGCGATTCAGGGCGATGATTCGGTCAACGGACTGCGGCTGCGGGACAGCACGACCGGTGCCGAGAGTGAGCTCCCGTTTGGGGGACTTTTCGTCGCGATCGGCCACGATCCGCGCAGTGATCTGGTCCGGGGACAGGTCGACCTTGACGATGACGGCTATGTCGTGACCTATGACGGTACTCGGACAAATCTGGATGGAGTCTTCGCGGCCGGCGACCTGGTCGACCGTACTTACCGACAGGCCATTACTGCGGCCGGATCGGGATGTGCCGCCGCATTGGATGCACAGCACTACCTGGCAGCTCGCAAAGACTCATCTACACCAGTAGCAGCCACCGTCTGACGGCGCCATACGCAAGTCGCGGCCAACATGGGCACTAGGCCTTCGTAATCGGCTCTCGAAAGGGAGCCTGGCCCGGCGAGCCGTGAGCCGGCGCTGTCGTCCCATGAACCCCCGCGGACGAGATCGTCGGTGCCACCTGTAATGGGTTGTTGGGTGTATGTGGTCGACCACATCGTATCGAAGTGTCCTACCTCAAGGTCATAGCGACGCGACGGACCGGAACGCCGTTTACGTCGGCATCGAAGGTGCAGCCCATCGTTCGTTTTGGAAAATGAGGACCAAGGAGAGTTGCGTGTGAACGAGTCGACTGCAATAACTGCTTTGACGCTGGAAGACCACCTTCAGATCCAGCAGCTGTACTCCCGCTTTGCGTTCGCGATCGACCTGCATGATGTGGACGCCTGGCTCGACTGCTTCACGGAGGACGGTGAACTCGGGCTGGCTGAAAGCGACACTGCGATTGACGCGCCAACGTCAGTAACGAGAGGACGTGCGGCTTTGCGTGAGCTCGCTCAGAGAATTACAGGCGGTGACACAGCCAGGGTCTGGCATGTGAATAGTAACCTCGTGATTGCCCCGACTGCAGTCGGGGCAATCGGGCAGTGCTATCTCACTCTCGTCACGTCAGTAGAAGATCGGAGCGAGATCACCATGGCTGGCTATTACAAGGATGAACTGGTCAAGGTTGATGACAAGTGGCTCTTTCGTCGCCGTCGCGTCCACACCCTCTAGCACACGATGGTCCCTTGAGCTTGCCCTTCCATCGGCTCAGGATGGGTCGATACCGTCTATTCGCCATGGCCTTTCGGTTTCGCAGCTCCACCCAGCATTCTGTCACAACAGTATCGGGCTGGGATCGCTGCACCTCTTAATAGCTACGCAAGTGAAAGGTGACAAACATTGACTTCCCTTGAAAGACTGAAAGATCGAGTTGCGATTGTCGTTGGAGCCGGTTCGAGTGGGTCGGGCATCGGCATTGGACAGGCCATCGCGCTGCTCTTCGCTCGCGAAGGTGCACGTATGGTCCTCGCTGACCTTCACGAAGATCGCGCTGCGGTTACGCAGCGAATGATTGCCGAGGCTGGTGGCGAGGCCATTGTTGTAGCCGGCGACATTTCCGATGAGAACACGTGTGAAACGATCGTCGCAGCAGCCCGAGATAATTATGGGACGGTCAGCACATTGGTCAACAATGCTGCGTACACTCCTCTCGCCGGTGTTGCCGATACAACAGCCGAGCTCTTTTCGAAAGTGTTGGCAGTAAACACTCTTGGCCCCTTCATGATGACTCGGGCCGCCCTCCCTGTAATGATCGCGGGCGGTGGTGGTTCGATTGTCAACATTGGTTCTGTGGCTTCGATCCGCGCCAACTCCGGCGGTCAGGCCGCCTACGCATCCTCCAAGGCTGCGCTATTGGGCCTCACAATCGATGTCGCCAATGAACATGGGCGCGATGGTGTCCGGGTGAACACCGTTTCGCCGGGCATGATTGATACTCCGGTACGCCGTCAGACGATGCAGGACGCAGGTTTTGACGTCGAGAGTTATCCGTTCGGCGAGCAAAGCGCGCTCGGCCACGCCGGGGATCCTTGGGATATTGCGAGGGCTGCCTTGTTCTTGGCCAGTGATGAGGCCCGCTTCATAACCGGAGTCCACCTGCCGGTTGATGGTGGTTGGACAACGCGGTCACCAGGCTAAGACCGCAGCTCACCGATCGTCATTGCCAGGACTCGTCGTTACGGGTGGATTGACGACCTTTCTTTAGGAGCATTTGTGTACTCACGACAGCATCCGCCGACTACCGACGATGTCCTCGGCTTCTTCACCAAATTGTCGAACTGGGGACGTTGGGGACTGGACGACCAACTCGGCACTCTAAACCTCATCACCCCGGAGGCGCGGTTGCGTGGAATCGCGGCCGCCAGGCATGGGATCAGTGTTTCATGCGCGTGGGATGTGGCGACCGCTACCGACTCAACCACGCGGGACACGGAAGTGCAGCACTTCCCTCCGGAGGAACACCGATGGGGAGGTGTCAATGAGAAGGTGCGCTACGACTGCCACGATGCTGCGTTCACGCACCTAGATGCGGTTTCGCATATCTTCTGGGACGGTAAGTTCTACAACGCCCGGGAGGTCGTCGACGTGGTCGACGCCGAAGGCGGGATCAAATTCGGTAGCGTCAATGTCGCTTCGGCCGGCCTGATGACACGTGGCGTTCTTCTCGATATTCCCAAGGCGCGAGGGGTCGACTGGCTGGAGCTCGGCGAACCAATCTTTCCGGAAGATCTTGCTGCTGCGGAGGAGCGCCAGAATGTCGTAGTTCAATCCGGCGATGCGGTTTTGCTGCGGACGGGCTACGACCGTATGCGCCGTGAGACGGATCGACGTATTTCGGGGATAGATGGCCAGCCGGGTTGGCACGCAGCCTGTCTGCCGTGGCTACGCGAACGCGACGTCGCCTATGTGGGCTGCGATACCGGGCAGGATACTCTGCCGTCTGGATACGACACGATACCTCTCCCGATTCACACCGTGGGGCAGTCGGCCATGGGTTTGTGGCTTATTGATCATTGCGATCTCTACGAGTGCGCGCAGACTGCGGAACGCCTTCAACAGTGGGACTTCCTACTGTCGGCCGCCCCAATTCGGTTTGAAGCCACTTCCGGCAGCGCGGTCAACCCCATCGCAACATTCTGAGGTGGCTTCGCGCATTTGCGCGCGGTGGGTGCTGCCGGGCGTAGGTTGGCGCTGATTCCGGTCGGCATCGCGAGAGCTGGTGGCGAGGTGGTCCGTACCGGTCCACAGTCGTCCACTCCAGGTCGAGGGCTCCGATGGCCGAATACGTGCCAGAGGACGTACACGAGGTGAGAGTCCACGCCGTCATGTTGGGGGCGTCTGTAACTACCGAGGAGCGACCGGTCGGGTTCGGGTACTTAGCGTATGTCACGAGCCAACCGCGAGCCGTGGCCTGAATGAGAGCATTCGCCTTGGTCAACCCCGTGGCCGAATGCCGGGCAGGGGTTGACAGGGCAAGGCGTCAACACCGCCGCGGTTACAGGGGCCTCCCGGAGCCGGCGGTGTCCAGTCCCTGAGTGCAAAATGGTTACAGAGGCGCCTTCCGGGCACAGAGTGCTGGCAGGAGGCCGCGTTCGCCGCTCCCGGCCGAATCTCTGGATGGGGCTGCTTATGGGTGTCATGCAGGGGCGCAGGGCGACTTTCGTGAACTTCGTCACTCTATGGACGAAGGATCTGGACGAGTGTAGCGTTGGTCAGAGGTCATTACTAATGATGGTTTGTTAGCCCGCGGGGGGCTTCCGCCATCGGAATGGAGAACAATATGAGCGTTGTGGACAGCCCAAGTCGTGACGTAGCAGTATCCGATTACCTCACGCTTATCGACCCGCGCGGCAAGGCCGCAGACGGTGATGGAGTCGCGGTGTCGGGCTTGCCGAGCCTGCAGGGGAAGAAGCTCGCAGTCGTCACGCAAGGGGGGTGGCGCTCGTGGACGTACTACCGAGAGCGGCTGGAGGCATACCTGGACGGTCCGGGCAAAGAGATCGAGCACCGGCGGTGGCAGGACGACCGCCCGTATCTCCCCGAGCGCTACGACGAGATTGCTAGCAGTGTTGACGCTGCGGTCATCGGACTTGGCAACTGCGGGTCTTGCACCAACAGCGTGGCCACCGCCGCCGCGGAGCTTGCAGCGAGGGGGCTGCCCGTTGTGGTCATCGTGACTGCAGGCTTCCAAACGCTGGCCGAGAAGACTCTGCAGTACAAGAAACAAGCTCATGTGCCGGTGATTTCACTCCCCGCAGCCTACGAAGTTATGACGGAAGACGAGATCATCAGTATCGCCGACGAGCGAGTTGCTGATGTGGAGGCCGCGCTCACGCAGCTCGCCTCGTCCTAGCAATATTCGCAACCTGCACTCCGCACGCGAGCGGAAACTTCGGGCACCGCCCGGTTTTCCTGCGCTTAATTATCCCCGTGAAGAGTACTGACCGGCACGCTGCGCGTTGATTCTCAAAGGCGTCCGGTGCAGTTCACACTCTTCGTACGTCAATTCTAAGGTTCCGGATGGGGCCGGGAGAGGTAGAACCCGTGACATCAGCTGTACTCCGACTTCCTAGCGACGCCACTGCCGAAAGTTTCTATGAATTCGCGGAGAAAGAGAATCTTGGGGACGGTTTCCCGCTAATTCCGCCGACGCCCGAGCGGGTTGAGGCGATGCTGAAAACTGTTGATCGTCCCTCGGATGAAGTGATCGGGGTCTTATCCCCGCGCGGGGGTGTGGCCACAGTGGAAGCGATTGCCGCCAACGCAGTTATGGCTGGTTGCCGGCCGGACTATTTCCCTGCCGTTCTGGCTGCGGTGGAGGCGGCTGCAGATCCGGTTTTCAGACTCGGTGATATGGCGGTGAATAGTAATCCCATCACTCCACTCCTGGTAGTCAACGGTCCCGCCCGCGATGCGCTCGGGATCAATTATCAGTTCCAGTGTTTCGGAATTGGTGGCCGCGCGAACGCCACAATCGGCAGGGCACTGCGATTAGTCATGATCAACATAGCGGGGTCAATCCCAAGCGTCGTCAGCAAGTCGGTGCACGGCTCACCGATGCGATACACGATGTGCATCGGCGAGTGGGATGAGCGAAACCCCTGGGGCCCACTTCATGTACAGCGAGGGTTCGATAGCCAAGAGAACTGTGTAACGGCTCTGAGTGCCAACTCGTTCCTTGAGATCGGCGATATCTGGAGTCAGACCGGCGAGTCGTATCTCAACTCTATCGCCACCAGTATGAGGACCACCGCCGGCTCATGGATCATTGTGGGTTGCTCCCCGATGACTGTGATCATTAACGGCAACTGGGCCGACATTATGTACAGGGACGGTTTCACGAACCTTGCGGATGTGCGGCAGTTTCTCTGGGAACGCAGCCAGGTCCCGCTGAGCGAGTTCTCGAAGGAAGTTCAGAAGGAACTGATCGAGGGCACGGTGAACTCCCCGCAGGGCAAGACCGATCAAAGCCACATCCTACCGGGCAACATGGTCCCAATGACTAACACTCCCGACAACTTCAACATCGTGGTCGCCGGCGGGTCCGCAGGTCTTCACGGCATTGTTTGTCACGGCTGGGCGTTCGAACGCCCAGCAACACGATCGTTCAAGCTCGCGCCGGGAACTGACGTAGCCAGCTGACACAGATAGCGGATGATCCGTTCATCCGGACGGGCAGTCGGCGAGGTTGCGGTCACCGTAACCTCGCCGACGCGTTCACGGAGGTGCCCGAGGTGGAGTCTCCGCACCCTGGATCAATGAGGCTAAAACGCCCGACGAAGCCGTTCAGTGGTGTTCGGCCTCGCCGGTGGGATCGTCGAGGCCGTGAGGATGACCGCGACAGGGCCGATGGGTCATAATGTCGGTTCTTCCACAGTGGATGGGTGAGTGCGCGGGGTGCACTACGACCCACCCGCTTGATGGGCGGGTGACTACCCCCTCACGTGACATCAATATCCCGATAGGCCAGGCGGACGAGTGGTCGACGCGGAAATGATTGTGGATCTGCGCTGGCGGTACCGGCATGGTTCCTATTGCACCGGCGGGCTGGCCGAACAGATGAATGTGCATCCGCGGCAAGGCTGCAAAACCGGATCTTCACCGCCGAACCTGACTTGCACAGGTCGGAGGGGATTGCCAGGGTCGACGTGGCGTCTGCGCTGGTAGAGGGCTTGCTGGTTCGGGATTTGGCACACTAACCCGAAGTTACGGCTTTGAAGACGGACGAACCCCCGGTTGAGCTGGGGGTTCGTT
>NZ_JARJBD010000065.1:0-56447 GCF_029269925.1 Rhodococcus sp. T2V
AGATCCTCGACGGACTCGACCCTCTCGCGGACCAGGCGCCGTCCGACCAGCGACGGGACCGGTTCTACGAGCTCGCCGAGGCATTCGACCAGGCCGTCATCGCACACACCCGCAACGAGCACCTCGCCCGCTCCATCGCCGAGTTACGCCCCCACAGCGCCCGACTGCGCATCATCGCGCACTCACGCCCCCAGCGCCTCGACACCTCCCTCGCCGAGCACCGGACCATGTGCCGGGCAATCCTCGCCGGCGACGGTGACGCCGCGGCCAACGCATGCACTGATCACCTCGCCGAAACCCAGCGGACGATCCTCGATGCCGTCATCAATCCCGTCGGATCGGGCGTACCCGTCCAGTTGATCACTGCCTGAGCTGAGATGATGCGGACCCGCGGCCACTCGCTAGCTGATGGCGCCATCGACTTATGCTGCGCCAGGCGATGCAAGCGATCGCATTCAGATCCCTCGCAATCGCCGGGTTTGAGATTTCATCAAGGCGGAGTAGCCGTCAGATGTCCACCAATGACCTGAGCTAAACGCGCTTTGGCAGGGTGTGCGGCGAGGTTGCCGAATCTTGCTCGAATTTGTGCAAGCGCTTACATTTCGGTATACTGCGACTACGTCAGGGAAGTCTCCTGGGCGATCCTCAGCGGAAGGCGGGGTCTATGCGGGCGCGATTGGACGACGTCGCGAAACTGGCAAACGTGCACCCTGCCACCGTTTCGAGGGCTCTGAACGTGCGGACCCAGAACAAAGTGAGCCGAGAAACGCTCGAACGTGTCATGCGCGCTGTCGAGGAACTCGACTACCGGCCCAACACCATGGCGCGCAGCTTGGCCAGCGCCCGGAGTTCGACGATAGGTGTCGTCATTGGAGACCTGGCGGTCCCGCTCTTTGCGCACATGATCCGCGGAATCGACGATGCAACCAGCGCCGCCGGGTATACCGCCCTGATCGTCAACACCGACAACGACATCGAACGTGAGCGGCGACATCTGCACACACTGGAAGAGCGCCGAGTGGACGGCCTCATCGTGACCACCTCGACGCTGAACGACACGGACGACCCCCATCGTTTTTCGCGAGTCGCTCCAGTCGTGAATTTGCTTCGCAGTTCGGGCGACCCGCAAGTCGGTCAGGTGATCAGCAACGATGCGATGGGCATGACGCAGATCATCGATCATCTACTCGAATTGGGCCACAGACGGATCGCCCTCGTCGCTGGTCCACCGCAGGTCAGCACTTCCCTCGCACGTTTGCGTGGATACCGCAACGCGATGATGGAGAACGGGCTCGACATCGATCAGAATTTGATCGTGACCATCGATCACATCGATACCGCGCAAGGCAGGAAAGCCGCTGCTCACCTACTCGACAACACCGATGCGACGGCTATCGTCGGGTTCAACGATATGGTCACTTTCGGTGTCATGCAGGAGATGCGTGCACGGGGGCGTGAGTGCCCGCGGGATATCAGCGTCGTCGGATACAGCGATGTGCCGGCGGCGGAGCTGGTCGCACCGGCACTGACCACAGTGGCCGTCAATCACTACGAAATGGGCGTCGAGGCTGCCAAGATGATGATGGATCTGCTCGACAAGCCGGATTCCTACGTACCCCGGTCCGTCGAACTTCCGGTGCATCTCGTTGTTCGCGAGACTACCGGCACCGTCGCGCCCGCGGGCATACGTCCGGTGCAGTAGTCGTTCAGGCTCGACCCGTTCACTGCATGTGTACTCGTGCTGTGTCACGCGCACATCAGCAAGGCAGCATCTCGGGGCAGGTGAGTGGCGTGAGGTACGCGATCTTCGAAGGGAGCGACGTCCGAAACGCCGTGTCCCTTCGAAGATCTGACGTCGTGTCCACCGAGCCTATTCAGTCCCGACCCGGTCCTCGATTGTTCAGTTGAACAACATGCCACCATCGACCAGGGGCGACTGGCCCGTCATGTAGTCCGAATCGGGTCCGGCGAGGAATGCGACGAGACCAGCAACGTCGTCCGGCGTGGACGGACGGCCCAGTGCGGCGGCATGGGCTTGGTTGCGGAAGGACTCACCGACCGCGACACCGCTGCGGTCGGCCAGGATGCGGTCGATCTCGTCCCACATGTCGGTCCCGACCGTGCCCGGGCTGTAGCCGTTGACGGTGATTCCGTATTGCGCATATTCCTGGGCTGCTGCCTGGGTCAGGGCCCGCACGGCGAATTTCGTCGAGGAATAGACCCCGAATACCGGCTGCCCGAGGAAGGCCGCGATCGAACATGCGTTGATGATTTTCCCGCGGATTCCGCGTTCGATGAAACTTGCTGCCGCCGCCTGAATCCCCCAGAGCACCCCGCCGATGTTGATTCGCGTGATTCGTTCGAGGTCGTCGGATCTGACTTCGAGCAGCGGAAGGACCTGAGCGATGCCGGCGTTGTTGATCATGATGTCGAAGCCGCCCAGGGCGGTCTCGATCTCCGCCACCGCCGCATGCAGCTGATCACGGTCACTGACGTCGCAGGTGGCGGTGCGGGCACCGACTCCGAAGGCGCGGATCTTGTCCGCGACCGACTCGGCTTTGCTCGTGTCCAGATCGATGATGCCGATCGAAGCGCCGTCCTGTGCGAGTCTCAGGGCAATGGCCTCACCGATGCCCTGTCCGGCTCCGGTGATGATGGCGACTTTGCCCGTCAGCACTCCGCTCATTGTGCTTCTCCTCTACTTATCAGTGGTTTCAGTCGGTACTTGCTGGTGAAGTACTCGTGGTGCTTGCTGTTCGTGACCGCGGGAGTCGTGGGTTATTTGATGTTCAGCCGTAGTCCGCCGAGTCACGGGTGGTATTGAGGTATGTCTTTCTCAGGCGAGCAGGTCTCTGCTGTCTGCTTCTTTGTCCGAAGCGCGGTGCGCTGTGCCGCTTAACGGCAGGAGGGGTGCCATCACCGTATGGTGATCGCACCCCTCGTTCGCCGGGAGGCGTGTCGACGTCCCGGTGCGAATCATGTCTGCGGGCTAGTCGACGTTCATCTCGATGTGTAGCAAGGACACATCGGATGAGGCTGCGATGGACACACGTCCGGTCTTGGGAATGGCGAATGCGCTCTGTCGTTCCAGCTCGAATACCTTCCCGTCACCGTTGGTGAGGGTGGCGGTGCCGTCGATGACGAACCCAGCGTGTTCCACGGTGTCGGATGCCAGTTCGAGGGTGTCTCCGGTAGCAATGGTATCCACTCGGATGTCTACCCACGGGCCGGCCATGACTTCGCTGATGTTGCTCGGTTCGCGGTAGAGGTTGACGAACTTCTTGTTGGTGGTTGTTGACCCTGTCATGGTTTCAGCCTTTCGCTCAGTTGACGACTTCACTCGGACGGTAGCCGGGCAGGCGCTCGACAATTGACGGCGGAAGCGCTTCGACGACAATGAATTCGAGTTCGTCCTCGCCGATGTTCTCGATCGAGTGGCGGCCGTTGAGTGGGGTCATGATGAGGTCGCCCGGCCCTACTTCGCGGGTCTCGTCGTCCAGCTTCATCAATCCGCGCCCGCTGACGATAAAGTAGATTTCCTCGGTGCGAGTGTGGATGTGTTCACCGATGAGTCCGCCGACCTCGACACGGTTGTGTTCGAACGAATCCCAATCGGCGTGGAGCATCAGTCCGGTTACGAACCTCTTCCACTTGTCGACTCCCCGGCCGCCGTGCAGGCCGTGCAGCTCGCTCGGTGACCCGGTGTTCGAAATGACCAGAGGACTTGTCACTAGATTTCCTTTCTTCGGTTTCTGACAGGGGGTTCTACACCGATCGCCGGTGTTCTCGTTGGCTGGCGAATCGGTTGACCACGAGAGCCGCGAGGATGATGAATCCGTAAGTCGCTTGCACCCAGTAGCTCGGTACACGGGAGAGGGTGAGGATGTTGTCGACCATGCCCAGGATGATCACACCTAGGAAAGCGCCGATCATCGATCCTTTGCCGCCGTTGAGGCTGATGCCGCCGATCACGGCGGCGGCGAAGACGGTGAAGATCAGGCCGTCACCCTGATTGGATGTCGCCGAGGCGATCCGTCCGGTGAGCATGAAGCCTGCGAAGGCTGCGATGAGGGCTCCGGTGACGAACACCGCGATCGTCATGCGGGTAGTACGGATGCCGGCGGCTTCCGCAGCAGCCTCGTTGCCGCCCATTGCGTACAGTCGGCGTCCGATGGGGTGGTTGCGCATGATCAGCCACGCGAGCGCGAAGATCAGAACGAACAACCAGACCTGCACGGAAATGCCCAGGATGCTGGTGCGTCCGAGCCACAGCAGCGGCGTGGGCAAGCCACTGAGCGTTTGGCCGGCCGACACACCCATGGTGATGCCTCGCAGGAAGATCAGCATTGCCAGCGTCACCATGAAGGCGTTGAGCTTCAGCTTTGCCACCAGATAACCGTTGAGCAGTCCGATCAGTCCGGCTATCACGAATCCGATGGCGATCGTGGCAACGGCAGGCAGTTCGATTCCGAGGCCGCCCAGGGCCGACGGAACACTGAGCCACGCGGCGATCATCGGGATGAATCCGACGATCGATTCCAGTGAGAGGTCGAAGTAGCCCGAGATCAAAATGATGCTCTCGGCCACCACGACCACGCCGAGGACGGCGGAGTTGACCAACACGTTGTTGAGCAGGTTGTTTACCGTCAGGAACTGCGGCGACAAGATGAAGCCCAGCACCATGACTACAAATATCGCCGGTAGGAGGGACAGCTCGCGCAGCGCAGTGCTGTTGCGGATCATTGCCCATGCAGTCGGCTGGGGTGGTTCCGGTTGGGTTGCCGGCCCGGCTTTCGCGCCTTCAACGCTGGTGGTCATGACGAACTCCTAGTTTCATCTGGAGAGGAAAACTCGTTGGTGAGTGAGGGCGCGTCCGCGCCTTGGACGGCGGCGACCAGATCGTCCTCGGAGAAGCCCCCGATGAACTCACGAACTACCCGGCCTTTGCGCAGGGCGAATACTCTGTCGCAGATATCGAGATCGTCGTCGTCGCCGCTGACGACGATCAGCGCTTTCCCTTCGCGGGTCAGCTCGGTGAGGGTGTCGTAAATCGACTGCTTGGCTGCGACGTCGACCCCAGCTGTGGGGTTGATGATGACGAGCGTGTGCGGTTCGGATGCCAGCGCACGGGCGAGGACGACCTTTTGCTGATTTCCACCCGAGAGCTGTTCTGCCGGCTGGCTGGGTGAACTGGCCACAATCGTCCATTCGTCGGACAGTTTCCGGTAGATCCCGCGACGTTTGTCGGTATCGACGAACCCGGTCCGCTTCTTGATCCTGTGAAGAATCGTCAGCGTCGCGTTCTCCTCCACCGACAGTTCGGGGACATAGCCGTCGATGTGGCGGTCCTCGGGCACGAAGCCGATTCCAGCGTCGATCGCTTGCGCGGGAACACTTTTCATTGCCTTTCCGCGTTGGAGGATCCGGCCTCGATCGGGGCGAATGTGCCCTGCTATCGCCCGCCCGATGTGGACATGGCCGGCTCCATCGAGTCCGGTCAAACCCACGCACTCCCCCGGACGTACCGAGAGGTCGAAGCCGTGGACTCGATTGTCGATGTGAAGGTTTTCGATCTCGAGTAGTGCGGTACCGGGCTTCGAGCCCGTCGTATGGCCGTTCGCCCGCGCCCTGTTCTTCGTGGGTGCTGCGGCATCGTCGCCGGTGCTGCCGGTCATGGACGCGATGAGTGAGTTCATCGTGAGATCACTCATCGGGCATGACATGACATCGGTCCCGTCTCGAAGAACGGTGACACTGTCGCAGATGGCGAAGATCTCTTCGAGGTGATGCGAGACGTACAGCACGGTCACGCCATCGCTCTTGAGGGTTTCGATCTGCCGGAAGAGCTCGGTCGCTCCTGCACCGTCGAGTCCCGCGGTGGGCTCGTCGAGGAGCAGAATCCGAGGCCCACGAGAGAGTGCGCGGCAGATCTCGACGATCTTTTTCTCGATCGGCTCGAGGTCGCAGACGAGTTTTTCGGCGAGCTGCGGGTTGCCCCATCGCCTCAGGAGGTCCCGGGCGACGGTGTTGATGGTCTTCCAGTCGACGAATCCCAAGTGGGTCTTCGGCTGGGCTCCCATGGTGATGTTCTCCGCCACGGTCAGGTCGGGAACCAGGGTGCTCTTCTGGTACACGCACGCAACGGCATCACCCGCGGTCTCGTTCTGGAGCCCACCGAAGGTCAGCGTCCCCGTATCCGCGTGCACCAAACCGGTCAGCACTGCGATCAACGTGGATTTGCCGGCGCCGTTGCGGCCCAACAATGCGTGGCATTCGCCGCGCCGAACCTGCAGCGACGCACCGCGCAGCGCCCGGGTCGACCCGAAGGTCTTGGTGATGTTCGTGGCTTCGATCGCGTAATCGGTCGATACGGCCGCGCTCATGACTGGTTCCCCCACAGTGAGGAGTCATCGACGTTGGCCGTGGTCACCACCGGAGCGGGGAGCATGTCGGCCAGATTGCCCTTGTACTCGACGATGGTGCTGGCGTGATCGGTCGGACCGGGCTGGTATTGCTTGCCAGCAAGCGCGTCCTTGAGGTACTGGACTGCATACTTTCCGTACAGATCAACAGGCTGTGAAACGACCGCGTCGACGTAGCCGTCGCGGACTCCCTGCAGGGCCTCCTTCGTACCGTCGATTGTCACCAACGGAACATGGCCGGGCGTTCCCACCGGTTGCAGCTTGCCCATGTCGGACATGACGTTCTTGACGCCGTTGTACATCACGGAATCACTTGCCAAGAACACCCCGTCGAAATCCTGGGTGGACAATGTGGTCTGCGCGACATCGACAGCCTGGTCGGTCTTCCACTTCGCGTCGCGGGAAACGACCTCGACTCCCGGGAACCGCGAGGACATGCACTCGTTGAATCCCTGATTCCTGTCGAATCCGGACGAGGTACCGAGGTCTCCGTGAATCTCCAGTACTCGACCCTTCCCACCGGTGATCGCGCCGAGCTGCTCGCACACGCTGCGCCCCATCGCAACGTTGTCGGCGCGGATGTTCATGTAGATGTCACCGCCGTTGCCGGCGATGTCGACCGTGATGACAGGGGCATTCTTGGCGTTGGCCGCCTCGATCGCGGGAACAATCGCATCACTGTCGGACGGGAACATCACCAGTCCCTGCACGCCCTGGGTGAGCAGCGTGTTGATATCAGTGATTTGCTTGCCCGGATCGCTCTGCGCGTCGGTGGCGGGCAGCATCGAAAGGCCGCTGCCGTCCGCGTTCGCCTGAGACTCGACGGCCTTGACCAGGCCGGAGTTGAAAGGAGAGTCGAGGAACCCGGCGGAGAAACCAACAGAGGTGCCGCCGTTGTCACCGCCTCTCCCGCAACCAGTCAGCGCGAGCACACCCGTGAGGGCGAGCGCAGCACCCACAGTGACGTGGCGAATTGCCATGGGGGATCTCCTAGTGGAAGGTGAATCTGGATGTATCCGCAGAGTCGGTTGCGGATAGGGGTCATGAACCGGTGCAGTCTGTTGTTTCAACGGGCAGACTCGGCTCGGGTCCGCTCGAGCTGCCTGACTGAGTCGATACGCATGTCGTTGATCGCAGAAGTCGTGACCGAGTAGGGCGAAAACGCTGTCCGCTGCGGCCTCGGTTCTCCAGACGATCAGTCAGTGCGCACCGCGGTGACGCGCCGCACTGACTTCGCTGAACGCCTTCGGCCACACACTGGCTTGTGACATACCCTTCTCCTTTTCGCGCTAAGTGCTATAGATCACTTGCAAGCGCTCGCCTAAGAGTGCCCCATGCGAGCGCTTGCTGTCAACCGCCGTAGCGGCAAATTCGACTTGGAATGCGTTTGACCAGCATAAATAACGCATCCTGCCCGACGGGCTTTGCCGGTTGAGGCGATGTATCGATTGCTTTTCGGCAAGCGATCGCATGGATTTCCCCTGGTCCAAGAAGCAAAATCGGCACCTCGGAGGATTTTCCCGCGTCGTAGGGTGCCGACCTCCAGTGACCGCATCACTCTGTGGCGAGATTGGTTCGAATCCAGCGGAGAACCTCATGCGTGCTGGGCAGAGGCTCTATCTGACTGCCGACGCAGTGCCTGACGGCGGGCGCGAGCAAGTAGTCGGCTGTTGACAGCAAGCGCTTGCAGAGCCAAGATTGTGCGAGCGCTTGCAGAGAAGTGCAGCACATTCGGATATGGGAGGTGACGTGTCAGCTCGCAGCCAACCCATCTCGGTGATGCATCCGGGATCAGTAGGAGGTCCGCACGGACCAGGGTTCTCAGCGACGCCACACCATCACTTCGTTTACGCAGACCCTCGACCGCACCGGTCGGCTGCCGGGACCCGTTCGACAGGAGAATGCACGATGACCACCACCTTCGCAGATCGCGACGACCTCGTGGCCAATGAGAACACCAGGTACCAGGCAGCGGTGGCCGGCGATACGGACACACTTCGCCGCCTCGCGCACCCCGCACTGACCTACGCCCACTCCGATGGGCGACGGGACACGCTGGACGAGTACCTCACCAAATTGGCTACGGGCGCTCTGCGGTATCACTCGATCGACCACCCGGTCTCGGACGTCCTCGTCACAGGGGACACCGCCGTGGTCGTGGGCCACATGCGAGCACACCTGACGGTGGGTGGCCGCGAGAAGAACATCGACAACTCGTGCATTGCGGTGTGGGTTCGTCAGGACGGCCGCTGGCTCTTGCTGGCCTATCAACCCACCCCCCGTACGACCGCAGGAGCCGGAAAATGACTCGCGACACGCAACGACTGGACGCCCTCGCCCAGGAGGTTCACGCCAGTTTCGAGGACACGCCCAACGCGCGTCTGCAAGAAATTCTTCGCGGGCTGACCCGGCACCTGCACGACTTCGTGGCCGAGGTCGACCTGTCGTTCGAGGAGTGGGAAGCGGCGATCGACTTCCTGACCAGAACCGGACAGAAGTGCGACGACGTACGCCAGGAATTCATTCTCCTCTCGGACGTGCTCGGCGTGTCGATGCTGGTGGAAACCCTCAACGACATCGAAACACCGGACGCCACCGACTCCACGGTGCTCGGGCCGTTCCACATGGTCGACTCCCCCGTACGAGAGCTCGGCGAGAACATCTCCCCCGTCAGCGACGGACAACTGTGTGTAGTGCACGGCACCGTCCGTGACGAGCAGGGACAACCCGTTGCACATGCCGTCGTCGACGTCTGGCAAGCCGACACCCACGGCTTCTACGACGTGCAACAACCGGACAAACAGCCACAGGGCAATGGTCGCGGGCTGCTCACCGCGGACGAGGACGGCAAGTTCTACTTCACCTCCGTCGTTCCGGCGTACTACCCGATCCCGACAGACGGTCCGGTGGGTGAGTTGCTGCATGCGACCAACCGGCACCCGTATCGCCCCGCGCACATTCACTTCATCGTTGCTGCACCGGGTTTCCGGGAATTGACCACCCACATCTTCATCGGAGGCAGCGACTACCTCGACTCGGATGCTGTTTTCGCGGTCAAGGATTCACTTGTCCGGGAATTCGTTGCACGCGAGGGCGGCACCGCCAACCCGTGCGGGGTGACAGGGGCATTCGTCGAAGCGCAGATCGACATCACATTGCACAAAGAAGGCGGAGACAACCACTGATGCATTCTTTCGTATACGAAGCTCAACCGATGCGGGTCCGCTTCGGGGCCGGTGCCATCGACGAACTACGGGATGAGCTCACCGCCATCGGAGCAACGAAGGCGGTGGTGATCACCACTCCCGAGCAACAGGAACTCGGCGAGCGAGTCAACGGCCTACTCGGTCCAGCGGGACTGGGGGTATATCCGCACGCCACGATGCATGTGCCGGCATCGATCATCGACGATGCACTTGCGTTCATCCGCGGCGCCGGAGCCGACGCCGTGCTGTGCGCCGGTGGCGGGTCGACCACCGGACTCGGCAAGGCCCTCGCCCTGCGATCGGATCTGCCGATCATCGCAGTGCCGACGACGTATGCGGGATCGGAGATGACGCCGATCTGGGGGATCACCGATGACGGTGTCAAGCGCACCGGACGTGACGAACGGGTGCTGCCGCGGTCGGTGATCTACGATCCGGAACTGACTGTCGGTTTGCCCGTGGCCATTTCGGTGACCAGCGGCCTCAATGCCGTCGCGCACGCCGTCGAAGGACTGTACGCACCGGATGCGTCACCGATCATTTCCCTGATGGCGGCCGAAGGCGTCGACAAAATGCTGGGCGCGTTGCCCGCCGTGGTCACCGATCCTGCAGATCTCGACGCCCGCGCCGATGCCCTCTACGCGGCATGGCTGTGCGGGGCAACTCTGGGTGCGACCACGATGGGCCTCCATCACAAGCTCTGTCACATTCTGGGCGGATCTTTCAACCTCCCCCATGCGGAAACACACGCCGTCGTGCTCCCGTACGTCATGGCCTACAACCTGACCGCAGCGCCGGCCGCGCGCGAAGCACTCCAACGCGCCACCGGGTCCTCGGATCCGGGCACTGCCGTGGCGAAGCTGGGCAGAGATCTCGGGGTTCCGGCTTCGCTGTCGGAACTGGGCATGCCCGAGGACGGAATAGCCGAAGTCGTTCGTCAAGCGGTGGACAGCCCATACAGCAATCCACGAGAGGTCACCGAAGCCGACCTGCGCGGATTGCTCACGGCGGCCTACACCGGCGACGACCCGAGAGGCGACTACCGATGACACCGCTTCCTGCGCCCGCCGCATCGGCGACCGGGCTGACGCTCAGCGTGGACATGCTCGACGGGGCCGTCACACCGTTCGTCCACCGCGGCGCACCCCGCTCGATGGGACCGCGAGATCTCAGCGTGAGGCTGGCGTTCGTCGGGATCTGCGGCACCGACGCCGAGATTCTGCACGGCCGTATGCCCGAGACCTTCCGCATCACCTATCCACACTCGCTCGGACACGAATGGTCGGGAATCGTTGAGGAAATCGGCGCCGAGGTGACCGAATTCCGGCCCGGGGATCGGGTTCTCGGGCATGGTCACCTCGGTGGCAACGACTGGTTCGGTGTCACCCATGACGGAGCGGCAGCCGAAGTCTTCACCGTTCCCGCCGACTTGTGCTTTCACGTGCCCCCGACCACCAGCATGCTCAGCGCCGCGGTGATCGAGCCCTTCGCATGCGTACTGCAGGCCCTCACCACGATCGGTGGAGTCAGCGCCGCTGACACCGTCCACATCCACGGTCTCGGCGCGATCGGACTCAACGCCCTCATGCAATCGCGGCACTCGGGTGCACAGGTGATCGTGTTCGACCCCAGCCCCATCCGTCGCCGGCGAGCACTCGAGTTGGGGGCAACCGGCGCGCTCGACCCCACCTCGGGGACGATTCCCGAACTCGCAGCCGACATCGGTGGTCGCCCCTATGCCGATCTGGTCATCGAAGCATCAGGGAATCCCATCGCCCAGGCGAATGCGCTGGAAGGCGCCGATGTGGGCGGGCGCATCCTGCTGATGGGGGTCTCCCGGCCCACCCCGGTGCCGGCACGCCTGGGCCTGATCCAAGAACGCGACCTGACAGTGAGGACATCGGTCGGGGCGCCCGCCGCGATCTGGCCCGCCGCCATCCGCTACGTCGGACACAGCGGACTCGACCTGTCGGCCATCGTGTCCGCGGTGTTCCCGCTCTCCGCCGGTGTCGAGGCACTCGCCGCCGCACAGGACACCCGATCACACGTCAAAGTGATGCTCGCACCCGACAGTGACCTGCAAGAAGGACGTTCTCCGGCCTTGGCCCCAGCCGCCCGCGAAATATAGTTGCTTGCGCCGCATATGAGTCTGTGCAATCATTTGACAGGCGTATGCAACTATCCGTCGCCCGGGT
This sequence comes from Rhodococcus sp. T2V, assembly GCF_029269925.1. Lineage (NCBI taxonomy): Bacteria > Bacillati > Actinomycetota > Actinomycetes > Mycobacteriales > Nocardiaceae > Rhodococcus > Rhodococcus sp. T2V. The sequence goes on from NZ_JARJBD010000065.1 coordinate 11,824, forward strand.
TCCCGGCACCGATGCCGACCCGCGACTCGACGCCCATACCTCTTCGCTCTCATGTCCGGAAACAACTTTTCAGGAGATCCGCATAATGTCGCTGCTGCACGACCCCTTGACCATCGGAAACATCGTTTTGCCGAACCGCATCGTGATGGCCCCGCTGACGCGCTGCCGGGCCGCGGAGGGACGGGTACCCACCGAGCTGATGGCGGAGTACTACGCGCAACGCGCCGGCGCCGGACTGATCATCACCGAGGCCACCTGTGTGAGCGCGCAGGGTGTGGGTTACCCCGACACCCCCGGAATCTGGTCGCAGGAGCAGACGGCGGGTTGGCGGACGGTGACCGACGCGGTGCACGCAGCGGGCGGACGAATCTTCCTGCAGCTGTGGCATGTTGGGCGGGTCTCCGATCCGACATACCTGGACGGGAATCTCCCGGTCGCCCCCAGCGCGATCGCCGCGGCCGGCCGGGTGCGCCTGCTGCGCCCGCACCGGCCCTATCCGGTTCCGCGGGCCCTCGAGACGGACGAGATCGCGGGGATCGTCGAGGACTTCCGACGCGGCGCGCTCAACGCGAAGGAAGCCGGGTTCGACGGCGTCCACATCCACGCCGCGAACGGCTACCTGATCGACCAGTTCCTCCAGGACAGCACCAACGTGCGCACCGATCACTACGGCGGAAGCATCGAGAACCGGGCCCGGTTCCTGCTCGAGATCACCGACGCCGTGAGCTCGGTGTGGGGCGCGGACCGGGTCGGCGTGCACTTGCGGCCGCGCGGTGAGGAACACGACATGGGCGACAGCAACCCGAAGGCGCTCTTCGGCTATGTGGCCGAGCAACTGCGCGAACGTCAGGTCGGGTTCCTGTTCATCCGCGAGATCGAGGCCGACGACAGCCAGCTCCCCCATATCAAGCAGGTATTCGGCGGCCCGGTGGTCGCCAACGAAGAAATGTCCCACCACGACGGCCAGCGTCTGCTCACTGATGGTGTGGCCGATGCCGTGGCCTTCGGGCGGGACTTCATCGCGACACCTGATCTGGTGGAGCGCCTCGCATCCGGAGCCCCGCTCAACACCCCGGACCCGTCCACGTTCTACGGCGGAGGCGCCGAGGGATACACCGACTACCCGGTGCTGAGTCAGCTCTGACACGGTGTGGCCGGTACGGCGGCCGTTCGGCAGCTCGTGCGAACGATGTGACGGCGGAGAGGAGTCGATGTGTCGTTCGCTGACGACGCGGTAGAAGTGCGAGCCCAGGGATGGCGCACGGTCGCGGCCTTTCACGATCTGGTCGAGACTCGACTCGAGAATGCGCTGCAATCGCCGCTCGAGCTGTCGGTAGTCGAGCACACAGTTCTCGATGTACTCAGCCGTCAGGACCGTGCGCTGCATATGCGAATGCAGCAACTCTCGCGTGCCACCGCGCTCTCGTCCAGTGCCACCACCCGGCTGGTCAACCGTCTCGAGGCACGGGGGTTGCTGTCACGGTTCCTGTGTGTCGAGGATCGGAGAGGCATCTACACCGAGTTGACACCGGCAGGGTCGGAGCTGCTCGAACAGGCTCGTCCGATCTACGATTCGGCACTACGGGAGGCACTCGAGGCCGCGGCCGCGGTGCCGGAACTCGCCCCGCTGGTCTCGGCGTTCGAGAGCCTGCACGCCGCACCGTGACCCCCGGGTCTAACGGGGAACTGAAACGCCAAGGCCGCCAGATGATGCCGATCTGGCGGCCTTGTGCCGACTAGTCGCTCACGCCCGATGTGGCGACTTCCGAGAGGGTCGACCCCGTGATCGCCGGAGGACGGCCACGGCGGTCACTGCGCGGTGAATCCGCCGTCGATCACGAGTTCGGTCCCGGTGACGAACCTGGACTCGTCGGACGCGAGATAGAGGATGCCGAGGGCGATGTCGACGGGGTCGCCGACCACGCCCAGTGGGTGCAGAGCCCGCATACCGGCGAGGTAGGCTTCGAGCCCCTCGGGGCTTTCTTCGCCCTTCTTGATGTTGAGCGGCGTGAGGATGGTGCCCGGGCATACTGCGTTTACGCGGATCCCTTCGGGTGCATACACCATCGCGTCGGTCTTCGCCATGAGACGAACGGCGCCCTTCGAGGCGTGGTAGCTCGGTGCGTCGGCGTTGCCGATCAGGCCGTAGATCGAGCAGATGTCGACGATGCTTCGTCCGCCGAATCCCCTCCGCAACAATGGAATTGCGTGCTTGGTGCACAGGAACGGGCCGGCAACGTTGACTGCCATCATCGACTGCCATGCCGCGTAGTCGACCTCATCTGTCGGCTCGGCGGGCCCGGAGATGCCGGCATTGTTGACGAGGATCTCGAGCGCTCCGTGCTCGGCGGCCACCTGTTCCATCGCGGAGGCAACGGAGTCCTCGACCGTGACGTCGACGCGGTGGAATGTGACGGGACGTTCACGGGAGGTCAGGCGCTCGGCCAGTTCTTTTCCGTCGCGCTCGGACACGTCGAAGATCGCGACGCTCGCCCCTTCGGAGACGAGGGTCTCCACGATTGCACGGCCGATGCCCGAGGCGCCGCCTGTGACGATGGCGCGCTTGCCGTCGACGCGCGCCTTGCCGACCGTTGTGATCGGAGGAAATGTGTTCATGTTTGGCCTTTCTGGGTGCACGGTGTCATTTGACGACGATGCGGTTGCGTGGGTTTCGGCAGGTCGAGTCATCGGTGTTGAGGCCCGCATCCTCCTGCCCTACTTGATCATGGTGTGGCAGCGCCTCCGATCCGGGTGAGGTCGTGTGTGTCTTCCAACGACCGAATCGCCGCGTCGTGTGCGAGGCGCAGCCCGTCTTCCACGGGAGTCCGTCGGTGGCTGGCCGAAATGATCTCCACCCCCCAATGGCCTCGATAGCCCGTCGAGAGAATTGCTGCGACGAACCTCGGCACGTCGAAGTCGCCTTCCCCGCAGTATCTTCTGCTATTGACGGTGTCTTCCCAGAGAGTGCCATCCGGGGCGCTGGCGGCGTCGTTAAGCTCGACGACGAACACCATGTCGGGGTCGACCGCGGCGGTCATCTCCTCGTAGGACGTCCCGGCGCGGTTTACGTGCCAGATGTCGATGCAGAGTCCTCCAGCACGCTCTCCCGCCTTCCTGACGATGTCCGCCGCCTCGCGCACCGTTCGGGGGTGGGCCATGGGCATGAACTCCAGCGCCACGCGTACGCCATGACGTTCGGCGTCGCGGGCGAGCAACGCGAAGTGCTCGATGTACTGATCGGACGGGCGCGGGGTCGGTGAGAGATCTGAACTGACCTTGATCGTCTGCACACCGAGTTCTCCAGCGCATTCGAACATGTGGTTGCGGATGCGGTCCGATTCGGCGCGAGCGGCACCCGCGGCCCACCAGTCCGTCAGAAACTCGAACTCGACGTGCTTCATCCCGTTGTCCCGGAGAATCGCGCCGAGTGTCGACAACCCGAACGTCTGGCGTGCTTCGATGAGGTCTTTGTGGAAAAGACCGAACCCGGACCAGCCGGTTCGGCCGGCGGCCTCGATCCTTTCCCGCAAGGGGACCGGACTCATTTCCGTGCCGATCGACGGCCCGGTCGCTCCTGCCGACGTCCAGCAGGAGGCCAACAGTTCGGTGTTGACGGTCATGGGTCTTCCTTTGCTCCAAGCGGGATGGCCGTGCAGTGCCGACTGCGGCTCATTGGGGTGGGATGGGATCGGGTGCGCGGTGTTTCTCGTGCGGAACCCAGTACGGGTCTCCCCCGATGGGATACGCGGTGTAGCCGATGCGGTCCTCGGGCATGTAGGAGAACCCGATGGCCAGAGCATCTATGGCACCGTCACCGACAGGCCAGATCGAGTGCACCGCATTCGGTGGAATCCGAACGAGGTCGCCGGGAGCAAGCTGTGTAGTCTCCTCGCCGACCTGCATCTGCGCTCGTCCGGAGAGCAGGTAGTACAGCTCGTCACTGTCGTGCGCGTGGGGTTCGAGTCGGGTTCCCGGTTCCAGACGGAATCGGGAGAACAGTTCGAGGTATCCGCCCATGGTCTCCCCGCGCAGTTCCTCCTTCTCGATGTAGAACCGGGTGGTGCAGGTGCCTGCGTGCTCGGACACCGTCGGCCCGTCGTTCGATCGGAAATCCACCGCTCTGTCCCTTCTGTCGTGAATCCGTGGTGAAAGTTCGCCGCTCACCGGAAGTGGACGCCGCCGTTGACATCGAGTGCGGTACCGGTGATGTAGGAGGCGCGATCCGAGGACAGGAACGCGACGGCGTCGGCGATGGTGCTCGGTGGCCCCGCATAGCCGAGTGGAATCTTCGCCCATTCGATCGATTTCATCTCGTCGAAGGCGATTCCGCGCTGGTCGGCTTCGACCTGCAGTGCATCGGTGTGCATCGAGGTTGCGATGTTCCCCGGGCACACCGAGTTCGCGCGGATGCCGCGGCCGGCGAGTTCGGAGGCGACCGATTGCATGAAGACGATGACGGCGGCCTTGGACGCGCAGTACGCGGTGAAGTACGGGCTGCCGAGTTGGCCCGACCAGGAGGCGATGGCGGTCAGCGATCCGCCGTCGTGGGCGGGGATCATCGGAACGAGCGCGCGGGTCAGCAGGAACACCCCGCGGACGTTCACATCGATGACCCGGTCGAACTCTTTGAGTGGAAGTTCCTCGACGGGATACGCCTGCTGCAGAACTCCGGCCACGAGCGCCACCGCGTGCACTTTGTCGGTCCATCCCCCGATGGTCTCGGCGGCGGCGGCGACCGATGACTCGTCGGCGACGTCGCATCGCACCCCGAGTATGTCCGTGTCGGGGAATTCGTTGCGGACGACGCGCTCCGCCTCGGCGACCGCTTCATCGGAATAGTCCAGCAGGGCGAGTCGGTAGCCCTCGGCGGCGAGTCGCACGCTCGTGGCCGCGCCGATTCCGCCGCCGGCGCCGGTGATGACGGCGACTCGGTTCTGCAGGGGGTCCATGTTCTGTTCCTCTCGAGGTGGGGGGTAGTTCAGGCGGCGCCGCGGACGGCGTCTTTGCGGAGCCCGCCGACCACCAGTGCAACGATGAGAATCGCTCCGGTGACGATGCTCTGCCAGTACGACTGGACCTGAAGTAGGTTCAGAGCGTTGCTGATCAGGGTGATGAGCAACGCTGCAGTGAAGGTGCCGAGGATGGTTCCGCGGCCGCCGCGGAGTGCGGTGCCTCCGACGACGGAGATGGCGATGGCGTTGAGCTCCATGCCCTGCGCCATCGTCCCGTTCGCCGACGACAGCAGGGCGGACAGTCCGGCCGCTGCCACACCGGTGAGGAGCCCGGCAACGGCGAAGGCAATGATCTTGACGCGGTCGACGCGGACACCGGCGAGACGTGCAGCGGTCTCGTTGGAGCCGACGGTGCGCAGCTTCCGACCGAAGTAGGTTCGGTTGACCAGGGCATAGACGGCCACACAGCACAGGAGGAAGACGAGGAAGACGACTGGGATCCCCGCGATTCGGCTGATGCCGAGTTCCTGGTAGTGCACCGAGGAAATCCCGACCACATTCCCGCTGGTGATGATGAATGCCGATGCGAGATAGACGTTGTACATCCCGAACGTGGCAATGAACGGCGGGATGCGGATCTTGGTGACGATGACTCCGTTGATCGCGCCGAGAGCTGCGCCGACGCCGAGCGCGACGAGCACAGCGATCCCGATCGTCGTTGCCGGCAGCACCTTTGCCGTGACGACCGCAGCCACACCGATGATGCCGGCCACCGACAGGTCGAACTGGCCACCGATGATGAGAAGGGTCATTCCGCATGCGACCAGACCCGCGAACGACGCTTGGGTGAGGATGTTCTGGGCGTTACCGGTGGTCGCGAAATTCGGGACGAAGAACACGGACAGGATGATCGCGGCGAGCAGTGTTCCCTGCAGGTAGTAGGTGCTTGCGAGGCGCTTGAGCAGTTGACCGGATGTGCGGGGGTCGGTGGCGTGCTCACCGTGCGTGCGTGCGATCACCGCGTCATCGGCGGAGGCGGTCCTGGTACTCATCGAGCCTCCAAGGCGTGCTTTTCGGCCAGGTAGCGATGTCCGCTGTCGAACGCGAGCGCGGCGATCAGCAGCACCCCTGTGGCCAGGTATTGGTAGTAGGACGGGACGTTGAGAAGGTTGAGGGCGGACGAGATGACGGCGAGCAGCAGACTGGCGATCATCGTGCCGACGAGGTTGCCGGCGCCACCGGCCAGACTGGTTCCGCCGAGCACGACCACCGCGATCACTTGGAGCTCGAATCCGATGCCCAGGCTTCCGGTGGCAGAGCCGAGCTGGCCACACAGCAGGACGCCGGCGAGAGCCGCGGCGACACCGGACAGCACGAAGACGACGAAGGTGACGCGTTGAACGCGAATTCCGCTGTCGGCGGCGGCTTCCGGGCTGCCACCGACTGCGCACACGTGTCGACCGAACGGTGTCCGGTGGAGCAGGACGTATGCGGCGAGGAGCACCGCGACGGCGAACAGAAACGGAGTCGGGATGAACAGGATCCGAGAGGTGGCGAGCGCCTCGAGGGCGGCGTTGTCTGCGCTGATCGTTCCCCCGTCCGCCAACAGGAGCGCGGCGCCACGGATGATGCCCATCGTGCCGAGGGTGGCAACGAAGGCCGGTACGCGAAGGTATCCGACCAGGACGCCGTTGACTGCGCCGACGATCGCCCCGACGATGATCCCCCCGACGACTCCGCCGGCGACTCCGGCACTCGTGAGACCGGTCGCGACGACGCAGGTGACGAGTCCCTGGATCGAACCCACCGAGAGATCGAGTCCGCGCAGCGCGATGACCAACGTCATTCCGGCTCCGGCGATGGCCACGATCGAGGCGTTGACAAAGACGCCGGAGACCGTTGTCGCGGTCGCGAATCGCGGGACGAACATCATGCAGGCGATCAGGATCACCAGGAACGGCAGGAACACCGTGTAATCCTCGAGGAGGCGGGCCCACCCTCGGGCGAGCGCCGGCTTGGCGGACCTCTGCCCGGTTGGCGAGGAAACATCGACTACGTTAGACATGGGACTCACTCCCGGTACTCACGGGGCGGACGGAACGGGCGTCGCCGCCAGGTCCGGTGACGTTGCCGAGCGACGCGCCGAGGATTGCTTCTTCGTTGACGTCGCTGCCGGCCAGTTCTGCGGCGATGCGTCCGGTGCGGAAGACGAGGCAGCGGTCGGCGACGGTGGACAGTTCGGGGGCGTCGCTGGAGCTGACGAGGACTGCGACACCTTGCTGGGTCAGCGATCGGATGAGTTCGTAGATCTCGAGTTTCGCGCCGACGTCCACGCCGCGGGTTGGCTCGTTGAGCAGCAGCAGACTGCATTCGGACAGCGCGGCGCGACCGAACAGAACCTTCTGCTGATTGCCTCCGCTGAGATTGCCGATCAGCTGACCGGCCCGATCTACGCGGATGCGTAGCTCTGATTTGAGTCGTTCGTAGGTCTTCATCTCCGTCCGGTGCATCGGCAGCCACCGGTTGATGCCGGTCTTGCCGCGTTGCGAGAGCACCAAGTTCTCGAGAACGCTGAGGTGGGGAAGAATCCCTTCGCGCTTGCGGTCCTCACTGAGCATGAACACCCCGGCCGCGATGGCGTCCGCGGGCGAGCGCAACAGCTGCGTGGCCCCGTCGATTGCGATGGAACCCTTGGCCGGCAGCATTCCGAAGAGGCTTTGCATGAATTCGGTTCGGCCCGAGCCGAGCAGGCCGGCCAATCCGACGACTTCGCCTGCCCGGACCTCGAGCGTGATGGGCGTCCGTACCCGGGGGCAGGTGACCTCGGTGAGGGACAGGCGCACCGGAGTGTCGTTGGGGACCGCCGACGGAGTGGATTGGTCCTCGAACTTTTGCAACCTGCGTCCGAGCATGTGGGTGACCAGCTCGTCCTCGCCGGTGGTCGCGGTGACCAGATCGGCGACATTGCGGCCGTCGCGGAAGACCACGATCCGATCCGACACTGCGAAGATCTCGTCGAGGTGGTGCGAGACGTACAGAATCGCCTTGCCACGTTCTCGCAGCCGCTCGACCAACCTGAGCAGCCGCGAGACCTCGTCGCCGTGCAGTGCAGCGGTTGGTTCGTCCATCACCAGCACGTCGAACTCGCGCGAGAGCGCCTTGCTTATCTCGACCATCTGCTGATCCGCCACGCTCAGTCGTGCGACGCGCTGATCAGGGTCGAGGTCGAGTTCGAGCTCTCCCATGAGGGCGGTGGCTCGGCGGCGCATGTCCCGGTAGCTGATCAGCGCGCCGCTGGTGGGTTCGTGGCCGAGGAAAATGTTCTCGGCCACGGTCAGTTGGGGCACCAGGCGGAACTCCTGGCTGATGACGCTGATACCCGCGGCTTGGGAGTCACCTGGAGTGCGGAAGTCGACGCGGGAGCCATCGACGAGGAGCTCTCCCGACGCAGGGCGTTCGACACCGGCGATGATGCGGATGAGGGTGCTCTTGCCGGCCCCGTTCTCTCCGATGAGGGCGGTCACCTCCCCTCGCCGCATGGTGAAGTCCACGTGCTCGAGAGCCTGCACTCCGGGGTAGACCTGCGAGATCCTTCGGGTCTGCAGTATGGGCTGCGCTGTCATGGTCGAACCTTTCGTGCGTGCGCCCGGCACGGTCGACACGAAGTCCTCGCTCACTGCTGCTCCGATGTGAGCTTCTCGCGATACGCGTCGAGGTTGTCGGCGTCGACGATCTCGACAGGGAATCGCAGTGTGCGCGTGGCCGGGTCCGTGTAGGCCGGGTTCTGGCCGTTGAGCAGCTCGAGCGCGGTCTTCACCGCCAACTTGCCCTGGCCGTACGGGTCCTGCGCCACGGTCGCTGATTCTTCGCCGCCGGCGATCATCGGCAGCTCGACGGGATCACCGTTGAAGCCGACAACCTTGACCTGGCCTTCTCGGCCCGCGGACTTGATTGCGCGAACGGCGCCTTGGACGTTGTTGCTGTTGACGGCGTAAATGCCGGCGAGGTCGGGATTCGCATTGAGCATGTCCTGGGCTGCTTTGAAGGCGCCGTCGACGGTCTGTCCGGTCAACTTGGACACGACGTCGAAATTCGGGTCGCCATCGAGGGCTGCTTCGAACGAGTCGATCCGTTCCTCGCCGACAACGACTCCCGGAGCGAGACCGATCACGCCGATCTTCTGCTCGCCCGACCTGTCCTTGAACGCGGACCTGAAGTAGTCCGCGGCTTGACGTCCGCCGTCGGCATTGTCGGACAGGATGTACGCGTCGTAGTCTCCCTCGACGCCGACGTCGCCGACGACCACAGGAATCTTCGCCTGATGCGCGGCCGAGATTGTCGCCGGGAGCGCGCTGGGCTGAATGGGTGAGACGACCAGGGCCGAGATGCCCTGGTTGATCAGATCCGCACTGCCCGAAACTTGCAGCTGCGGTGAACTCTTCGAATCGGCAATGAGCACCTCGATCCCCTCCTGAGCGGCCCCGGCCTTCACGCCGGCGGCATACGCCTGGAAGTACGGCTCCGTCAGATCGAACACCGAGTATCCGATCGTGACCGGGTCCTTGGCCTGAAACTCGATCCTCTCGGCCGACCCGGAACCCGCGGTGTCGGCGCCGCTGGCACATCCAGCGAGCAGCAGCGATGCGGCAACCAGGACCGCCGGAACGGCAGACTTCAGTTTCACTTCAGATTCCTCCTCGACTTGGGCAAGCACTGCCGGAGGCGTCGATCAGCCTTCACGGTTTCAGCCTCAAGAAAGTTTGTGGTGCAGATCATGGCAGCACTTCACTGTGACTGTCAACACGTTCGAGGCGAAAGTGCGCGCGGAGTGCACGGGGCGCTGCGTGCGCGCGACTTCCACAGTTCCGTGACAGATGAGATCGGAATATTCACGTATGTAAGCACATTCGCTTCTTCATCTGATCGGACACGGTCGATCACGAGGTGATAGCAGTGCCACCGACCAGAGAGTTTCCCGCTGCGGCACAGCCCAGAGGAATACACTTTCACTTAACATTCATGGCCGGGGACGCGATCCGTCACGCTGGGATCTGCCGATTTGTGCGTTGTGTCCCTGGAGGCCAGCTGGCGGGACACCTCCGGCGGCGATCAGTGTCTGTCCGGTGATGGCGGACGAGTTCGGCGATGCGAGGGAGGCGACGGTGTCGGCAACTTCCTGCGGCAATATGAGGCGTCGCATGGGAACCTGGGCCACCCACTCGTCGAAGACGGAGGGGTTCTCGGTCGTCAGCGAACGTAGCAGGGGTGTGTCGACACGACCGGGCGCCACCGCGTTCATCGTGATCCCGTGCTCTGCCCATTCGGCCGCGAGTACCCGCGTCAGCTGCGATACCGGGCTTGCATAGTTCCTGCGCGAGATCTCGGGGCATGAACAGCGGAGATGTCACCACCGATTGCTGGTAAAACGCTGACGAGCAGTGCCGCCCGTGTGCGTGGGCCATTCGATGCCCATGGCACATCCCACCCGCCCCGCAGCGGGGCGAACCTTCGCGCGGAACCGCTGACCAGGCCATCCGTCGACTTGGGGATTCGGCCTCTTCAGCGTCGTTGGGTCCCTCGGTGGGGCGATGATGGTGGTGGTCGGTCAGGTGATGGCGCGGAAGGATCCGCCGTCGACGCCGTACACCGAGGCGGTGACGTACGAGGCGAGGTCGGAGGCGAGGAAGACCACCACGTTGGCCACTTCCTCCGGAGTTCCGATGCGCTGCAATGGAAGTCCGCGGTGCTTCATCTCCACGTCGATGGAGTCGTCGCGGTGCACACCGTGTACGGCGGCGAAGGTGTCGGCGAGCCCGCCCTCCATCAGCCACATCGGCGAGAGGATGGGGCCGGGTGCGACGGCGTTGACGCGCACGATCGGCCCCTCGCTGATGGCGAGTGAGCTGGTGAACGACAGAATGGCGGCCTTGGAGGCGGCGTAGTCCGGGCCGGCGGCGATCGGCTGGCGGCCCAGGTCCGAGGCGTTGTTGACGATGACACCGCGTCCGGCGGCCCGCATGATCGGCAGCACGTGGGTGGCGGCGCGGACCTGGCTGAGGAAGTTCAGTTCGAGGGTGGAGACCCAGTCGGTGTCGGTGAGACTGTCGAAGGTTCCCAGGCTGCCGGCGCCGACGTTGTTGAACAACACGTCCACCCGGCCGTCGTAGTGGGCGAGGACCTCGTCGAGGCCGCCGGTCACCCCGGCCTCGGTGCTCAGATCGGCGACGGCGCAGTGCACCTCGGTGACCTGCTCGAGTTCCTTGGTGAGGATGTCGAGGCCGTGCCGGTCGCGGTCGATCAGGGCGAGGCGGGCGTTCTCCGCGGCGAAGGCGCGTGCGGACGCGGCTCCGATTCCGGAGCCGGCGCCGGTGATGACGACGACCTTGCCCTCCAGTGCAGTGTCCATCGTGATTCCTCTCGGGTATGGGGTGTCAGTTGGTGACAGATTCGGAGTATCCCGCGGGCAGGCAGCCGTTGGGGGTGAACTCGTCGAGGTTGTCCTTGGTGACCACCGGCAGCGGCATGTAGCTGACCGGCGGCACGTCCTTGCCGGCCAGTACGTCCATCATGGTGGTCAGGGCGTGGGTGGAGTCCCAGCACGGTGACTGGAACAACGTGGTCGACATGGATCCGTCCTCGAGCAGGGTCCGGGCGACCGGGGCGTAGTTGTGTCCGAGGAGTTTGACCTGTCCGGCCATCCCCGAGGCGTCGAGGGCCTGTGCGGCGCCGGAGGCCATGATGTCGTCGGGGGTGACGAGGGCATCGATCTGGTTGCCGAATCGGCTGATCAGTGCGCTCGCCGCGGTTTGCGCCTGGTTCTTGTCGAAGTTTCCCGGCTGGGAGCCGAGGAGCGTGATGTCGGGGTGGTTGGCCATCTCGCGTTCGAGACCGATCTGACGGTTGATCGCGGCCGCGTTGCCGGGAGTGCCGCCGATGTAGACGTAGGTTCCTTTGCCGCCAAGCAGCTTCGCGAGTTCCTTGCCCTGCAGTTCGCCGATCCGTTGGTCGTTCGGTCCGGTGAACGCGTGGTACAGGCTGGTGTCGAGGTTCTCGGGGGGCTGGGAGTTGCTGATGTCGACCGGGATCCCGGCGCGTTGGGCCTGGACGAGCATCGGTTGTTCGGCGCCGTAGAGCGCGGGCCAGATGACGATGCCGTCGACCTTCTTGGCGATCGCGATCTTCATCTGCGACGCCTGCACCGAGGCGTCGTAGTTCGAGTTCATCACGAACGCGTTGACGTGGTGTTCTTCGGCTGCCTTCCGCAGGGACGAGACGTAGTTGCGCCCGTATTCGTGGTTGCGGTCCATCGGGACGAGGAAGGCGATCGTGGGCCAGTCCGCGTTGTCGGTCGCCGCGCCGGGGGCACCGCATCCGGTGCCGGCCAGCACGGTGGCCGCGCAAACGGTGATCGCGAGTGCGGCTCGGCGGAACAGAGAACTCGTGTGCGCCATCATCGTGCCTTTCCTGCTGCGACGGCTGTGGGGTCCGAGGATGCGCCCGTGCGGGGACCGAGCAGCGACGGCAGGCGCAGGGCCCGCACCCCCTCCTTGGTCAAGACGATCGCGGCGAACAGGATCGCGCCGATGGCGATGCTCTCGACGCTCGAGTCCAACCCGCTCATCTGCAGGCCGATGCTGATGCCGCCGAGCGCGATCGCCCCGATGACGGCGCCGATCACGCTGGCGCGTCCGCCGGACAGGCTGGCGCCACCGACGACGGCGGCCGCGATCGCCAGCAGCATCACCGTCGAGCCCAGGGTGGGTGAGGCGGCGACGAGGTTGAGGGTGTCGACGACACCGGCGAGGCCGGAGACGCCGCTGCAGATGGTGAAAGCGAGGATCTTGCGGGCGTCGATCGAGATGCCGCCCGACGCCGCGGCTTCGGCGTTGCCGCCGATGATGTAGAGCTCACGGCCGGTACGCATCTTGGTCATGAAGAACCACAGGGCGGCGGTCGCGGCGACGGCGATGACGATGTCCGGGGTGATCTGCCCGATCAGCGGGACGCTGAATTCCAGGGCCCGGGTGGAGTCCTGCAGTGGCACCGGGGCGCCGTCGGTGATCGCCAGTGCAAGACCTTGCAGTGTGATCAGCATGCCGAGGGTGGTGATGAAGGAGTTGATACCGACCTTGACGACCAGGACACCGTTGATCAGTCCCACCACCGCACCGGCGATCAGCGCGAGCGGAATCGAGACGGCAAGGTTGCCGGAGACCTGGGCGGCGACGGCGGCGGTGACGGCCATGGTCGATCCGACGCTGAGGTCGATCTCGCCGAGGACCAGAACCGGGACCAGTGCGATCGCCACGAGCCATACGTCGACGATGCGGGACAGGGCGATTCCGTAGGAGCCGAGGGCGGTCGGCTGGACCGCCAGCAGCACCACGACGACCAGGGCCAGCAGGATTACCGCCCGGAATGCGGTCCAGCTCTTGAACTGGGTCAGAAGAGTGTGGCCGTTCACCGGAGACCTCCACGTCGGCGCAGGACGGCATCCGCCGCGAGAGTCGCGACGATGATGAATCCCTGCACGAACTGTTGCCATTGGAATGGCAACCCGACCAGGGACAGCACACTGAGCAGCACTTGGACGAACGCGACACCGAGGACGGTGCCCAGGATCGAGCCGCGGCCGCCGAAGAGGCTGGTACCACCGATGACGACGGCGGCGAGGGCGTTGAAGTCGTAGCCGGCCGACATCGTCGAGACGGCACTCGAGCTGTAGCCGGCCAGCGCCATGCCCGCCGCGGCGGCCCCGAGCGAGGAGACGGCGAACGTCAGGGTGAGGGTGCGGGTGGTGTTCAGGCCGGCGATCCGGGCGGCACTGCGGTTGGTGCCGGTTGCCCGCAGCGAGTATCCGAAGCTGGTGGAGGAGAGCAGATTGTGGGCCAGGACGGCCACGACGGCGAAGATCAGGAACACCACGGGAACGCCGACGACGGAGGCGTTGCCGATCCACGACAGCAGCGAGGTGTTCCCGGAGTACTGGGCGCCGCCGGTGAGGTAGTTGAGCACGCCCATCCCGGCGGTGGCGGTGGCCAGGGTGACGATGACTCCGTTGCCGCGCATCAGTCCGGCGCCGATACCGTTGACGACCGCGAACACCAGGCACGCCAGGATCGCGGCCGGTGCCGCCACGGCGATGCCGTGCGGGCTCAACGCGATCACGACGATGGCGGCGAGGGCGATCTGCGGCACCACGGACAGGTCGATGATCAGGCCCGAGACGACCACGAACGTCATCCCGAGTGCGACGAATCCGAGGAACGCGCTGTTCCGCAGCAGCGTGCCGAGGTTCTGTGCGGACCAGAAACCATCGAGCCCGACGGCCGCGAACAGCAGTAGCACGATCAGCGCCCCGGTGACGACGATGACGGTGGGGTTCTCGTCGAATTTTCGCCGGAGGGGCGGCACGTACGGTGCGACCCGCCCCGCCGGCGCGATCTGGGTGTCAGACATGTGCGGCTTCCTTGCGTTGGTGCGTGGTGTCGTGATGGGTGCCGAGCCGGACGATGGCCTGTTGGTCGGCCTCGGCGGCGGACAGTTCGCCGGTGATCGTGCCGTCGCGTAGGACCGCGATCCGGTCCGACAACGACAGCAGTTCCTCGAGGTCGGAGGAGACGACGATGACGGCGGTGCCCTGCGTGGTCAGGTTGCGGACCAGTTCGTGGATTTCGGCCTTGGCTCCGACGTCGACGCCGGCAGTCGGCTCGTCCAGGACGAACAGTCGCGGATTGGTGGGCAGCCACCGGCCGAAGGCCACCTTCTGCTGGTTGCCGCCGCTGAGCAGTTTCACGGTGGCGGAGGTGTTGGCAGGGCGCAGGTTGACCTCGCCGGCGAGGCCGGTGGCCATTTTCTTCAGTGCCTTGGTGCGGATCTGCCCGAACCTACTCAGCGCGTTAAGCGAGGGCAGCGCCAGGTTTTCGCGCACCGAGCGGGCCAGCAGCACCCCTTCGGTACGGCGGTCTTCCGGGACGAAGGCGACGCCGGACCGGACCGCGGAGCGGTAGGAACCGATGGTGCGGCGCTTGCCGTCGTAGCTGAGGGTGACCGATCCGCGGGAGCGGGATTCGAGGCCGAGGATGGCCCGGACCAGTTCGCTGCGGCCCGAGCCCATCAGACCACCGAGACCGAGAACCTCGCCCGCACGAACGTGCAGGCTGGTGCCGAATACTCCTGGTGCCCACAGGTTGTCGACGGACAGGACGACCTCACCGAATGAGTCCGCCTTCTCTTCCCGCTCGTGCTGTTCCTGGTCGAGCAGCTTCTGCCCGACCATGCTTTCCACCAGTCGATCCGAGGTGGTCTCGGCGAGGTCGAGGTGTTCGACCAGGCGGCCGTCGCGGAGCACGGTGGCGCGGCTGCACAGCTCGAAGATCTCCCGCAGCCGGTGCGAGATGTACACGATGGTCACGCCCTGATCGCGAAGAGACTTCAGCAGGTCGAGCAGCTGGTCGGTTTCCTGAGGTGTCAGGGAGGCGGTGGGCTCGTCGAGGATGAGGATCTGCGGGTCCAGGCGCAACGCCTTGGCGATCTCGACGAACTGCTGCAGGGTCGCCGGCAGCTGACCGACGAGGGTGTCGGGGTCGATGTTCACGCCGAGCCGCGCGCACAGTGCGGCGGCGATCGAGCGCATGGCTGCGCGATCGACGAGCCCGCGTTTGGTGGGAGTGGTTCCAACGCAGATGTTCTCGGCGACGGTCAGGTCCGGGCACAGGCTCAGTTCCTGATGGACCAGCGCGATGCCGGCGGCTTTGGCCGCTACGGTTCCCCCGGACAGCGGTTGCCCGGAGACGAGCACCCGACCCTCGTTGGGGAGGTAGAGGCCGGCAAGCACCTTCATCAGCGTGGACTTGCCGGCGCCGTTCGCGCCGACGATGGCGTGGCAGGTACCGGCATCGATGCGGATGCTCACGTCCTCGAGCGCGTGCACACCGCCGAAATGCTTGCTGACCCCGGTCGCCTCGATGGCAGCGGGTGACGGGACGGAGATCTGAGAGGTCACGGGGGTCTCCTGATACAGGCTGGGGAAACGTGGTATTGCGGGCGAGGGGAAGGCGGTGGTAGCCGACCGGTTACCACCGCGGCGTCTGCGTCGAAGGGGCCGAGGTCTAGAAGAAGACCTGCTCGCCGCCGGTGAGGTTGAGAGCGGAGCCGGTGGTGAACGAGGCGTCGTCGGAGGCGAGCCAGGCGACCATCCGGCCCATGTCCTCGAGTGTGCCGAAACGTCCGGTGGGGATCCGGGCGTCGAGGTAGTCCTGCATCTTCTGCTCGAGCGTAATTCCCTCGCTCTGAGCGATTTCCGCGAACGACTTCTCCATCATCTCGGTGTGCATGCAGCCGGGGCAGATGGCGTTGACGGTGATGTTGTAGGGCGCCAGCTCCAGCCCGAGCGCCTGCGTCATCAAGATGACGGCCGCCTTCGACGCGGAGTAGACCCCCTCGTTGGGGCGAGCGAGCTTGCCGAGCTGGGAGGCGGTGTTGATGATCCGCCCTGACTTTTGCTCCTTCATCACCCGGGCGGCCGCACGGGAGCCGTTGAAGACGCCGCCGATGTTGACGTCGATGGTGCGGCGGAAGTCTTCGTCGGTGACGTCGGCGATTTCGCCGTAGGTGTAAATGCCGGCGTTGTTGACCATGATGTCCAGGCGCCCGTGCGTCTCGACGGTGGAACCGACCAACTCCTCCACCGATGCCGCGCTGGAGACGTCGACCTTGGCGGAGCTGCTCTTCGGGCTGCCGGCGGACTGCAGCGCGGCGGCGGTCTCCTCGGCGCTGTGCAGGTCGGCGCAGACGACGATGGCGCCGCGCCGGGCGAGTTCGACGGCGATGCCCTCACCGAGTCCGCGGCTGGCGCCGGTGACGATGGCAATCTTGTTCTCGAGGGTGGACATGGGAAATCCAATCTGGTGTTCGGGTGGGGTGAACTCCTCGGCATGCCGGGTGCACGCAGGAGTCGGGGTGAGGGTGCTATGCGGTGGGCATCGGGGTGGGCTGGTAGGCGAGCAGGCGCCAGCCCTCGTCGGTGTACTTCCACACCGCCAGGCACCGGTTACGCAGCTTCTTCTCGCGCCCGCCGGCGGTGATGCTGGCGTTCATCTCACCGACGACGAGCGCGACGTCGTCGACGATCCGGATGAAGTCGATGGGGTGATCGATCTGGTGGTAGACGTAGTAGCCGGACCGCACCTTGTCGAGGTAGGAGTCGAGGCTGTCCGTGTCGCCGGAGGAGTGCGAGTAGGCCAGATCCGGGTGGCTGAGCTCGGCGAACCGGGCGAGGTCCTGGTCGACGATCGCCCGGTACCGGGCGTTTTCGAGGTCTCGGATGGTGGTCGTCGCGTCGTGGGTAGCTGTCACGTCGGCTCCTGTGCTGTTCAGGGTGAATCAGGGTGGGTGTCGTTTCGGGTCATCGGCGGGTCGGCCGGTCGCCGCGCAGAGCCTGGCCGAGGAGGTGGCGCAGTCCGTCCTCGGCTACCTGGGTCGGGTTCGAGTCGGGGTTGGACAGGACCTCGTCGACGACGGCAGGGAGTTCGGTTTCGCTCAGTTCCCTCACGGTGCGGTGTACCCGCCGTCGACCGGCAGTTCGACACCGGTGACGTAGCTGGCCTCGTCGCTGGCGAGGAACAGTGCGCCATAGGCAATTTCGCGGGGATTGGCGGCACGCTTCATCGGGGTTGCGGCGATCACGTCGGCGGTGATCGCGTCGTCCTGAGAATCGATCATCGGGGTGCTCGCCAGGCCCGGGTGCAGGGAGTTGACCCGGATGCCGTCCGCGACGTACGACAAGGCGGCGTTCTTGCTCATCATCCGCACCGCGGCCTTACTGGCCTGGTAGGCCGAGACCCCGGCGGCGCCGACGATGCCCCAAATCGACGAGACGTTGACGATCGCGCCGGAGTGCTGGGCCTGCATCGTCGGCAGGACCGAGCGCATGCCGTAGAAGACCCCGGTCTGGTTCACCGCGATGATGTTGTGCCAGTCGTTCAGGTCGATCTTGTCGATCGCCTCATAGGAGCCGACGAGGCCGGCGTTGTTGACCAGGATGTCGATACGCCCGTGGGCGGCGATCACCGAGTCGACGAGCCTCTGCCAGCTTTCGAGCTGGGTGACGTCGAGGGAGGTGAAGGTGATGTTCGGATGATCGAACGGCTCCGGCTCGCGCAGGTCGCCGACCACTACAGTCGCGCCTTCCTCGGCGAACAGTTCCGCCGTGGCGCGGCCGATACCGCGGGCTCCGCCGGTGACGATAGCTACCTTCTGATCCAACCGCGCCATTGCAATGTCCCCTTCTTCTTTCAGTGTTGGGTCGTTATCCGGTCAGGTCAGTGCAGGTACTTCATCGTCGCTTCATAGGCGGCGGGAACGGCTTCGCTGATCGGACGCTTGCGGTACTCGGCGGACAGGATCTCCACCCCGTAGATGCCGTCGTAGCCGGTCTTACGGATGGCGTCGACGAAGCCCTGGACGTCGAGTTCGCCCTCACCGGGAAGCCGACGGCCGTTGAAAGTGTCGGCGATGAGGTCACCTTCGAACGTCAACGGGGCGTCGTCGAGTTCGACATCGAAGATGTACTTCGCCGGAATGTCGGCGAGGGTGCCGAAGTCGACGCCGGCGCGCGCGACGTGCCAGATGTCGATCAGCAACCCCCCGGCCGGGTGGTCGGCCTTGGCGATGAACTCGAGTGCCTGCTGCGGGGTCCTCACGTTCACGAACGGCATCGGCTCGAACACCACGGTGGTCCCCGCATTTGCAGCGTCAGTGCAGAGCTTCACGAACTCGGCCGCCATATGGTCCGCATCGAATTCACCACCACTGAAGTCGCCGCCGACCTTGATGTGGCGGGCGCCGAGGGCCTCGGCCGCCCGGAACATGTTCGCGCGAATCTCGTCCGCGGCGACGCGACGCTCGTCGGTGAGGAACCAGTTCTCCAGGAACTCGAGTTCGAGGTGGGCGATGCCGTTGTCGGCGAGCATGGTCTTGACGGTGGGGAACCCATACTGCTGTTCGGCATCGAGAAGATCCAGGTAACCAATGCCCACACCGGTGAATCCGGCCTTCGCGGCAACCTCGATGCGCTCCTGGAAACTGTGCGGACTGCGATCGCTCTCCGCGTTGCCGGCGTCGGCATCACCAGCGGTCGTCCACGTACCAGCGATCAATTCGATCTTGCTCACTATCAAATCTTCCTTCCAGAGAGGGATTGGATGGATTGCGTCCTGCGGCGTAGCGCAGGTCCACGACGATGCCAGACCGACCAACTCCGTAATTCATCCTGGCTTAAATTTGTGACCCCAATCATGCAAGTCGTGTAGTGTGATTGTCAACATCAGGTGATGAACTGCGGTGTTGCACCACCGCCTGAGTTAAGTCAGAGTGGACATCGAGCGTCAGACACACAGAACGGGGCACAGTGGTGGAAGAGGAAATCGGAGTCGCCTTGAAGCGGGCACGCCTGAACAAGAAACTGTCACTGCGCCAGGTCGCCGATCAGCTCGGCATCTCCACCAGCCTGCTCTCGCAGGTGGAGAACGGAAAAACCCAGCCGTCGGTGAAGACGCTTTTCGGTCTCGCGACCGTGCTCGAGGTCTCGCTCGACCAAATCGTGTCCGGTCGCAGCGGTCTCGACATCGAGCTCCCGGCCGACCGTGACGCCACGGCCGGCATCCAGCGCGCCGCGGACAATCCGGTCCTCGAAATGGAGAACGGGGTCACCTGGCAGCGCCTGGCCACCGGAGGTCACACCGAGATCGAACCGCTCTACGTCACCTACGAGGTCGGTGCATCCAGCTCCGTCGACGGCAAACAGATGCGCCACGACGGAGCAGAGTTCGCCTACATCCTCGAAGGCACGCTCCGGCTCCGGCTCGACTTCGACGAACACGACCTGGGCCCCGGCGACTCGTTCTGCTTCGACTCGAGCCGGCCGCATCTGTTCTACAACCCGGGCACGGTCCCCGCCCGCGGCATCTGGTTCGTCTTCGACAGCGCGACCCCCAACGCCGACATCAAATCGCTGCTCGAAGCGATGCGAACCGTCAACGGAAGCAGCCCGGGCCGCACCCACCTGCCCACATTCAGGTAGACCACCTGCTTGTCCCCCACACCCCGGACGATCACATCGGCCGATCGCCACCTGCCGGTCCGCAACCTTCGCCGTCGTCGAGGGCGTCCTGGGGCGACGTGTTGTGCGCACCGCATCCCACGAACGATTCCGACGGTGCGCACACCTGTCGTTGCCGAGAGGAACCTCGATGCCCCGAGCTGATACCGCCGCGGCCACCGAGAGCCGTGCGGCCATGCCGACCTGGCTCGTGCTGCTGATCGCAACCGCCTGCGCGGTAGTGGTCGCCAACCTCTACTATCCCCAACCGCTGATCGGCGAGATCAGTGCATCGCTCGGCCTGCCCGCGCAGTCGGCTGGACTGATCGTCACCCTCACCCAGATCGGTTACGGCGTAGGGCTTCTCCTCGTCGTGCCTCTCGGCGATCTCTGCGAGAACCGCACCCTGGTCACGGTCTTGCTCGCCGCCGAAACGGTGGTGCTCACCGCAGCGGTCCTCGTGAAGGCGCCCATTCCCTTCCTGGTGACGTCCGCACTCATCGGGCTCGCCGCGGTCGCCGTCCAGGTACTGGTTCCCTTCACCTCGCACTATGCACCCGAACACCAGCGTGGCCGGATCATCGGCACGGTCATGGGCGGAGTCACGATTGGGATCATGCTGGCCCGTCCCGCCGCGAGCCTCGTGGCGAGCGTGTGGTCCTGGAGAGCCGTCTACGTCCTGTCCGCAATCCTCGTCGTGACGATCGCCGCCACGATCCGATTCACGATGCCCGCACGACGACCCGAACACACCGCGGGATACGGCGCACTGCTGGCATCCCTACCCCGCCTCGTGCGCGACACCCCCGTACTGCGTCGCCGCGCGCTCTACCACGCCTGCCTGTTCGGGGCGTTCAGCCTCTTCTGGACCGCCGTTCCGCTGCTGCTGACCAGCGACGCGTTCGGGCTGTCCCAGAGCGGAATCGCACTGTTCGCCCTTGCCGGAGCCGCCGGAGCCATCGCATCACCGATCGCCGGAAGAATGGCCGACCGCAACCGCACCCGGCCATGGACGCGGATCGCCATCCACTGCGTCCTGGTTGCACTGCTCGCTGCGGCCCTCGCCCCCACCGGGTCCGCCCTTGGACTCGCGGTCCTGGTCGGTGCGGCAATTCTGCTCGACTTCGGCGTCATGACCAACGTGGTACTCGGACAACGCGCAATCTACAGCCTCGGCCCCCAACTACGAGCCCGCCTCAACGGCCTGTACATGGCAATATTCTTTGCCGGCGGCGGCGTCGGCTCAGCAATCGGCGGATTCGTCTACGCTCACAACGGATGGACGGTCGCCGCACTCACCGGAGCCGCGCTCCCCGTCCTCGCCCTCGGATACTTCCTCACCGAACCACACGCCTGACAACCGACCGAAGAACGTCCGCACGGCCGCCGAGCTGCTCGCACACGCCGGTCCCCGCACATCGGTCTATTTCTGCGGACCGCACGGACTCCTCGCCGACATCCACACCACATTCGACCACATCGCTACCGCCGGAATACATTTCGAAAGGTTCAGCCCCGAACCGGTCGTCGGGCGTCGGCCGTTCGAGATTCGCCTGGCCCGCGCCACAGAATTCGTCCACGTCCCCTCGGATACATCGGCCCTCGCCGCCGTGCACGAAGTACAGCCCGACGTGCCGTACTCGTGCCGGCAAGGACGCCCCGCGATCTACACACGCTCAGTCCACGAGGATGCGACGTCCCCCGACGGCGGCGATTGCCTCGATCTCGATCAGCATTCCGGGAACGAGCAGTGGGGATCCGACTGCGGTGGAGGCCGGCCACGGTTCCTGGAGGAATTCGCGACGAACCTCCTTGAACACCGCGTAGTTTTCGACGTCGGGGATGTGGACAGTCATCTTGACGACGGAGGCGAGGTCGGCGCCGTGCGTGCGCAGCGCGGCGTCGATGTTCCGGAATGTTTGTCGCGCCTGCTCGACGAATCCGCCGCCGACCAGTTCACCTGCGTCGTCGAATCCGCCGTGGCCGGCGGTGTAGATCGTGTCCCCCACGCGCACTGCTTGGCTGTATTCGGCGGATTCAGCCCAGGAGAACGGCGCCTCGCGGATCTCGATCATGTTCGTGTCAGTGGTCATTCGTGTTCCTTCGAGTGAGGTGGTGGGGTTCAGCGGCCGCTGATCGTGTCGGCGATCTTGGCGGTGATGGCCGTCTCGGGCCGTGGTGAATGTGTTTCGCGGCGGTCGGCGTGGCGATATGCGGCGTAAAGGGCGGACGCACCGATCCAACGAATGGGTTCGACTTCCCAGCGGCGTGCGTGCCGGCCGACCCAGGGCAACCGCGTGAGCTCGGTGTCGTCACCGAGGATCAGATCGCGCAGAGTGCGGGCTGCCAGGTTGGTACCGGTCAGGCCGTGTCCGACGTACCCTCCGGCGTTCGCGATTCCGGTCCGCCGGTCGAAGTTCACCGCGGCGCACCAGTCCCTCGGTACGCCCAGGACGCCGCTCCAGGTGTGTTGCACCGACGAACCGGCCACCGCCGGAAACATCGCCTGAAGCTTCTCCATCAGTTGGCCCACTGCTTTGTGCGCGGTGGAACCGTCGGCGGCGAAGGACGAGGCGAAGTTGTAGGGGACGCCCCGGCCGCCGAGCGCGATGCGCCCGTCGGCGGTGCGCTGACTGTAGGCGAAGCTGTGTCCGCTGTCGCCGACCAGTTCCGCTCCCGACCAGCCGATCTCGGCCCACACCGACGGGGAGAGCGGCTCGGTGACGATCATGCTGCTGTTCATCGGCATGAGTTTGCGTCGCTGGCCTGCGATGCTGTCGGTATATCCCTCGAGCGCCTGCACGACGTATCGTGCGGTCACCGTGCCCCGACCGGTGGTCACCGTGCCCGCGGAAATGCTGTCGGCCGCGGTGTCTTCGTAGATGGTGACGCCGAGGCGTTCCACGGCCGCCGCCAGGCCGATCATGAACTTTGCGGGGTGGATGCGCGCGCAATGCGGGGTCCAGAACCCACCTCGCGCTCCCGCCACCTGCACTCGCTCGCCCAGTTCGGAAGGAGTGAGCAGGAACAGGTCGTCGGCTCCCCATCCTTGGGTGCGCAGGTGATCGACGTGGTGGGTCAGGCGCTGGAGTTGTGCTGCGTTGGTGGCGACGTGGATCAGGCCGTCCTTGACGATGTCGGCGTCGATGTCCTCTCCCGACGCAACGGAGATCACTTCGTCGATGGTGTCGAACATGTTCCGTTGCAGCCGTTTTGCGGAATCGGCGCCGTGCGTCTTGGCGTAGCGGCGGAATTGTCCGGCAGGTTCTCCACTCAGCCATCCCCCGTTGCGTCCGGAGGCACCGTATCCGGCGAACTCCTTCTCGACGATCGCAATTTTCAGGTCGGGCGAGGCCTGGGCGAGGTAGTAGGCGGTCCACAGACCGGTCAGCCCGGCACCGACGATCGCGACGTCGACGTCGATCGGGCCGGGTAGCGGGGCACGCTTGGCCGGCAGTCCGACGTCCCGGAACCAGAAGGACACCCCGCCGTTGGCGAAGTCGCTCGTTTTCTGCAAGGTTTCCACTTTGTCTTCCCGTCCGATCGAGAGAATTTCTGAAGCAGCCCGCGGGCTGCGCGGTTGGCCCGAATCCGGGTTCGACGTTAGGCGAGAAACCACCGAACCGCGATTGTCTCGGAGTATGAATATGGTGCGAACTGACATACTCTGAAACGAACAAATGCGCGACACCACAAGCGATCCAGATAGGAATGTCCGTTGTCGGAATTGACCGTCGGCGACCTCGTCGCCATGCGTCAGCTGGGGTGCCAGACGATCGCCGGGGCGGGTGGGCTGGACCGCAGGGTGGTGTGGGCGCACTCGTGCGAGTTGGAAGACCCGTGGAACTGGCTGGCGACCGACGAGCTGTTGATGACCACCGGCATCTGCGTCCCGGCCGACGAAGGCGACCAGGTCGAACTCGTTCGCCAACTCGAGCGGGCCGGTATCGCAGGGATCGCGGTGGGCGACGACATGAAGGCGCCTCCCCTGACCGCCGCGATGCTCGCCGAGGCCGATGCTCTCGACTTCCCGGTGCTCACCGTGTCGCACTCGACGCCGTTCTCGGCGATGGGCCGCACGGTGGCCGTGGCCAGTCAGAGCGAGCAGATCAGCCGGATCGCCCGGCTCAGTCGCCTGTACGAGGTGGCACGGTCGGCGACGATGACCGAAGCCGAATCGCCACTGCTGGAACGGTTGTCCACCGAACTCGGCTACGAACTGCACGTGGTCGACGTCGAGTACCGCACCGAGGTGCTCGCGAGGAACGGCCGCGTCGACGAGCCGACGATCCGCGAACTGTGCCATCGCCTCGACGGCCGACTCGACCGGCTACCCGCACGGCTCGCCGTCGAGTTGGACGGAACACTCGCCGCCACCGCCTTCCCCCTCCCCACCCACCGCCCCTGCATGCTGGTCGCCGTCTGCACCTCCGACGTCGATCTCGACGCGTTCGGTCTGCTGCACGCCCAGAGCCTGATCGGAATCGAGGTGGAAAGGGTCACCCGGCAGCGCGAGCGAGACGATGCAGTCGGAGCTGCACTGTTCGAGCAGATCATCGACGGAACCTTGGGATCGGATGCCGCCCAACCGCGCCTCGAGCAAGTTGGTCTGGCCGACCGGGAATGGATGGTGATCGGGTTCGACTCCCCCAATCTGCGGGCCGCTCGCATCGTTCTCGGCGACAACGAGACACCGAGGCTGTCGTGTGTGGTGGGCGAAGAGGGCTACCTGCTGCTGGCGGCAGAACACATCGACGCCGTCGTCGACCTGCTGGGTCCACACATCCCCCATCTGGGCCTGTCTGCCGGCACCTCCACCCTGCAGCGGGTGCCCGACAGTGTCCGGCAGGCGCGGTGGGCGCTGCAGGCCGCGCGTGCCGATGGCAGCGCGGTCGCGGAATATTCCACCGCCGCTCCGCTGTTCCTTCCCCGCACGCTGAGCGAGGCGCACTTCGCGGCGCGCGCCATTCTCGGTGAGCTGATGGACCACGACGAGAAGAACCAGACCCAACTGGTCGAGACCCTCGACACGTTCTTGACCGTGGACCGGAGCTGGGCGGCCGCGGCAGACAAGCTCATGATCCACCGCCAGACGCTGGCATACCGGCTCAAGAAGATCGAGTCACTCACCGGCCGGAGCACCAAGAGCTCGGCGGATATCGCCTCGTTCTGGATGGCGTTGACCGCTCTCCGGATCAGCCGCGGCGGCAGCGACTAGCACCGGCGCCGGCTGCCGCAGGGCAGATACCAGGAGTTCAGATACCGCTCGCCACCCGCAGTCCGTCCAGGGTCGCCTCCTCGACGGTGCGCGGCGACATGCAGTCCCCGATCGCGTGGACCGGCGTCCCCAGCGTCTGGAGTTCGCGGAGCAGGGTGTCGTTCTGCCGGTGCCCGAGCGCCAGTACGAGACCGGCAACGCCGTCGACGAGAACCGGCTGGGAGGTCAGCGTGTTCTGCAGGTACACGGTGTCCTCGTCGCCGCCGTAGAGGCGGACGTTGGTGATGATCTCGACGTTCGCCTCGAACACGGCGGCGAGCATCGCATTTCGTGTGTACTGCTGCAGCATTTCCCCCGCGGCATTGCCGTTGACGCAGAGCGTAACCTTGCGGCCACCGCTGCGGGCGATCATCTCCGCGACACCGAGTCCGGTCCAGTCGCATCGCCAGTCGGCGATCACGATGCGTCCACGAGGCAGGTCGCCGGCGCCGGTCGTGACGACATCCCAGGCGTCGAACACGGGCAGGGCGTCGTCGAGTTCGAGTGCGGGCCGGTACGGGACCGCGCCGGTCGCGACCACGATTTCGTCCGGGGCTTCTCGGCGCACGAGGTCGATGTCGACGCACGTACGGGTTTTGACCTCTACTCCGGAGCGTGCGATCTCGGCGATCAGATTGGTGGCGGCGCCCCCGAATTCGCCGCGGTGCGGTAGCTTCTCGGCGAGAAGTACCTGACCGCCGACCCGGCCGGCGGCCTCGTAGAGGGTGACACGGTGCCCCCGCTGCGCAGCGACGGCCGCGGCCTTCATCCCGGCCGGGCCGCCGCCGACGACCATGACCTTCTTGGAATGCGCCGCCGGGGTGGGTTTCCCGAACTGCAGTTCTCGGCCGGTCTCGGGCCGCTGGATACACGAGATCGGATAACCCAGGTGGAAATGTCCGATGCAGGCCTGATTGCACGCGATGCACGCGCGGATCTCGTCGACCCGACGGGTCTGTGCCTTCACCGGCATATCGGGATCGCAGATCAGGGCACGGGTCATCGCGCAGGCGTCGGCCTGCCCGCCGGCGAGCACGGCCTCGGCCTCATGGGGTTGATTGATGCGCCCGGCAACCAGGACCGGCACGGACACTGCTTGTTTGATCACTGCTGCGGAGGGGGCGGTGTACGCCGCCGCGTACGCCATCGGGGCCACGATGTGGGTCGACCCGCTCTGGCTGGCCGACGTGCCTTCGGTGACGTTGAGGTAGTCGATGTGCCCGTCCGTGTCGAGCGTTCGGCACAGCTGCACGATCTCACTCGAGTCGGTGCCGTCGAAGGTGCGTTCGTCGGCGGAGATCCGGACGCCGACCACGAAGTCGGGACCGACGGCCGCCCGGACCGCCGCCGCGGTCTCGCGCAACATGCGCATCCGGTTCTCGAGACTCCCGCCGTAGCGGTCGTCACGAACGTTGGTGTGCGGATTCAGGAACTGGGCCGGCAGATATCCGTGGCTGGCGGTGATCTCCACCCCGTCCAGTCCCGCCCTCTTCAGTCGGGCGGCGCCGCTGGCATAGCCGGCGACGATCTCCTCGATCAGTTCGATGCTCAACGCCCGGGGCATGACGTGGAACCGCTCGTTCGGCACGGCCGACGGTGCGAGGGCGACCGGCAGGGCACCGTCCTGCGATTCCATGATCTCGCGGCCGGGGTGGAAGATCTGCGAGATGAGCTTGCAGTCGTGCTCGTGGACCGCTTCGGCCAGTCGGCGGTATCCCGGTATGCAGCTGTCGTCGGTGATCATCAGTACGTGTGAGGTGTAGCGGGCGGTTTCGTGGATGCCGGCGACCTGCATGACGATCAGGCCCGCACCGCCCTCGGCGCGGGCCCGGTGGTAGGCGACCAGTTGGTCGGTGACCTGGCCGTCGTGCGCCATCACCGTGTCGTGGCCGGAGGAGAAGATCCGGTTCTCGAGGGTGATCGACCCCAGATCGAGGGAGCTGAACAACGTCGGGAATTCGATCGCGGTCGACATCGAGTGCCTTTCTGTGGAACACGCCGCCCTTCTCTGCAATGACGGGCCGAGCGGCGGGACGTATATGTGGTGGGCGGTGCCGGCTTGTCGACTGTGGCACATCAACCCGGCATCCACACTCATACGGCAGTACGTAGTTACCGACTGGTTCCGTACTCCGACACGATATGCGGGGCCCCGGGCGTCCTCTACTGTTTCGTACCGTCCGCGCTTCGGGTCGCCACCCGTCGCGCCCCAGACGCGGGAACGACATGCCTCTACACCGCCTCTCGCGAACACACCTCAGAGGAACGCAGATGAAGACATTCGACGTCATGGACGAAGCGCCCACGTCGCGCTTCCACCGCAAGTTGCTGATCGCCTGTTGCGGTGGGCCCTTTCTCGACGGATACGTCCTGAGCATCATCGGTGTCGCGCTCGTCGGCATCAAGGCCGACCTGATGCCGTCGAGTGCCGAGGTCGGCCTCATCGGGGCCGCGTCCCTGATCGGCATCTTCTTCGGCGCGACCCTGTTCGGTGCCATCACGGACCGGATCGGCCGGGAGAAGATGTATGCGCTCGACCTCACCGTCCTGGTCGGCGGGTGCGTGCTGTGCATCTTCGTCCAGGAGGCGTGGCAACTGATCGTCCTGCGCCTGATCATCGGACTGGCAATCGGCGCCGACTACCCGATCGCGACCTCACTGCTCACCGAGTTCACGCCGACCAAGAAGCGGGGCTTCATGATCGGACTGACCGGGGTGAGCTGGTCGGTGGGTGCCGCGTTCGCCTACATCGTCGGCGCGGTCATCGTCGGAGCCACCGGTGGGCACGAGCAGTGGCGGTGGATGCTCGGCACCGCCGCGGTTCTCGGTGTCGTCGTGGTGCTCGCGCGGCGCGGCATTCCCGAGTCACCCCGGTGGCTGCTGAACAAGGGCCGCGTCGCCGAGGCAGAGTCGGTGATCATGACGGTCTATGGGCGCAAGCTCGACCTCACCGATCAGGCGCCGGACGAAACAGGCTCCAAAAAGGCATCTTTCGCTGCGATTCTGCGCGGCGGGTACCTGAAGCGGACGGTGATGTGCGGGACCCTGTACCTCGCGCAGATCACCCCGCAGTACGCCCTGCTCACATTCCTGCCGGTAATCCTCGCCGGCTTCGCGATCTCCGATGCCGGCTCGGCCGGGCTGGTCGTCGAGACGGTGATCATCGTGCTGTTCGCCGTCGGCTGCTTACCGGCGCTGCGCTGGGTGGAGACCGTCGGGCGGCGGAAGATGACCATCATCCCGTTCGCGGTCATGGCCGTCCCGCTCGCCGCGCTGTGGCTGATCCCGGACGGGCCCGTGTGGATGATCGTGGTCGCCTTCTGCGTGTATGCGTTCGCATCCGGCGGGCCCAGCATCCTGGAATGGATCTACCCGAACGAGTTGTTCCCGACCGAGATTCGCGCGACTGCGGTCGGTGCCGCGGTGGGGATCAGCCGTATCGGCGCCGCCACCGGCACCTACCTGCTCCCGATCAGCATCGACGCCCTCGGCATCGGCCCCACCATGGGATTCGGGGCGCTCCTCACCCTTGCCGGGTTCGTCGTCTGCTTCGCCTGGGCGCCGGAGACCGCGGGACGCTCGCTCGAGGAAACCTCGGCGCTGACACCGAACCCGCACCGGACCCGCCGCAGCGCAACCACCGCGTCCCTGGACTGACCGCCCGAGACGCCCTCGGCCCGAACGAACCCACTGGTCGGGCCTGTGTCGTGCTTCCCGGACCTCTCAGGACTTTTCGAAAGGTAATTCGATGACCACCACCCCGAGCATCGTCGCCGCGGTTCCCACCCAGTTGTGGTTGGGCGGACACCAGACGCCGGCGTCGTCCGGCGCCACCCTGCCGGTACACGACCCGGCGACCGGAGACATCCTCACCTACGTGGCCGATGCCGATCCCGGCGACGGTCTACGGGCCCTCGACCTCGCCGCCGCGGCGCAGAAGGAGTGGGCGGCCACGGCACCCCGGGTGCGCGGGGAGATCCTTCGCACAGCCTTCGACCTGCTGACCCAGCGCAGCGAGGACTTCGCGCAACTGATGACATTGGAGATGGGCAAGGCGCTGGCCGAAAGTCGCGGCGAGGTCGCCTACGGGGCGGAGTTCCTGCGCTGGTTCAGTGAGGAAGCCGTCCGGCTCGCCGGCCGCTACGCCGGAGCTCCGGCCGGCAACGGGCGCATCCTCGTCACCAAGGAACCGGTCGGCCCGGTCCTGGCGATCACCCCGTGGAACTTCCCGCTGGCCATGGGCACCCGCAAGATCGGGCCCGCGCTGGCCGCCGGCTGCACCGTCATCGTCAAGCCGTCCGAGGAAACCCCGCTGACGATGCTGCTGCTCGGTCAACTCTTCGCCGACGCCGGACTGCCCTCGGGCGTGCTGTCGATCCTGCCCACCTCCAACGCTGCTGCACTGACCGGACCGCTGATCGACGACTCGCGCCTGCGCAAGCTCACGTTCACCGGCTCCACCGCCGTCGGGAAGCATCTGGTGCGCAACTCCGCCGACCAGTTGCTGCGCACGTCGATGGAACTCGGCGGCAACGCCCCGTTCGTGGTCTTCGACGACGCCGACATCGACGCCGCCGTCGACGGGGCAATGGCGGCGAAGATGCGCAACGGCGGGCAGGCGTGCACCGCGGCCAACCGATTCCACGTCGCGGGTTCTGTGATCGACGAGTTCACCGACAAGCTCACCGCCCGGATCGCCGCGCTCACGCTCGGCCCCGGATCCGACCCGGACACCCAGATCGGGCCTCTGATCAACGCCGGCCAGCGTGACATCGTTGCCGACCTGGTCCGCGACGCCGTCGAGCGCGGCGCCCGGGTCCGCACCGGCGGTCAGGCCCCCGACGGGCCGGGGTACTTCTACGCCCCCACCGTCCTCGACCGTGTTCCCCGTGACGCCCGGTTGCTGCGGGAGGAGATCTTCGGGCCGGTCGCGGCCGTGATCGGGTTCGACACCGAGCAGGAGGGCATCGACGCCGCCAACGACACCGAATACGGTCTGGCCGCCTACTTCTACACCCGCGACCTCGATCGCGCACTGCGGGTCTCGAGCGCCCTCGACAGCGGCATGGTCGGTGTCAATCGCGGCATCATCTCCGACGCCGCCGCCCCGTTCGGCGGCGTCAAGCACTCCGGCTTCGGCCGTGAGGGCGGCACCGAAGGAATCGAGGAATACCTCGACACCAAATACGTCGCGCTCTGAAGTAGCCCCGCCCGTTGCCGCCGATGTGGCACCGCGTTACCGGAGGGCCCTGACGAGCGCCCCCACCCCGATAGGCTGGGTGGCAGCGACGGGTTGGCGGAGACGACCGCCCAGGCACGGGGTGGATCTCCCGGCTCGGCCGGCGACCCTGCACTGAAACCGGCTACCCTGGTCGAGCCGGTCGAGCAGCGGTTCGGGGTGCGCCTGCATCCCCGCTCCATCGAGCGAGCGGCGACCCACATCAGGGAGCACTCCAAAAGCCGCTGACTTACTCGCCTTTGAGCAGAGGGTAGACCCCCAATCACCGGACGCCGACCGGGCCACAGGCCCGCTTAGCGCCCGGCACGAACAACTCCGTCACGCTCCCTGCACGAACGTGCTCGCGCCTTCCCGCTGGGCTCGGCGTGCTGGTCGGCAGGGGCATCACCGCCTGGCAGCGGGCCCTGAACCGGTTGACCTGCGATCACACCCCGGCCCGCGGCCCCGGTCCGACGGCGGGTGGTCCGGCTGAACTGTCAGGCGCACTGACCGCCGAACTCATCGACATCCTGACCGCCGTCACGCTCGCCGGCGCCGGCCCCGATCCGCCGCCCCATCCCTACCGCCCCCACCGGTGTTCAGCGAAGGACGATTCCCAGCGAAGTACGTCTCCGACCATAGAATGGAGGTCTCTTCGAAGGAGGTGACACAATGGCCAAGGAGCGACCGGTCGGCCCGGCTAGCCGCGAGTCGTTTCCCGAGACCTTCGAGGTTCGAGTCCTCCACAACGGATCGGTCTCGGGCCCGCACGGCGACATGGTCGATCCTGACGTCGTGGATCTCGCGCTGGGGTTCCTGGCCGAGGACCTTTCGCAAGTGGAATTCGTCTGGACCAGGTCCCGGATACCTCTGCGGATCTCCATTCAGCGCTCACAGCGCCAAGGCCACCGCTCGGCGCGCATCGTCGGTGAACAGTGCCGCGAACTTCCAGTGAGAACCACGCTGCGCGAACTGGACGTAGTGACGTTGCTGATCGCGGGGTTGACCAACCCTGCCATCGCAACGGCCTTGCACGTCAGCCTTCGGACAGTGACCACTCACCTCGATCACGTCATGCGGAAGTTCGGGGTGACCAATCGATCTGCGGTCGCGACCATCGCGTTGGACCGAGGTCTCATCGGGCTGCCCTTGCCGATCGACACCGACGGCCTGGATCAGTTGGCGATCGGCAGGATGGTGCGTTCCGCGGGGACGGTGCCGTCCCCCGCGTCGTCGGCCACGGGTCGTTCCTCGTCCGTTGATCCGATCCGCATCGGCGCTCTCATCCCGTCACAAGGAAGGGCGAGCGCCGACGCCATGGCGATGCTCAACGGCGCCCGGCTGGCGATCGAGCAGATCAACGCCCGAGGCGGTATTCAGGATCGGCTGCTGCAGATGGACATTGCGGACGTCGATGCCGATGACGAGATCAGCGCCCGCACCGCGATGGACGCCCTACTACGGCAACGGCCCGCGGCGATCACGTCCGGTTATCTTGTTGGGCAGCTGCCGGTGATGACTGCGTCGGCGACGGACGGAATTCCATTCCTGCATTCGTCCGCGTCTTCGTTGCTCGGTGACCTTGTTGCCAACGACGTGCGTCGTCACCACGGCGTGTTTCAGTTCAGCCCCGACGACGACGACTACGCACCCTGTTGTGTCTCGTTCCTGACACAGCTCCGGGAGAACGGATCGTTGAGCCCCCGCTCGAATCGGATCTGTTTCGTGATCCAATCACGCTGGGAATTCATTGATCTCGGCATCGAGTGCGCAACTCGCGAGGCAGTAGCGGCCGGATGGGAACCGGTCGTTGTCAAGGCGTCCGGCAGCAACGGCGAGAGTGCATGGGCCGCCGCGGCCCGCACCGTGCAGGACAGTGCACCCGCTGCCGTCATGGTCGGGAGCTACTTTCAACAGGACCTCTGCGCATTCGTTCGCGAATTCCTGAAGGCACCGTCGGACACGCTGATCTATTCGACCTACGCCCCGTCCGTCCCCGGTTTCCGAGAGTCTCTGGGCGCAAGGTGCGAGGGGCTCCTGTGGTCCGCGACGACGGGGACATACGCAGACGACCTGGGGGCCGAGTTTTCCCGCACCTACCGGGCCCGCTTCGGCCGGGGGCCGGGTCGGTCTCATGCCGGGATCGCCTACGACCGGATTCACATCCTCGCCCAGGCCTGGCGGCAGGTTTCCGATGTACGTGACTTCGACGACGTTGCCGACCGACTGTCGGAGACCCGGTATCGAGGGGTGAACGGAGCGTACGCGTTCGACCCGTCCAAGCACCGAACCCTCAGTCTCGGCAGAGCATCGCGCGACCCGTCCCTCGCGCAGGCGCACACGATCTTTCAGATTCAGGGAGGGCGCGACATCCTCGTCTCTCCGCCTCCGTACGCCACCGGGCGCTTCATTCCTCCACCCTGGGTGTCAGGTGCCGCAGCCGGCCGAGGTTCCTGATCACCGACCGATACTCTGCCTCCACGCGGCCAGGGTGGCACGGTCGACCGCCATCGGGTTCTCCCGTTCACGGCTGTCGATCTCGCCGCTGGTGAGATCGATGGTCAGGGCGGAACGAAGGCCTTTGAGCTCGACTCCTGTCTCGGTCGTGGCCAGCACTCGTTGATCGGGATCCCCGTGCACGTGTGTCCAGACGACGCCACGGTCGGGATCAATCAGCGCCACGCCGATTTCCCACGCCAGCAGGCATTGATCCATCCCCGGACGGGGGTGGAACCGGACGGCGTGGGTTCCGATCGTCGCCCCGGGGCCCTCGTCGGCGGTGCCGACTCGTCCCACACTGCCGATGCGTTCCACCTCGGCGATCACCTCGATCGTCGGTCCTTCTCGCCGGGCGAGCACGACCTGCGAGCCCGCCGCGCCCATCATGCACGCCCACGTTTCGCTCGCGTACGCGTCCACGAAGGCGGACCCGACCGCGTTCAGGAGGATCGACTGCACTCCGTCCGGAGTGGTCACGGTGAGCTCGGAGTGGTGGCCGAGCCTTACGGATCCCCATCCGGTGTCCCACGTATTGCCCTTCCACAGGGCGCTCCCGTTACTCACTTCGACCATCCTCTCGGTGCGGTACCCGGGGTTGCGGGTTGAGCCCGCAACCCCGGGCTGTTCGTCAGTGGGCTGCTCGTGCGACGCGTGTCGCGTCGGTATTGACCTGAAGGTCGTCGGTGAGGACGACGCCGTAGTCGCTCTCCGCACGGGCGCGGCTGACCACGTCGTTGCGCACGTCCTCTGCGACGAGCTCGGCATCTCGTGTCAACGGGTCGCCCCACCCACCGCCACCGCCGCTCTCGAAGACGAACGATTCACCGGCCTTGAACTGGATGCCACCGAGCATCTGTGGGAGCCAGTTTCCGTCGTCGTCGAGTCCGCCGACAGTTTCGATGGATCCGTCTACCCTGCGCCGCAACTGCTTCTGGCGGCTGCCTGATCCACCGCCGTTGGTTCCGGGCGATCCTTCGCGGGTGCGCGACGATTCCATGGTGATGATCTGGCCGGTGCCGATGAATTCGACCTCCATGCGCACGCCCGCACCTCCGCGGTACTTACCTGGGCCCGCTGAGTCCTCGATCATCTGGAACGAGTTGTACCGCAACGGGAATAGCATCTCGGCCGTCTCGGCAGGCAGGTTCTGACAGTTGCCAAGCGGGTCCATCGTCACGTGCATGCCGTCGTTGAACGGTGTGCCGCCCCACCCACCGGCCGGAAGATCGGAAAATACATGGTTCTCGTCGGTGGCCGGGTCGATCACGCTCGCGGTGAACCAGTTGGCATCCGAGTAGGTGGAGGCGACACTGCGATCCGGGATCGCGGTCGCAATGGCCGACCAGATGCCGCCGGTGACCTTCGACGAGGCCGCCGTGGTACACCCCAGGGTCGGTGCGGGCCAGATCGGGTTGAGCCACGTCCCTTCGGGAACGGTGAAGTCGATCTGTCGATACATGCCGGCATTCGCCGGGGCCTGCGGGTCCAGGAAGAACTTCAGCGAGTAGTAGATCGCGGAGACGGTGTTCGCCAGCGGCGAGTTGATCGGACCGAGGCACTGCTTGTCCGAGCCGGTCATGTCGACGTGGACGCGGTCACCGCTCACCTCCAGCTTCACCTTGATGCGAACCGGCTCCTCGCTGTAGCCGTCGGAATCGATGTAGTCCTCACCGTGGTAGACGCCGTCCGGGATCTGCTCGATCGCCTTCTGGGTGCGGCGCTGCGTGTAGTCGAGGATTTCCCGCATGCCTTCCCGCATGACGTCGACGCCGTAGCGCTGTGCGAGTCGTCGCATTTCGTCACGGCACGCCCAGAGTGAGGCCAGCTGGGCCTGAACGTCGCCTTCGACGTACTGCGGGGTGCGCGTGCCGTTCTTGATGATGTCCATGAGATCCCGGTTCAGGACACCGGCGGATGCGAGCTTGACCGGGGGCAGCCGGAACCCCTCGCCGGCGATATGGGAGTCCATCGTCTGCCCGACGTCGGTCCAGTGGGCCCGACTCACCGCGTAGGCGATCAGGTCGCCTTCGAAGTAGATGGGTGTGGTCAAGGTGACATCGGGCGTGTGGGTCCCGCCGAGGTAGGGATCGTTGAGAATGACCACGTCGCCGTCCTCGAGCGTATCCCGCGGGAACTTGGCCAACGAGGCGCGCGCACTGTAATGCATGGCGGCGATGTGCACCGGGCAGTTGGCCGTCTGTCCGATCAGTTCCACGTCGGGGTCGAACACGGCACTGGAGAAGTCGACCATGTCGTAGATGATCGGAGAGAAGGATGCCTTTTGGAGAACCTGGGACATGCGTTCGCACGCATAGTCGAATCCGCGGCGCAGTACCTCGAAGGTGACCGGGTCGAGTTTGCGTGAGGTGGTGGTTTCAGTCATATCGGTCACTGATCCTTCTTGCTCTCGAGGATGATATTGCCGTACTGGTCGACCCAGGCTCTCGCGGCCGGCGGCACGACGACGCCGCCGTGCGCCTGCTCGATGATGGTGGGTCCGTCTACTTCGAGGCCGATCGGCGTCGAGTCCGGGCCGTAGACGTCGATCTCGGTGAATGCGCCGTCGAAGTACACACGCCGACGCGTGGGCTCGGCGGTGCCGCCGGCCGCTGCCCCGACCATGGCGGATTCGGCGGGCTTGGCTGTCTTGCCGACCGCAGTGATTCGCAAATTCACTACAGCCACGGGGAATTCGGTCGAGTAGACGCCGTACTCCTGCTCGTGCGCGCGGTAGAACGCCTTGGTGATCTCGCCCAGTGACTGATCGGAGAGGGTGCCGTCCGGAAGGGGCGTCGTCACCTCGTAGGATTGGCCGATGTAACGCATCGCGGCGAACCGATCGATCTCGACCGTGTCCGCGTTCGCGCCGTCTCTGGCCAGTAGCTCGCGCGCCTGAGCCTCGAGATCATCGAGCGCAGAGTTGAACTCGTCGATGTTCACGTCGGCGAATGGATGGTAGAACGTCCCCTCGAGGTCGTGTCGCACATCCATCGTGATAGCCCCGAAGGCGCATGCGACACCGCCGTACGGAGGAACGATGATCTTGTCCACACCGGCGCCTCGTGCCGTCTCAAATGCGCTCAACCCGCCTGCTCCGCCGAACGCGACCATGGCGTGGTCGCGAGGGTCTCGACCGCGGTCGCTCGAGACCATGCGAATTGCGCCTGCCATGTTCTCGGAGAGGATCGCGAGGATGCCCTCCGCACACTCGTGGATCGTCATGCCCAGCGGGTCGGCCACTGTCGCGATCGCCTTCTCCGCGGCCTCGACGTCGAGGGTGAACTTACCGCTGAGGTCCGGGCTGATCCGGCCGAGGACGAGGTTCGCGTCGGTGACGGTGGGTCGGTGGCCTCCCCGGCCGTAACAGGCCGGTCCGGGGACGGCGCCCGCGCTCTCGGGCCCCACGCGCAGCGATCCGCCCGAGTCGATCCACGCGATGGAACCTCCGCCGGCGCCGATGCTGCGGATGTCGAGCATCGGCACGATGACCGGCATTTCCCATTCGAGCTCGTACTCGTCGGTCACCAGGCCTCGGCCCTGCTCCATGAGCGCCGCCTCGAAGCTGGTACCACCCACGTCCGTGACGATCAAGTTCGGCGAGTCGAGCAGCGCGGCGAGGTATGCGCCGGCCGCGACGCCGCCGGCCGGTCCGGATTCGATGAGTTCCTCCGGGTGTTCCTTCGCGCTCTCGGCGCGCATCATGCCGCCGTTGCTCTTGACGATGTAGAGGGGAGCGGTTGAGCCTTCTGCTTCCAGCTTGGATTCGAGCCGGGTCATGTAGTCGCCGACCACAGGCATCATGGCCGCTCGGATCGCGGTGGTGACGAAGCGTCCCAGCTCGCGCACCTTGGGGCGGGTCTCAGAGGACAGCGCGATCGTGGCGTCGGGAATCACGTCAAGCAGGATCTTGCGGGCCAGTTGCTCGTGGTGACCACTGTTGTAGCCGTTAATGAACGCGACGGCGATGTTACGGATGCCGCGATCGCGGATCTGCGCTGCCGTCTCCCGTAGCTGGTCCTCGTCGAGGGGTGTCACGACGGTGCCGTCCGCGCCGAGCTTCTCGGTGACGGTGTAGCGATTGGCGCGGCTGACGAGTGGTTTGGGCTTGACCTGGTAGGGGTCGTAGAGAGCCTGCCGACGCTGTCGACCGATCTCCAGGACGTCACGAAAGCCTGCGGTGGTGATCAGGGCGGGCTCCGGATACTTGCGTTCGAGAAGAGCATTGGTCGCCACCGTGGTGCCGTGAACAATCGTCGAGATCTCGCGCGGGGCAATTCCGGCGCTGCGCAACGCATTCAGCACGCCTAACGAGAGATCCTCCGGGGTGGAGAGCACCTTCGCGGTGCGCACACCCGATGCCGTGGGATTGGCTTCATCCAACGCGTAAAGGTCCGTGAAGGTGCCACCGATATCTACTCCGATGCGGAACATTGGTCTCCTTTGCCAGGGACAACAGGCCTCACAACCGGGCAACGGGCCCGGCGGTCCTCACCGCCGACGGCGGGTGGCCTGTCATCGTGTCCTTGGTCAACGAAGTTACAGAGATCACATCGGGACGACATCGGTCGATTTACGTATGCGTGAGCAGAAAGCAGGTGTGCACCCTCGACCCGGGCAGGGATGAACCGGGCACCGCTAATGACATCCGGCCGATGGTCACCGTTCGATGCGGGCGATTGACTCGAGAAAGCTTTCTGGCACTGTCGGCCGCGTCGGGGCCCAGCTACCTGAGAGCTGTTCCCGGTGCAGTGCATCGAGCATTTTCTCGATGTCTTCTCCTCCGTCGGGGAGGTATCTCAGCATTCGCTGTTCGGCGCAGATTGCGACCGCTCCTGCCAACCTGGTCTTTGCCTCTTCGTCTCGGCCCACAGCGGCCAGACAGCTGACGAGAAGCCTTGTGGCCTGCAGTGTCGCGAGGCGACGGCGGGTACCGGTGAGCTTGGCGACCCAGCGCTGCGCGCGATCGAGTACACGCGCGGTGTCCTCCGGTGAACCGTGGGTGAGGATGTGCCGGATGGCCGTGTCGTCGTCGAGTAGCGCTGTCGTTGCGGTGACGGCGTCGACCTCGAGGTCGATGTTCGGTGTGAGTGCTGGGGCGGGCGGGTGCGGGAGCTGCAGGAGCGCAAGGTCGTTGTCGATGCGGGCTCGCAATCGGTCGAGGTGCAGTGCTGCGGCGGCCCGGGCGCCTTCGTCGAGTCGTTCCTGTGCACCGGACCGATCACCGCGCAGTGCCTTGATCCGGGCGCCGACCACGAAGCGGGCAATCATGAAGTCGACGTCCCCGCCTTCGCCGCCGAGCTCGTAGCTTTCCTCGATCAATTTGTTGCGGCTGCCCGGGATCTCTCCCTCGCCGACGGCGGCTTCAAGTCCACCGTCGGACTGGTACAGGTCGAACCGGGATCGACGAACGTGATACCGCACGAAGTTTCATTCAACCTCGACCTGAGGGCCGGCGGCGACGCCGATCTCGATCGGGTGGTCGATTCCGTTCGTCAAGAGTTCGAGGCGATTGCCGCCCAGGAGCAGGTCGTGTTGGCGTTCGAGGAGTTCTGGCGACTGTCGGCAAGCACCTTCGACGAGAACTGGCGCCATGTGCTGTGCGATTCCACCCGACAACGCGGGTTCGAATGGATCGACGTCCGCGGCGGGATCGGTCACGATTCCCTCCATCTCGCCGGATTCACCCGCGCTGCGATGGTCTTCGCCCAGACCCGCAATGGTGTCTCCCACTGCGAAGAGGAATTCGCGCCGTGGGATTCGGTGTGCGAGTCGGCCCAGACCTTGATCGACGCGGCCATCCGAACAGCCAACGAGTAGACGGACAGCGCAGGGCATCTGCCCAGTACCGCCGTTGGGTGAAACAGCTCGGTGACGCTGATCGGCCCGCGGTCGCGGGCCGATCAGCGTCACCGGCCGAGGGCAAGAAAGTTGCACGTCAGTCCGCGAGGAGAGTGCGGCGGCTCTGCACGACGGCGATTGCCTCGATCTCGATCAGCATCCCGGGAACGAGGAGGGCAGACGAGACGGCCGTCGAGGCAGGCCACGGCTCCTGGAAGAACTCGCGCCGCACCTCCTTGAAGACCGTGTAGTTCTCGATGTCGGGAATATGAACCGTCAGCTTGACGACGGACTCCAGATCCGCGCCGTGGGAACGAAGAGCTGCCTCGATGTTGCGGAAGGTCTGCCGGGTTTACTCGACGAACCCGCCGGCCACCAATTCGCCGGAGTCGGCGAACCCGCCCTGGCCCGCGGTGTAGACGGTCTCCCCCACTCGCACGGCCTGGCTGTACTCGGCGTTCTCGGCCCAGGTGAAGGGCACCTTGCGGATCTCGATGGTGTTGGTGTCCATCGTCATTCGATGTCCTCTCGACTAGGGGTTGGGAGCGTGATCAGCGACCGCTGATCTTGTCGGCGATCGTGGCGGTCAGTGCGGTCTTCGGGCGTGGCGAGTTGGCTTCGTGCCGGTCCGCGAAACGGTAGGCGGCGTACAGTGCGGACGCGCCGATCCAGCGGATCGGTTCGACCTCCCACCGGCGGGCGTGCCGGCCTACCCAGGGCAGTCGGGTCAGTTCGCTGTCCTGTTCAGGATCAGGTCTCTCAGCGTGCGGGCGGCGAGATTCGTGCCCGTCAGTCCGTGCCCGACGTAGCCACCGGCACTGGCGATTCCGGTGGTTCGGTCGAAGTTCACCGCGGCACACCAATCTCGGGGCACGCCGAGTACCCCGCTCCAGGTGTGTTGAATGGATGACGCGGACACTGCCGGGAACATCGATTGCAGTTTCTCCATCAGCTGTCCCACTGCCTTGCGGGCCGTGGTCCCGGCCGGGTCGAAGGACGACGCGAAGTTGTAGGGAACTCCGCGTCCGCCGAGTGCGATCCGGCCGTCCGCGGTGCGTTGACTGTAGGCGAAGCTATGCCCCATGTCGCCCACCAATTCGGCGCCCGGCCATCCGATGTCTGACCAGACGGAGGCGGGCAGCGGTTCGGTGACGATCATGCTGCTGTTCATCGGCATCAGTTTCCTGCGCTGACCCGACAGGCTGTCGGTGTAGCCCTCCAGTGCCTGCACGACATATCGCGCCCTGACCGTTCCCCTCGTGGTCGTCACCGATCCCGGCGAAAGACGTTGGGCCGTGGTGTCTTCATAGATTGTGACGCCGAGCCGTTCCACCGCTTCCGCCAGTCCCACCGTGAACTTTGCGGGATGGATGCGTGCGCAGTGCGGTGTCCAGAACGCGCCTCGCGCCCCCGATACCCGCACCCTGTCGTCGAGTTCAGACGGCGTCAGGAGGAACAGGTCCTCCTTGCCCCATCCTTCGTTGCGAAGTTGATCGACGTGATGGGTCAGGCGGTGAAGCTGCGCCTCGTTGGTCGCCACATGGATCAGACCATCCTTCTCGATGTCGGCGTCGATCCCCACCGTCCTCGATCATATTCCCCGAGATGCGCGCCTGCTGCGGGAAGAGGTCTCCGGCCCCGTCGCGGCCGTGATCGGATTCGACACCGAACAGGAGTGCATCGACGCCGCCAACGACACCGAGTACGGACTGGCCGCGTACTTCTACACCCGCGATCTCGACCGGGCACTGCGGGTGGCCGACGCCCTCGACACCGGCATGGTCGGAGTCAACCGGGGCATCATCTCCGACGCGGCCGCACCCTTCGGCGGCGTCAAGCACTCCGGTTTCGGGCGCGAAGGCGGGACCGAAGGGATCGAGGAGTACCTCGAGACCAAATACGTCGCACTCTGAGTCCTGCCCTTTCACGATAGGACTGGGCGGGGGCGCGACGACAGTACCGAGATGCTCAACTTGCTTTGATTCAGCAGTGTTTCGGGCACGCCCACGCGGTCGAGTGATCGTCGTCGCACTCGCTCAGCCAACGGAGCGGGAGGGTGTGAACCACTTACGTTGTCGCCGGGCAATGTCTCGCTCGCGCGGCGTCAGGCCACCCCAGATGCCGTGTGGTTCGCTGGCGTCGACGGCGTACTGGCGGCACTCGGCGAGGACCGGGCAGCCGGAGCAAATCCTTTTGGCGTGACCTTCGATGAGCTCCGTGCGGGGTTCGAAGAACAGCTCCGAATCCGCATCGCGGCAGGTCCCGCTCATCTGCCATTCCCATTCCTCCGCGCGCGGAGCAGGCAGGGTCAGATCCCCCAGGCGGCCGGTAAATTTCATCGCATTCTTCTCCTATGTGAGGTCAGCCGACGCGTATCGGAGCGCGGCAATGTCAAGTGAGGAGGTGCCGTGGGAATGCGATCCACGGCACCTCCTCGTTCGCACCGCATCCGGGTGATTGCGCGTCGACGCCACGGCAGCAACATCGAACATGCTCGGATACGGGCGAGTCCGGGGGTGTGATTGTTCAATGAGCCTCGGGCAGGGCGGGGACCGCATGCGGACTTGCGAACGCCGCTCGTTGGGCGCGGCGGCGTTGCCGTGCTGCTTCGTACCGTTCCTCATCGAGTTCGGTGTGCAGGGGCAGGGCCGCGATGGGGACGGGCTTGCCGTCGGAATCGACGGCGACCATGGTGAAGTAGGAGCTGTTGGTGTGCCGGCAGCGACCTTCTCGGATGTCTTCGGTGTCGACACGAATACCGATCTCCATCGAGGTGCGTCCGGTGTAGTTCACCGAAGCGGAGAAGGTGACCAGTTCGCCGACGTGGATGGCGTCGCGGAAGTGGACACGGTCGACGGAGAGTGTAACGACGTAGGTGCCTGCGTAGCGGCTGGCGCAACTGTAGGCGACCTGGTCGAGGAGTTTGAGTAGGTGCCCGCCGTGGACGTTGCCGGAGAAGTTCGCGACGTCGGGTGTCATGAGCACGGTCATCGACAGTGTGGTGGGTCTGGGTGTTGTCGTGTCATCCGTCGACATCGTGATGTCCTCCTCGATCAGAGCGTGCGAATTCGATCCGCGATCACCCCGGGCCGTGGCCTGGGTGCGGGCCGGTCCGGGGTGGTCGGGTGGATTCTCGCTAGTCGGTGACGCCTTCTGCGCGAGCAGCGGCGGCGACTGCCTCCGCGACAGCGGGGGCGACGCGAGGATCGAGCGGGCTGGGAACGATCCTGTCCACAGCCAGCTCGTCACCGACGACCGAGAGGATCGCCTCGGCGGCGGCGAGCTTCATGCCCTCGGTGATCCGGCGGGCACCGGCATCCAGGGCGCCCTTGAACACACCGGGGAAGGCGAGCACATTGTTGATCTGGTTCGGGAAATCGCTGCGCCCGGTGGCGACGATCGCCGCATGCTTGCGGGCGACGTCGGGGTGGATCTCCGGATCCGGGTTCGACAGCGCGAACACGATCGAATCCTCCGCCATGGTCGCGATCAGCTCCTCCGGGACGGTGCCCGCGGACACCCCCAGGAACACGTCCGCACCGTCCAACGCCACCGCGATGCCGCCGCGGAGGGCGGCCGGGTTCGTGCGGGCGGCCAGGTCGACCTTGATCTCGTTGAGGTCGGTGCGGTCGGCCGAGACGATGCCCTTCGAGTCCAGGACCGTCACGTCCGCGATGCCGGCGGCGAGCAGGATGTTCGCGCAGGCCACACCGGCGGCGCCGGCACCGGAGATCACCACCCGCAGGTCGGACAGTTCCCGGTTCTGCACCTTGACCGCGCCCTTGAGGGCGGCGAGGACGACGATGGCGGTGCCGTGCTGGTCGTCGTGCATGACCGGGCAGTCCAGGGCCTCGATGACGCGCTTCTCGATCTCGAAGCAGCGGGGTGCGGAGATGTCCTCGAGGTTGACGGCCCCGAAGCTGGGGCGCAGCCGGATCAGGGTCTCGACGATCTCGTCGGGGTCCTTGGTGTCGAGGACCAGGGGGATCGAGTTCAACCCGGCGAAGTTCTTGAACAGGGCGGACTTGCCCTCCATCACGGGAAGGGAGGCACGCGGGCCGATGTCACCGAGGCCGAGGACCGCGGAGCCGTCGGAGACGACGACCACGAGGCGGTTGGTCCAGGTGTAGCGGTCGGCGAGGGTCTCGTCGGCGTGGATGGCGCGGGAGACCTGCGCGACACCCGGGGTGTAGGCGATGGACAGGTCGCGCTGGTTGTCCAGCGGGGCGGTCAACTCCACGGACAGCTTGCCGCCGAGATGTCCCGCGAAGATCACGTCCTCGGTCAGCTCGACCTGCTGGGGCGTCGTGGGTTCGGATGTCACGGTCACGGGTGGGATCTCCTGTGGTGTCGAGTCGCGGTCAGCTGGAGACCAGAGCGAAGGTCGGTTGGGCCGGAATAACGTGTCCCGATCCGATAGACCGGTCGACCAGCAGCAAGGGCAAGAGTTCGTCGAGGCGAGGTGGGAGGGCATCGGCAGCATCGGCGGAGGCGAGCCTCGAGAGCCGAATAGTGTTGATACGCAATGCGGCGAGCGTCTGATCACGCGCTGCGGTCATGGTGAATGATTCGATGGCGCCGTTGATCGCATCTCGGGCCGGACTCAAGGGCAGGTTGTCGATCGCAGGCCCTGTTCCCAGACCGGTGACGGTGACGATGGTGCCAGTGGTGGAGTTGTGCTGCATCGACGACGCAGCGCGGCGTGTGGTCAGGAACAGCATCGCCATGTGGTCGTAGGTGAAGCGCCCCCAATCGGCAGGAGCGATGTCGGCCAGATTGTTCGTGGCGGTTTCCGGTCCGGGCAGCCAGGCGGTGTGCATCAGGGAATCGATGCCGCCGTGCCGGTCTTCGAGACCAGTGAAGAGTCGGTCGACGTCGGCCTCGATCGTCAGATCGGCCACGGCAGGGTAGGCGGTCCCCCCGGCCTCGGTGATCTCGGTGGCGACCGCGTCGGCGGCGTCGGCCGAGAAGCTATGTGCGATGACCCGGCAGCCGGCCTCGGCGAGGACGCGGGCGGCGCCGGCACCTTCGATCTGTTCGACGCCGGTGACCAGGACACGAGGCCGGTGAGCGGGTGTGTCGGGGGTGTCGGGCAATGGATGTTCCGCGTTGGTCATCTCACGCTCTCTGAAATGGGAACCCGATACCGAGTGGGTCTATCGCACACCGGGTCCGTGGGGATGTCAGTCGGCGCCGTTGTATACGGTCCGTGGGCCGCAGTGCGGGGCGCCCCGGCACTCGCAGCGTCGAGAGTGTCGAGTCGCCCCGCACCGGGGTGTTCCGGTCAGGTCGGGCAGGCGCTCTGTGACCGGAAGTCTGTGTCGTTCTCAGTCCGTCGTGGTCCAGGGGTTGCGGGTCCCGACGGTCCAGCCACCGTCGACGAGGATCTCCGCACCGCTGCAGTACGAGGCGTCCTCG
The DNA here is from genome assembly GCF_029269925.1 of Rhodococcus sp. T2V. Taxonomy (NCBI): domain Bacteria; kingdom Bacillati; phylum Actinomycetota; class Actinomycetes; order Mycobacteriales; family Nocardiaceae; genus Rhodococcus; species Rhodococcus sp. T2V. The sequence continues at coordinate 56,106 of NZ_JARJBD010000065.1, forward strand.
GAGGCCAGGAACGCTGCGACCGTGGCGATCTCGCGGGGCTGGCCGATCCGGCCGAGGGGGGCCTTGGAGTATTCTGTGGGGACGGCTCCCTGCGGTGCGCCCATCTCGGTGGCCACCCCACCGGGGTGGATCATGTTGACGCGGATCCCCTGGGGTCCGAGTTCGCCGACGGCGGCCTTCGACATCGCCAGCAGCGCCGACTTGGTCGAGGCGTAGGCAGCGGTGTAGTCCAGCGGTGCGAACGAGGACACCGAGACGATGTTGATGATCGAGCCGTGCCCGATCTTCGCCATGTGCGGTGCGAGGGTCTGCATGCCGAGGAACACGCCGATCTGGTTGACC
>NZ_JARJBD010000066.1:0-55878 GCF_029269925.1 Rhodococcus sp. T2V
GCACCGTTCGGTCCGGCGATGGCGTGCAGGACGGGATCGGGGCTCAAGCGTCGGCCGACCCGCCCTCGTGTGCGGGGTGCCGAACGATGTTCCCGTGTTTGTCCAGCTCGACGTAGGAACGGCCGGAGTCGGCGAACTGTTCTGCCAGGTTCAGTCCTTCGCGGCGCTCGGTGATGCGCTCGGTCCATTCGGCGCGGACGACCGCCTGTTCCCGGTCGGTCAGCTCGTCGTAGTCGCGTCGGCCGTCCAGCACGTCGGCGACGTCGCGGTAGGACACGCTGTGAGAGGCCTCCAGCTCGCGGCCGATCCGCGCCCAGTGCGCGATCTGTTGCGCGGCGCTGCGGCTCATCCGTCCACCGACCAGTTTCGCCGATGCGTAGAGCTCGTTGTCGATTCGAGTGGGGGATGTGGCTGCCATGTCGTGCACCTTCCTCTCGACACCACTGTAGCAGTCTGCAACAGCCCAGGTGGGTGTGGTGCCGGAGGTCACGCCCGAAGCGTTTCCGAGCGGGCCTGCTGCGGACATTTTGCTGTTATCGGCGAGTGGATCGGTCGGCACCGGCGGCGGTCATGGGCGTTCTGTCAACCGTGCGGTGTGCCGCTTCGCTACGTCGAGGTCGGCGTCGGCGATTCCGAGGGTGTCCTGGGCGGCGCGGAGGGCGTCGACGGCGCTCTCCAACGTCTCCGGTGCGGTGGTCGGGTCGCCGGGCTCGTTCACGTCGAGCGTGTGCGCGTCGAGGGCTGCGTAGGTGCGCTCGAGGTCGAGGAGGGTCCGGCGCAGGGCGTGCAGCGCATCCCGGATCTGGGTTACCTGCTCGTCGAGGTCGGCGGGGGTGCTCACACGATCACGTCCCGGAGTGCCGCGGCGGCGTTGGTGAGGTGCAGCTGAACGTCGGCCGGGGTGCCGGGCTGCTGGCGTGCGCCGGCTGTCGGTTGGTCGAGGTCGGTCATGCGATCACTCTGTCTGTATGTGAATGACTCGGGCAAGTCGTGCCCACGGCCCGCTCGATACCTCGGTGAGGATCGCGCTCGTGGTGACACGTTCTGTGCTGGGAGGATGACACGTCCCGGTGTGGGGTGGCTCAGGAGCGGGTGAGGCGGGATCTGAGTTTGTGCATGCCGATCATGACTTTCTCTGCGGTGCTTCCGGGTGCGGGGAGCAGGCCCAGTTGCATGGCGATGTCGTTCATGTTGCAGATGATCCTTAGTGTGCCGATTTTGTGGTTGCGGTATTTGTGGATGTCGACGCCGTCGAATTCGATGTGTTTGCCAGTGACGGGGATGCCGGGTGGGTCGATGGGGCCCTGGTGGGTGGTGGCCGTGGCTTGCCACCAGTAGGCGGCGCGGGCGCCGCCACCGGCGATGTGGGGGCTGGCGATCAGCTCGAAGGTCAGATCGGGGTATGCGCGCCAGGTGTGGTCGAGGAATTCGCGTACGTCGGCTTTGCCGCGCATGGTCGTGGGCCAGGCGGAGTTGTGATAGACGATGTCGTCGGTGAGTAGTTCGAGGAGCTGTGCGGGGTCGCGGGCGTTCCAGGTGGTGCCCCAGCGGTCGACGAACTCGTCCGCACATGCGGGGTCGACCTTCTGTGCCGAGGGCTGCTCTTCCACGGTCTCCAGGCTACGGGGGTACGGGTCGGTTCTTCCGGGTGTGATGGGGCTGTGACCTGGTGTGATGGCTTGTCCCCGGTTTGTGATGTGGGGGTACCGACGAGGTGTCGGGGCGACATCATCCTGGCGGGCTCGGGTCGCCAATTGCAGCGCGCAGACGGCGAACACGAATACCCCGACCGGCAGGAGTGCGTTCGCCACGAGCAGGACCATCAGGACGCCGCCGAGCGTGACGGTGGCCAGTGCCGCCGCGGCTGTTGCGGCGAGGGGCATTGTCAGTGCCAGGGCCTCCCACCAGCGCTGCTGGTGCGGGCGCCGGAAAGTTGCCGAGCTGCAGACGCGCCGCGGCCCGGACTCGGGGTCCGGGCGGCGGGTTCGCAGTCCTCTATCGGTCGACGCCGTCGAAGAATCGTGTGGTGGTGTCCTCGCCGCCGGGCCATCCCTTGTCCGTGTCGATCACCGCGCGTTCCTATCACTGAACTGGGCGGATGACACGTCCCGGGGACGTCGGAAGGGCCACGCCCGCAACCCGATACTGTCCACACGACCTCCAGTCAGCTCAGACGATGGGGGAGATGCCGTGATCGGGAATGCCGCAACCACGCCGCGGCCGACACCGCCCCTGATTGTTGGGCCCGGCGCGTAGCGAACCCGTGAGAGTGGCGGCCGCTGTGGCCAGTGGCCCCCTCCGGGGTCGGCCGGTAGTTGCGGTCGAGGCCACAGGGCCCCGGAGCGCGTTCCGGTGTTGTACTCGGCCATCCGCGATGGTGCGCCATCATCCACCGCTGCTGGACATCACTTGCTGCCACCACTGGTCCAGCGGACTGGGATCGGGCCACCGGATGGGGTCATCGGTGAGTTCGGGTGGGTGGCGGGGGTAAGGGTGTTCGTCGGAGTGGTCGGCGTGGACCGCAACATCGGCATCTCGGGCATCGGTGGGCCGGAACACCGGCATGTCAGATCGTCGGCGGGTCTCGCACACTCATCGACGCCCGCTCCGTGCTCGGGCACCACCCCGGCGACTTTCGCGCTCGGTGAACGCGTCCGCCGCGAAGCCGGCGCACATTGGGACGCCGACGGCGGTACCGAATTGGCGGACGGTCGGATGCGGGCGTACCGGTACGGGTTCTGGTCATGGTGGTGTGATGTGGCCGTTAAGACAATTTCCGCCCATGGAAAGGACGATCTGTGACTGTCTTGGGTGGCCTTCGGGAACGTCACCTTCGTGGCCGACTGTCGTGCTCGGTCAGGGTGATGGACATCCGATCCTCCGGGATGGGTGGATGGAACTCGTTGTCCCACTTGGTGATGCCGTCCGAGGTCCATCCGTGCTGGAGGTAGAAGTCGATCGCGCGGATGTTGCCGGACGCCACCCACAGGTAGGCGGCGCGGTATCCGAGTTGTGTCAGCGCACGCTGCGACTGGGTGAGTAGTTGGGCACCGAGTCCGGTACCCCACCGGTCGGGGTGCACGTTGATCGCGTAGAGCTGGCCGACGCCGGTGGGTACGGCATCGTGGGGGCGCCCCACCGCGGAGAATCCGGTTAGCGCGCCGTCCTCGACGACGACGAGCACCCGACTGTCCGGATGGCCGGCTGCGAGGATCTCTCGCCACCGACGTGTCGACGCGTGGTGGGTGAATCCCGCGAGATATGCCGGATCCATGAGAGTGGTGTAGGCCGCGCGCCAGGCGGCGACGTGCACGGCGGCGATCGCGGGAGCATCACTGATACCTGCGGGGCGTATCACGGGACCGGCCGTTTCCACGAGCATCAGCCTATGTCGGCCGGTCGGTGCCCGCAGCATCGCCGTTGCCGGAGGAATGGCGCCGCGAACTCGGCGTGCTCCTCTATGTGGCGCACCGCCTCGCTACTGCTCCGCACCCTCCCCGTGACGGGCCCCCGCGGGGGCCGGTACCCACCGGAGGTGGCGAATCGAGACACCCGGGGCTCGGGTGCGGGCACCCGAGGGTGGTGGCGTCGTGTGCTGGCGGTGACGAGGATGGGCTGTGCCCACTGAGGAATGCCGAGTCACGGGGCGACGGCCGCACGAAGCGAATCATGAACTCTTGTGCAGCGAATCGGCGGCGACACCGATGTGCCGCCGACCGTTCCCGGGGTGCGGGCGGAGGGCGTCGGCTGTCCGCACGCGGTGCGGGTGTGGGCCCGGTCGAGGATCGAGGTGGCATCCGGTGTTGCGAGGGTCGATGACGCTCGGCGCCTCGGCCGCGACTGTTCTGGCGGCTGTGGTGGCGGTGTCCGTCGACTGGCGGGTGGTCGAGGACGCGGTCGGTCCGGTGGAGTTCGGGCTCTTCTTGATGGTCGGTGCGGTATTCGTGGGGGCGGGGCTCGTCGCGGGCTGGCATCGGCCACGGGACAGCCTCGGCTGGCTGCTTGTGGTGGCTGGGGTGCTGTGGCTGACGAAGGGATTTCGGCTCGCGGGCGTTCCCGTGCTCTTCACCGGCGGCGTGCTTCTGACGAACATGTATGTGCCGGTTCTGATTCAGTTGGTCCTCAGTTTTCCCTGGGGGCGGTTGCGTCACCGATGGGAACGACGGTTCGTCGGCGGCTGCTACGTGTATTCCGCAGTGTCGGTGGTGTCTGAGCTGGCGTTCCTCGGCCCGGGCTCGCTCACACCGCCCCGCCCGGCGACGGTGAACCTGCTGCTGGTGCGCGACGATCCGGCGATGTTCCGGGCGCTGCAGGTGGGGTGGGGTGTGGTGGGGGTCGTGATGAGCGTCGTCCTGATCGGTGTTGTGGCCGCCCGGTGGCGGTCGGGCTCGCGGGCGTATCGGGCCGCGGTCGCACCGTTGTGGTTTGCGGTCCTGATCGGCACGGCGGCCACATTCTGGACGCCGCTCGCGTCGGTCTGGGTGCACGGTCCGCAGTACGCGTGGACCCTGCTGCTGCGGTATCCCTCGACCGCGCTGATTCCCCTTGCGGTGTTGGTCGGACTGTGGCGGTACCGGGTCGCCCGAGTGGAGGTGCGCGATTTGATGATCGAGATCGGTGCCGCCCCGGTCGGTGACGGCTTCGTCGAAACCATTCGGCGCGCGCTGCGCGACCCCGGCCTCGACGTGTGGGCGTTCTCGCGCACCCGGGAGGGGTACGTCGACGCACAGGGTCGTCCGCAGGTTCTGCCGCATCGGGACGATCCCCGAGCGGCGACAGCATTGAAACGCGACGGTGTCCTGGTGGGAGCGTTGGTCTACGACAAGGCTGTGGCAGATCAGCCGCGGCTGATCGCGGCCGTCCGCGCCGCGACGGCCCTGGCGCTGGACGATCGTCGACTGCACCGCGAACTCGAGGCGCAACGCGCCGAGGTGCGCCGGTCCCGGTCGGCTGGCCGCAAATCCGTGTAGTGGGCGGGGAGGGCTGGCGGTCAAGAATGCGGGTCTTGGGCGTGTGGTGCACGGATGGGGTCGCGGAGCTCCGGTGGAAGTGGGCGTCCTCCAAGGCGTCCTCGGCCCGGGAGTTCGCGGACTGCCGCTTCGTCATCACCGGTGTCACCGTCGCGGGAGGCTGGTTCGCCTCGGGTCATCTCGGCGGGCTGACCCGAATCGTGGGCTTCGACGTGGTCGACATCGCATTGACCGAGACCGGCAAGTTCTGGGGCCCGAGTGTGTGATCTGCCTTCGCGGGTGGTGGTCTACCTGCTGCTGGCCGAGGGAATGTTCGCCGAGGTGGTTCGGGTTGGTGCCGTGAGGTCCTGACTTCACTTCATGCATAGGAGATTCACAGTCCCAGCTGATGTCCCTCAACCGACCACTACCCGCACTCGCGAAGTCGACGGATGCGACTCACTGACCGGTGCCTGGTGAAATCGGTGGGCCATGACGTCTCCGGGCGCTGAGCAGCGTTTCACGATCGGAGGCCCGCCCTGATCGGTTTCGAACCTGTTCGTCGACAAGCGATCGATTCTCGACGATGTGAAACATGAAGAGGTGTCCGGTCCCGCCGCTAGGCGCGGACAGGCGCACTGGCCGAGGAATTCTGGCGGCTTCTGGCACGTCATGATCAACGGGGAAGCCCTGAGCCGGGGCAATGCCTACTGGTGGCGACGGAGCCGAGCAGGAAGTCGGCGACGGCGTCGTCGACGCAGGGGAGGTGTTGGCTGGCGAATACTCCGTGCGACCAGGTGTCGGTTGAGCTGATCAGCCCGCTTCGCGCCCATTGTTGTTGGCGACGTAGGGCATCGGCGATCGGCGTGACGGGGTCGTGGGTTCCGGCGACCAGGAGAAGGTGCGAGCCCACCTGTGGGCGGGGTGCGGGAGGTGGGTCGGTGTGGTGGTTCATCGGCCAGAAGGCGCACACGTCGGCTTCGAGTCCGGTGGTGATCGGTTGCGGGTCCAGTGCCCGGAGTCGGGCGCGGCCGGCGAAGATCGTGGTCACCGCAGGTGGGTGGGCGGCGTCGGCGCAGACGACGGTGCGGTTGGTGGCCTCGGTGTTTCGGCGGAAGGATGGCCGGCACGTCCCGAAAGTCGGCCGTGACCGGAACGAGCTGAGCTGCAGCGATCCCGATGGCCCCGACCGGAGACGAATCCCGAATCGGGGCGACGAACGGGACACCAGACGACGTGCTCTGGATAGTTATGCGCTGTTTTGGGTTGTCTGTCATTCGACCGTTACTGGCACTGGACTTGCGAGACACCTTTCGTCTACACCGTCTGCCAGCGCTTTGTCGTGCTAACCATCAGTGACAGCGACGCTGGCATGAGAGGACCATTAGACGGACCGGTCTTTATTCTTCTGCCCACGCACCGGGAGCGTGAAGAGGCCGGTCACGGCCCGATCCAGTCACCACCAAAAAGGGATGATCACCATGCCGGTTTCCGAACAGTCCGTCGTCATTGCCCGCCCTGCGTCGGAAGTATGGGACTTTCTCACCGATGCGGCGAACTGGCCGTCGTGGGAGGCGTCGATGGTCGAATGCGAGCAGGTCACCGACGGGGAGCTTGGGGTGGGTACCCGGTGGCGCGGGGTGACCCGAGTCCTCGGTAAGCGGATCGACTGGGAGAGCGAATTCGTCGAGTACCAGCCAGGAAAGGTGGCCACGTCCAAGTCGGTGGACGGGAGCAAGGTCGGTTTCACCGCGACGACGCGGCTCGAGGAGGTCGACGGCGGGACACTGTTCACCTATCGGGTCGACACAGAAAGCGGTCTCGGAGGGGTCTTCGGCAAGCTGGCGGACCCACTCGTCACGAAGGCGTACTCCCGCATGATGCGGGCGAGCCTGGACAACCTCGCCGACCTGCTTACCCCCGACAGCTGACCCGCCAATACAAGCATTGATTGCATTCGAATCGCTTCGCTGGCTCCACCACCGCCGCGATTGATGTGTCTCACGGGATCAGTGCGTCAGAAACGACCGATATCTTCAGTCGGGTGACACGTCCGACTCACGACCTGCGCGTTTGCGTCGTGGACAGTGTGCGTCAGGCAAATCGATGCGGGGATCGATGGGAATTATCGCCTCGACGTCGAGGGGTCACGGCGTCACTCCCACCGCCGCACTCGGAGGTAGCGCGGGTTCCAGCGGTGGCGGTACATCAACCGCAGCGGCGGGGGCAGCATGTCGAGAAGAACACGGACCCGTTCCTCCGAGGCGCCCTCGAGTAAATATGGTGCCGCGTCGGCCTTCTCCCGGTACGTCAGGTCGTGCATCGCGTCCTTGGAGATGCGCTGCCATTCCTTGGCCGTGATCGTCTCCCGGATCAGCGGCACGGCCTCGCGTTCTTCGTGGGCGAGGTGCGAGTGCAGGACGCCCAGGAGATGGTCGACTCGGTCGGCGAGCCGTTCGTGTCCGTGATCGGGATCGTCGAACGCCGTCTGCACCTGTGCCAACGCCGGGTCGAGGAGCGCATGCTCGGCCTCCATCGCATCGAGCACGGCCACGGCATCCGGATTTCCGGCAAGCTTGCGGCGCATCAGCGGCCAGATGTAGGTGTCCTCGATCGTGTGATGGTGGTGCAGTCCGTGTCTGAACCCGTGCCAGCCGACGAGCAGGGCGGCGTGGGTCGCCGGGTCCTCGCTGCCGTATCGCTGTGCCGCGCGAGCGAGGCGCGCCGCGCCCCGACGGAACGCGTCGTGCACAATGCCCATGATCTCGATGTCGGTGTCGGACATCATGGTGGTCTTCGTGGTCTTCGTCGTCATGGCGGTCACCTCGGCTTCCTTCGCATTCGTCGCTATTCGAGCGTGGACCGGATGCCGCAGGTACTCAATCCCAGATTGGAGGGGGATACTTCTGACCATGACCCCGGCACGAGCCGACCCGGCGCTGCGTTCGCGGGTCCGTGATGCGGCGTCAGGAGCGGTCGACAACGCCGAGTTCCGGAACGTCGTCCTGGGCGCAATCCGTGACCGTGTCTGGTTCGACGGCGCCTGCCTGTGCCCGGTCGATCCGGCGCTACCCGTGCCGACAGCGGTGACTGCCATCGGCTTCGACGACGCCCCCAGGGCGGCCCAGCTAGCGCTCGAACTCGACTTCGATCCACACCCAATGTGAACAGTTTCCAATCGTTGCTGCGGCGACCACTCGGGATCAGGACGATCGCTGAGGCCACCGGGGGCAAGGTTCGTGACAGCCGACCGTACGCCGAGCTTCTCGCACCGCTCGGAATGCGCGACGAGGTCCGCATGGCGCTGCGCGGGCGGGACGGCACGTGCTGGGGAGTGTGCGACCTGCTGCGGGGGCGGGGACCGGGCTTCAACGACGACGAGGTCGAACTCCTGGCCGGTGTCCTCCGGGACATCGGCGACGGCATGCGCGCGACACTGCTCCGGCAGGCACCGCGAGTGCTGCCCGCGGTCTCGGGCGGACCGGCCGTGGCGATCGTCGGCGCGGACAACCAGTTCGAGTCGGTGACCCCTGCGGTACTGGACCGTTTCGAGCGCCTCGGCTGGTCGCCCGACGGGCCCGGTCGAGTGTCGCCCGCGATCGCCGCGGCCCTTCGGCTGCGCAACTCGGGCGCGGACTGCATCGTCCTGCGCACACGCTCACCCGACGGCGAATGGGTCGTGGTAAGGGCCGGCCGCCTCGACGGCCGGGGCCCGGCGGCGCGGGTCGTGGTGACCCTCGAACGGGCCCAGCTTCCGGAGATCGTGTCGCTCGTGGCGGCCGCGCGCGGGCTCACCCCCCGCGAGACCGCCGTGCTGGAGCAGGTTCTCGCAGGGAGAACGTGCGAGGAGATCGGCCGGCGGCTGTACATCAGTCCCTACACCGTCCAGGACCATCTCAAGAGCATCTTCGCCAAGACCGGCGTCAACAGCCGCAGAAGTCTGGTCGCGCAGCTGGTCTACACCGAGTACCTGCCGCGCGTCGGCTCGGAGGTCGGACCCGACGGGTGGTTCGCCGGCAGCCGAGCGGAGGCGGCCAGGGGTCACTCCCGGATGAGCTTCCGCGAAACCGAGGGAAGCCACAGGGCACGCGAAGTCGGATGACCGGCTTCGCGTGGTCACAACCGATTCGCTTCCGGGACATCCGCCGAGCAGCCTTCGACACCGACAGCCGATGCGCGGCCCGGCACACCCAAATCCGGCCGGTGTCTCACCTGTGGGCGTCTCAGTAACGGCCGTTTCCTGGCGCACTGATCCGTGACCCACATCAATTCGAATGCAAACAAGGTTGGTATTGCCTGCATTGCAGGTGTGAATCCTCTTGGGGCCGTGCGCGGGCAGATCATCTCGGCATGGCAGGGTCGGATGTCTCGAGCAAGTCTTAGTCGAGGCTGCCTATATCCGCAAGGTTCGGACCGCGTCGGGGGCGACGGCGGTCCAGATCGTGGCCAAGAACGGCGGGCGGCGCACGATTCTCGAACATCTCGGCTCGGCCAACACCGACAGCGAGTTGGCCGCGTTGATGCAGGTCACCCGCGACAAACTCGACGAGGGTCAGGAGGAACTCGACCTGGGGCTGGATGCGCTCGCCGAGAAGACCCGCACCACGAAACCGCGAGGAGACCGACGTTGACCGATGACGACGACCGGCGTGCCATCACCGCGGCCATGCAGCGATTTGTTCGCGGGAACACCGCTGCGGTCGTCCGGCAAGCTGGACATCGTCACCCTCGCGCAAGAAGCCGGGGTGAAGCGAAACAAACTGACCCACAAGCACACCGACCTCAAAGATCTCTTCTACGTACAGCGACGAACCCGCCACGGAATACCCGACAACGAGGTCAAGCTCCGCGAGCAGATCGCCACCCTGCAGAAGTCGAACCAGTCGCTGCGAGACGAACGGGGACCGCTACCGTGTCAGTGGGCTGGTGGAGGTGCCGAGTTCGGTCCGTCGCCGCCGGCCCGGTGGTCTGCCTGCTGTGCGGTGATGGCGGGGGCGGGTTCGGCGAGGTAGGAGCCTTGGGCGAGGTCGCAGCCGCAGGCGTGGAGGGTGTCGAGTTGGGTCTGGGTTTGTACTCCGTTGCCGATGACGGTGGCGCCGTAGGCGCGGGCGATGGTGACGAAGGCGGTGACGACGGACTCGGGGCGTGGCCCGGGGAGGGCGGTGATGTAGGATCTGTCGATCTTGAGGGAGTCGAAGATCGGGTAGCGGATGAGATATCCGAGTGGGCCGTGTCCGGTGCCGAGGTGATCGAGCAGCAGCACTACTCCTAACTCGTGCAGCGCGGTCAGGGTGTCGACGGTGCGGGCGGTCACCGATGCCGATGCGGTCTCGCTGATCTCGAGGCCCAGGCGGTGTGCGGGCAGCCCGGTGTCGGCGAGGATGTCGGCGATCTGGTCGGCGAACAGGGGGTCGCGCAGTTGCACGGTGCTGACATTGACGTGGACGCGGACGTCGGTCCCGGGGTGCGTCGGCCAGGCGGCGGCCTGCCGGCAGGCGGTGCGCAGCCCCCAGGTGCCGAGAGGGCCGATCAGGCCGGTGCGTTCGGCGACGGCGACGAATTCGGTGCGACTGATGTTCCCGAGGGTGGGGTGCGCCCACCGGACCAGGGCCTCGACGGCGACGACGGCGCGGTTCCTCAGGTCGACGATCGGCTGGTAGAGCAGGGTCAGCTGGTTGCGGTCGAGTGCGGTGCGCAGGTCGGTGGACATTCGCAGCACCCGGTCGGCGTCGTAGCTCCCGCTCTCGTCCGGGTGGTAGACCGCGTGACCGCCGGCGCCGGCGCTCTTGGCCCGGTACATCGCCAGGTCGGCCCGCCGGATCAGCTCTTCGGTGGTGCAGGTGGGGTCGGAGACGGCGATGCCGATGCTGGCGCGCAGCGGCACCGGGGTTCCGTTGGAGTGGTCCGGGGTGCGTAGCGCGGTGGTGATCCGGGTAGCGAGGTCGACCGCGGTGTCTGCGGTGCCGATGTCCTCGCAGACGATGACGAATTCGTCGCCGCCGAGGCGGGCGACGGTGTCGGCGGGGCGGACCGCCCGGACCAGTCGCTCCGCCAGCCGGATCAGCGCTGCGTCGCCGTGGGCGTGGCCGAGGCTGTCGTTGACGACCTTGAAGTCGTCGACATCGACCAGCAGCAGAGCGAGCGGGGTGCGATCGCGGTGGGCGGTGTGGAGGGCGGCGGTGATCCGCCGGTACGCGGCGGTGCGGTTCGGCAGCCCGGTGAGCGGGTCGCGGTTGCTCTGCTGCCGCACCCGGGTTTCGGTGTCGATCCGGCCGATCGCGGCAGACAGCACGGCGGCGACCGCCCGCAGGAACGCGATGTCGCGGTCCGTGTAGTCGCGGGGGTGGGCGCTGTGCACGGTGAGCACGCCCCACGGGGTTCCGTCGCTGATCGGCACGCTGATGCCGCTGCGCAGCCCGCGGCCGGCCATCGTGGTGGTGGCGAACCGGGTTTCGTGCTCCCGGTTCGGGCAGACCACCACGTCACCGGTGGCCAGGGCGTATCCCGGTTGGGTTGCCGGCCCGGCGGCGAAGCTGTGCGGGGTCGGGGGTTGTCCGCGGTAGGCGACGATGTCGAGCGCGTCGCCGGTGTCGGTGAGCCGGGCGATCGAGGCGCACTGTACCCCGATGAGGGTGGCGGCCGCACCGGCGGCGGCGGGCAGCAGGGTGTCGAGGTCGGCGTCGACGGCGAGCTGACCGAGCTCGGCCAGGGCGTGTTGTTCGCGGGCCCGGTGCGCGGTCTCATCGAGTGCCTTCCGGAATCGGCGATCCTGGGTTCGGCGACCTCGGCGGTCGCGGGCGATGATGGCGATCACCGCCGGGCCGGCCTGCCCGGTGCGCACGGTGAAGGTGGAGACGGACACCGGGATCGGCGCCCCGGTGCCGAAGTGCCGCAGCTCGCTGATCCCTTCCCAGTGCCCGTCGCGGGTCAGGGCGGCCTCCACTACGGGGGTCTGGGCCAGCCCTGCGTCGGTGAGGAATTCGGCGGTGGTCCGGGCGCGGGCGTCCGTGTCGTCGCGCAGGCCCACCAACTGGATTCCCGCCGGGTTGAGAGACAGGATGCGTCCGGAGGCGAAGTCCGACACCATCACGAGGTCCGTGGCCCGCTCGAACACCGACCGCCACAGGTCGGGGCCCTGCGACTCGAACACCATTGCACCCTCTCCCCGTTGCCCGAGCTGCTCATCGGACCGGTGGTTCCGGTCCGGGGACCGAGGGTCGGGTCGTCGGATGCGACCGTGCGTCTCCACCGGCGGCGGCGGGTGTCGTCGCCACGATCGACAGATCCGTGACGAGCCCCAGGAAGGCGCGTGCATAGGGGGAGTCGGCGGTGGTGTCGGTGACGGCCGACCAGTCGACCCGTTCGCCCAGGGCCCGGGCGAGCTGCACCATCGGCACGAAGTCGCACCGGTGCGTGCCGAGTTCGTGAAGTTTGTCGGTCATCAGATCGGTGGCAGTGATCACCGGGGCCGCGGCGCTCCCGATCTGCATCGGTGAGGCCCGGTCCAGCAGACGCTCGGTGACCGCGACGGAGTTCGGGCGCCCGAACACCAGCTCGACCGGGGTGTCGCCGGCATAGACCGTGTTCAGCCGGTCCTCGCGTCGCCCGGCGGGCCGCATCCGGCGGTGGCCAAGGCCTCGGCTGCGCACGGCGCATCGCCTGGTGTGAGGACGATGGGCACGTCCTGCTCGGCGGGTGGCCCGCCGAGCAGGTGGGCGGCGCAGTCGCCGGCCACGGCGAACCGGATCCCCTTGGCCGAGAGGAGCTTCACCACCCGCACCAGGGATTGCTGTAGCTCCTCCTCCCTGGCATCCGTCGCCCGGGGGGGCGGGGAACTCGCTCGACCGCGGGGGATCCCGATGGGGTTGCTGTTCGGTGACCATGGAGCGGGCGTACCCAATCCCGATGCGATAAACCCTCCCCCTCCCAGCACGAGCCGCAGGCGTCGCACCGACGGCGGAGGCTCGCTCGACGGAAGGGGTGGTGAACGTCCCCGGGGGCTGACACCGGGAAGTCACGGGGCATGCCCCAGACAGGGGTTCGGCCGGGAATGCTTTCACATTCTCGGCCGGATCTCTGCTTCTCGAGTCTTTCACCGTTACCGATGACTCTCTCGATCCGCGAATTCTAATTTACGCGCGCTCAGCGACCCACCGCAATGCCACGCATCAACTCGTCACAAGTGCTGTTCGCCAGTGACGAGGATGAGGGCGTAATCCCCGTGCGAACGGCGCGACGGCCCGCCAGCCCTCGGCGGCCAGTGCCGGCCCGAGGTGGCGCCAGGTGTGCCCGGTGTCCGGGAAGCCATGCAGAAGCACCAGCCAGCGGCGCGTCATTAGTGCTTATGATCCAGACGTGTAACCGAGCGGAAGGCGCAGACCGATGCCCGAGAAGAAGGATCGCAGTCCGAAACCCGAACCCGGGCCGCTCGGCGCGGGCGCGCGGGTGCTGGTGCGCCGGCCGTCCGAACCGGCGCAGACCGGTCGGATCATCGAGGACTACGCCGAGCTGACCGACACCGAGGAGCGCGGGCACGCCTGGGCGCCGGTGCACCGGTGGGCTATCGCCCTCGACGACGGGCGCCTGGTCTTCGCCGACACCGACGACCTCACCGCCGACCCGAGCACGCCAGGATCCACCGGGTAGACCGACCCGGCCGGTGGACGAACCAGCCCGAGACCATGTCCCGGGCGACTGACCAGAGTTATTTCACCGCCACGCTGCCGGTGAAGGAGAACGGCGCCGTGCCGCCGAAGCAGAAGACGGTCGCGTTCCCGTCGCGAAACCGCTGACCTTTCCCGCAACCCCGGGCCCGAACGCACCGGTCTCGACGTTGAAGCCGGAGTCGAATCCGAAGCAGGTCCAGCTCTCACCGGCAGGTACCGTCACCACCACTTCACCGGACGCCCCGGCGCTCAGCGCCGGTACCGCGGCGCCGGTACCGCCCGTGAAGACCATAGCGGGCGCGATGACCGCCGACGCGATGCGGTGCGGAGAGCCACCATCGCAATTGCGGCCAGGCCGAGCCGGTTTGCCGTCGCCCGGGTGGCCGCTGATCTATGGGTTCAACTGTTCGCCGGTCACCAGGAAGATCACCCGGCGCCCGACCACGACGGTGTGGTCGCCGAAGCGTTCGTAGAAGCGGCCGAGCAGGGTGACTTCTACAGCGGCCGGGATGCTGCCGAGCCAGGACGGATCCTGGATGAGGGTGAGCAGTTGCCGGTGCAGGTCGTCGAGGTCGTCGTCGCGCCTGCCGAGCTCGGCGGCCAGCTCGGGATCATGCGTGCGGAGAACCTGTTCGGCGCCTCGGGCCAGCTCGCCCGCCACCCGCCCCATCCGGGCGAGCAATTCCTCCGCCTCCCCGGACGCGACGTGCTCGGGATGCCGGCGGCGCACGCTCTCGGCCACATGCTGCACCAGCCCGCCCATCCGGCTCAGATCCGTCACCAGGTGCGCACCGGTGACGACTTGGCGCAGGTCCCGGGCGACGGGGCCTGCAGCGCCAGCAGCGCCATCGCCTGCTCCTCGCGCGAACCGCGTAACTCCTCGATCTGTTCGGTGAGGTCGAACACCCGCTCGGCCAGCGGAAGGGCGGCATTGACGAGGGCGTCGGTGGCCGTCTCGATGGCTTCCCCGGCCAGGTGGCACATCAGTGCCAATCGGTCGGTCAGTGCGTCGAGCTGCTCGTGAAACTTCATCCGCATACGCATCATCATCGTGTAGTCCGCCGGGCCGGGCTCGTCGTTTTCGACAAACGGGTTCAGAACCGATGAGTGAGGCGACCGGTCGAAATGCCCCCTGCTCCTGGACAATCGGTGTGATCGGCAGCTGCCTGGGTCCGATGACAGCTCGCGTCTGACGGCCAGTGCGGTTCTTCCGGCGATCGCACCGCGACCACGGCGGGCACCGGATCCGGCACGATCCCGGCCGGTGAGCTGCCGATCCGGGCGTGCCAGTGCTGCGAATGACCTGTTCAACCCATCAATCTGCTCGATGAGGGCCCGTCGACTGCACTCGACGGACGGGCACGAGAACCAACGCATCCGCAGCACGAGACGGCTGGGCCGGTTACCGATCGAGGCGTCGGCGAGAGTGCGGTCGAATCGACTGTGGATCCGCCTCGACACACCCTCGCGGGCCGGGCACGAAGCGAACTGCGCCAGCGGAGACGCCGCCCGGAGTCGGATCCCGCCGGCGGTTACGTCGATGGAATCGATCGCGACTCCGGTCAGATGGGGAAGCAGTACACGCAGGTCACAGAAGTTCTGAGAACACCGGCCGATCATCTCCTGTGCGTTCAACGTCTTCGCGGAGCGACACGCGGACCGTCACGGAAAGTGGGCAAGAACCAATTTTCGGCCGTCGTTGATAACGCGCGGTGCCGTTTCCTGTACCGGCATCGCGCGCTGGACGACGGTGACGCAGGCGAGGCGGCCCCTGGAGAGCATCCAGGGGCCGTTCCCGTTGGGAAGGTCAGGCGCTGTCGAACTCAGCGGCGATCAGAATCGCGGCGTGGGCCATCGGTTTCGATCAGAGCTCGCTCGGGTCCGACTGCACGACAAGGTCGCCACCAACGAGCCGGCCGGGCCCGGCGGCCGTTTCCCCCGACGGTCCCGATCACCGGCCACGTCGTTTCCTACGAGGAGTTTCGACTGCAAGAATCCGCCGCCGACACCGCGCGAGCCATTGACGCGGCCCCACCACCGCGCACCGCGACCGAGCGGTTCGCCGCCATGCTCGGATCGCTCTTCCGGTGGTGCGTTGCGCGGCGTTTGCGCGTACCCGTACTTGCTGTATTACGTTGCTGCCGTAACCGATCCGGTTCCATTCCGGTTCTGCTGGCTGGGTGCGACCCGCGAGGTCGGTGGCTCGCGCACAAATCGTGTGGGCGCCGGGCCGAGCCAGTTCCGTGATCAGTTCCTACCGCTGCCAGCCGTGCCGGTAGCGACTGCCGACAAGGCGCGCCGCCTGCCAGGGCCCGCCGTCCACGCTCACGTCCACCCGGGCGATCGGGGCTGCTCCCGACCACGCCACACCGCGGAGGTCAGGTCGCCGAACTCGACGTGCTGCTCGTGATTCGGCTCGGTGATCAGGGCGCGCACCCGCTGCAGGGTGACCTGCTCCTTGACTTGCTTGCCGTCGCGGGTCCACTCGGAGAAGTATCGGTCGGCCTGGAAGAAGCCGTCGAAGCGGCGGTCCACAGACTCGATTTCGGTGAGTCACTTGACCGACGCCACGCCGTACCGCCCGGGCACGATGAGGCGTACCGGGTAGCCATGTTGGACTGGTAGCCGTTCACCGTTCATCGCATATGCGAGTAGCGCGTCCGAGTCCCGCGCGTCGGCCACGGCGAGACTGCGTTCACACCGAGCGCTCCGGGCCGAGGAGATCCGGGACGATCTCGCCACCGCGCGCCGATCTCGCCGCCTCCCGCGCACAAAAAGAGTCCACCCGCGAACGCATCGAGGACCTCCGCATCGAACTCGGGGGAGTGCGGTCATGGAGAACACCCGAGGTGAATCCGGCGCGGACCAGGACGCGCACCTATCTGCCGGCGATCTGGCAGGCGTGGTCGAAGCACATCCGGGCTTATACGCAGCGCGCTCGCGCACTCGATGCGGATACCCGGACTGATCAACCCGACGCCGGTGGAACCGAAGGCGAGCACACCGCGAGGATCGATGGGCTCGGGCAGATCGCGAGGTCGACCGTCGGTGGGTTCACGGTTGGGCGGCCGGCGGTAGTACTGGACCGGTCAGCGGATTACGACACAGTGACGCTGAACAAGTCGAGTTCCCGAAACGGTGTCACGACCACGTTATGCAGCCGCGTGGACCAACCTGACTGCACGGTCTGGAACCAGAGCGGAATTGCGGGCATGTCCTGCAGCAGTATCTGTCGCTCGGCCTCTTGATAGAGCGCCCACCCCTCCTGTTCGGTCGGTGCCGCGTCTGCGCGGGCAAGCAGTGCATCGACCGCCGGGTTCGAGTACTGTCCGCCGTTCACCGCCGCGTGGGTGCGGTAGATCGGGTTGAGGAAGTTCTCGATCGACGGGTAGTCGGCGACCCAGCCTGAGCGGTAGATCGCGGTCATTCGATGGTCATTGATCGCCTTGCGGAACTCACCGAGCGTCGGCACCGGGACGAACCGACATTCCCGGCCGAGTGCTCGTGTGATCGTGGCACAGGTCGCCTCGACCCAGTCCTGGTTGGCGGTGTCGTTGTTCGCCGTCAGCTCGATGGGTCCTTCGAAGCCGGTCGCGTCGAACAACTGCCGGGCCCGAGCCGGCTGATATGTGCACAGCTGTCCGCACTGGCCGTCGGCGCGTCCCGGCACGCTCGGGGGGACCACGCCGTCGGCAACGACCTTGTCGCCGTCGAACACCGTGTCGATGACGAACTGGCGGTCGATTGCCATCGACAGTGCCTGCCTTAGTTGAGGATTCGCGTAGCGCTCGTCATAGAGCGGGAATGATATCGATTGCACACCCA
Source organism: Rhodococcus sp. T2V (assembly GCF_029269925.1). Taxonomy (NCBI): domain Bacteria; kingdom Bacillati; phylum Actinomycetota; class Actinomycetes; order Mycobacteriales; family Nocardiaceae; genus Rhodococcus; species Rhodococcus sp. T2V. Next base: position 17,441 of record NZ_JARJBD010000066.1, read on the forward strand.
GATATGTCTGGGACAGGTGCCGGTCCGGGAGCTCCGCGCGGTACCTGCCCTCCGCGAGGGCGGAAGCAGGAGTGATCTCGATGAAGTCGAGCTTGTCCGCCACGACGTCGGCGTAGGCATTCTCCAGCGCCGGGTAGAAGCGAAACTCGACGCGCACGACGTGCGGTTTCTGCGCACCGGCGAACTGCTCATACCGTTCGACGACGATGTTGTGTCCGCGATCGCGCGAGACGAACCGGAACGGCCCATTGCCGACGGGATGTGCCTCGAACGCCGCCTTGTCGGCGAAAAAGCTCGTCGGCAACGGGAAGAACGCCGCGAAACCGAGCTGAGTTCGGAACGCAGAGAACGGTTCGGTCAGGGTGACCACGAACGTGCGGTCGTCGACGACGCGCAGGCCCGACATCGTCGTCGTGGACGGCTGCGGCGACTGGAGCTGGGCGTAACCCTGTATGTGCGAGAGGTAGCCGGCGCCGTGCTGGTTGTTGGGTGCGTATGCCGTGTAGTTCCACGCGTCGACGAAACTGCTCGCCGTGACCGGTGTGCCGTCGTGGAACGTCCAGCCGGATTTCAGGGTGATTGTGTACACGCGAGAGTCGGTGGTCTCGATCGATTCGGCGACCGCGTTGCGCGGTTCGGCGGTGCGTGCGTCGTACTCGACGAGACCACGAAAAAGCGCGCCGATGACCTTGATTCCCCCGCTTTCGGTGGTGTCGCCGGGAATTAGAGCGTTCTCCGGTTCGGTGCCGTTGTAACTGATCGTGGTCTGATTCTCATCGATTCCGGAACCTGTGCAACCGACGGCGAGGAGTAGCACGACGAGGCCGACGATCGCAGTGACCATTCGGGAGGGCATCACGACGGCGACTCCTCGCGCATTCCGACGAGGGCACACCAGGCCGCGGCGACGCCGAGCGCGCCGCAGAGGGCCCACATGCCGCTCGACATCGTCTCCCAGGCCAGCACGCCGAGCGCTGGCCCGAGCGCCATCCCGAGCCCGAACGTCGCCTGGTGGGCGCCGATGTAACGGGCCTTCACTGCCGCTGGGAACTTCGCGGGGTGGGCAAACATGGTGGGGCCGTTGATCATCACGCCGAACACGAACACGACCGTGCATACCAGGATCGCTGCGCCCGAGTGGGTCGCCAGACCGTAGGCGGCGACGCCGAGGCCCATCACCGCGGTGCCGACCGCGCCGACGGTGTTGGGCCGTAGCTTCGTGACATGCGAGGTGATCTTCAGTTCGCAGGCGATCAGCACGAGCGAGGCGGTCATCAGCACGGCACTGTAGAGCGCCGTCGGATAACCGGCGGCGGTGATCTGCAGCGGCAATGCGACGGTGTACTGCACATAGATGATCGTGCCGATCAGGCACGACGCGAGGAACAGCAGGTACCGCCAGTCCCGCAGCAGAATCGCGTATGCGGAGCGCCGATCCGGCGCCGGCTCCTCGGTCTCCCGGGCGGCGCGAACGCTCGGCAGCAGGATGCGTGCCACCGCCGCGTAGACCAACGCGGTGAGGGCGTCGAACCAGAACAGCAGGTTCCAGTCCACCAGGATCAGGCCGGCAGCGATCAGTGGCCCCAGGGCGGCGCCGATGTTCAACGCGGTCCGCATCATTGAGAACGCCATCACCCGGTGCTCGTCCGGCATCAGGTCGGAGAGCAATACCGCCGCCGCCGGCCGGTAGCACTGAGTCGCCAGACCTGCGAGCGCGATTGCCATCAGCAAGGCGAGATACAGGTCGGAGCGGCTCAGCAGCGGAACCGCGCCGAGGATCAGCCCAGACGTCGTCATCGCTGCCACGATTGTCGCGCGTGGACCGATCCGGTGGGTCAGTTCACCGCCGAGCAGGGTGCCCAGCACCGAGCCCGCACTATAGGTAGTCAGCGCTATTCCGGCCGCGCCGATCGAGAAGTCCCGATGCATCAGGTAGAGCAGCAGGAACGTCTGCACAAAGGCGCCGACCTGATTCACTAAGACGCCGCCGAGCAGATATCTGACCGGCGGCGGTGTGGCGTGAACGGCGGCGAGGACGCCCGTCCGCGTCGCGGTCTTCGTTGCAGTCATGGATGAATCCTCATCAGATGTAGGGACCGCCGAATGCGCGGCAGTCGGATTCGAGTCGAACCGGGGCCAGCGCGACACACGTTGACCCGGTGGAGAAACGGTAGGGCCGGCGAGAGCTGCGCGCCACCCCCGAGGGGGCTCGAGGACAACCCTCCGGGGTGCGGTTCCTGCACCCTAGGGGGTGCTGACTCGGAGCTGGCCAATGCGGACAGTTTGAGCAGGACGACATCAGACGTCCGCGGCGAAGACCGCCGAACCGGCTGGCCGAATGCCGGAAAGCCTCGGCTTCAAGAAGTCGACTCGTACTCCATCGAGTCGAGCCCATCGACATTCCGGGTGGAAATTGTGATAGATCAATACGTTGACGTACTGGCCATCGGGGCCGGCCCGGCGAACCTTGCGCTCGCGATCGCCGTCGAGGAATCCGGTTCCCCCGACCTTGCGCACAACACCGTACTGCTCGAGCAGCATCCCGACGTGAAATGGCAGCGGAACATGCTCCTGCCTTGGGCGCGCAGCCAGGTGTCCTTCCTGAAAGACCTTGTTACCCTACGTAATCCGCGTAGCCGCTTCTCGTTCCTGAGTTTCCTGCACGAGCGCGGGCGGTTGGACGAGTTCGTCAACCTGTCCACGTTCAATCCGTACCGCTGGGAGCTGTCCGACTACCAGCAGTGGGTCGCCCACTCCCTCGAGCATGTCTCGGTGCGTTACAACGCCCGCACCGAGAAGGTCGAGCCACGACGCGCGGGCAACGGCGAAATCGTCGGCTGGACCGTGACGCTCACCAGCGGCAGCCGCATGCACTGCCGTGACCTCGTGATCGGCGTCGGCCGGGATCCGCACGTGCCCGAAGTTTTCCGCGACCTGCCCGAGGATCGGGTGATTCACAGCACCCAGTACTGCAACCGGATTGCGCGAGTGCCTGCCGACCGAGCGTTGCGACCTGTCGTCATCGGCGGCGCGCAGAGTGCCGCCGAAATGTTCATGGCGGTACACGACCACCTGCCGAACAGCACGCCGACGCTGGTGCTGCGCTCGATCGGGCTACAGAACTATCAGACGAGCAAGTTCGTCAATGAACTGTTCTTCCCGTCGTTCGTGGACGAGTTCTACGGCACAGGCGACGATGTGCGCGGCCAGATCCTCCAGGAGATGAACCTCACCAACTACGCAGGCCTCGCACCGCCATTCCTCGACGAGATCTATTCACGGCTCTACCAGCAGAAGATGCTGGGCGACAACCGAACGAGCGTCCTGTCGATGACCGAGGTGGTCGCGGCCAGGATGGACGGCGACGAGGTTGTGCTCGATCTACGCGACCGCAAGACCGGCAAGGTCTCACCGCTACGCTGCGACATCGTGCTGCTCGGCACCGGATACGAACCGCAGATGCCCGCGATCGTGCGCGACCTCGCCGAGAGGATTGGTCTCGACGAGATCGTGGTGAGCCGCCGATACCGCGTCGATCACGGCGACTCTGCCGGGGGCGCAGTGTATCTGCAAGGCGTGAACGAGCAGACGCACGGCATCTCCGACTCGCTGATCAGTGTGCTCGCACACCGTAGCCAGGACATCGTCGACGACCTGCTCGATCGTCGCGCAGCCGACGAGGCGAGGTCGGCGTGATGGACATCCGCAGACTGGACCGAGCGAACTTGACGAGGGTGTACGGCCTGGATTCCGAGCGGCTGCTGCCTTGGTCGGCGCTCAATGCACCGTTCGAAGGCGCGTGGTGCGTGCTGCGGCCCGGCGAGGCATCGGATCCGCACGCACACCACGAAAGCGAGATCTTCATCGCGATGAGCGGTCGCGCGGCGCTGGTGGTGGACGGCGCACGGCGCGAGTTCGTTGCCGGCGACATCGCGCATCTTCCGCCGGGAAGCATGCACAACATCGTGAACGACGAAGCCGACGACTTCGAGTACTACGGCATCTGGTGGGACGTCGACATGTCGGCGAGATTCGTGGCACGACACCATGAGGAGGCCCCGAAATTAACGCGCTGACCATCGTCATCTCGCCGGCGCCGACGGCCAACGGCGATCTGCATCTCGGCCACATCGCCGGACCGTTTCTGGCCGCCGACGTCTACACGCGATACGCCCGCGCCGCCGGGCGTGAGGTGCTGTTCGGTACGGGCGTACAGGACACGCCGACCTACGTGGTCACCACCGCCGCGCGGCTGGGTACGACACCGCGGGAGCTGGCCGACCGGTCGGCCAAGGAGATCCAGTCGACCCTCGCCTCGCTCGGCATCGCGGTCGACGCGTTCACCCGCGACGAGGAGCGCTTCACCTCGTTCGTCACGCGGATCGTCGGAGACCTATGGAAGGCTGGTGCGCTGCGGCTGGAATCGGTGAAGCTACCCTTCTCGCCACGCACACGACAGTACCTGGTGGACGGTCATGTTCGCGGCGGATGTCCGGTCTGCCTCGCCGACGGATGCGCGGGGCTCTGCGAGAGCTGCGGTCATCCGATCGCAGCCGGTGAACTCGTCGATCCGCGTTCGACGCAGTCCTCGGACGATCCGCTGGAGTTGCGGGACGCATGGGTGCTGGTGTTGCCGATGGAGCAATACCGCGCCCGGTTGCGCGAACACTTCGCCGGCCTCGGCACGGTGATGCGCCCGCACATGGCACAGGCGATCGAGGAGATGCTGTCACGGCCGCTGCCGAACTTCCCGGTCACCTACCCGGTCTCCTGGGGTATCTCCGCACCGAAAGGCGCGGTGGCGGCCCAGGTGATCAACCCGAATGCGGAACCGGTGGCGTGGGCGATGTACTGCTCGATGCTCGCCGCCGAGAACCGCGGGATTGAGGTGGCGTCCGAGGACGCGCTGTGGCGGCCGGAAGCGGCGTCCGAAGTGGTGTACTTCCTCGGATTCGACAACATCTTCCCGTTCGCGATCTCCGGCCTCGCGATGCTGCTGGCCCTCTCGGACCGGTACGTGTTGCCGAAGAAGTTTCTCACCAACGAGTTCTACGAACTCGACTACCAGAAGTTCTCCACGAGCCGCGGGCACGCGATCTGGGGCAGGGATCTGGCGAGGTCCGCACCGCGCGACCTCATCCGGTTCTATCTCGCCTCGACGAGCCCGGAGCATCAGCGAACCAACTTCGACCGCGGAGCACTCGACACGGTCACGCGGGCACGACTGGTGGAACCGTGGAACGCGGTGGCGGCGAGGGTCGAGGCGTGGGTGGGCCACGGACCCCTCAACGTCTCGGAACATGCCCGAGCAGCTGCCGCGTGTATCGTCGAGCGCTTTACCGCGGCGTACGAGTTGCCCCGGTTCAGCGTGAGCCGGGTTGCGGAGACGCTGACTCAGCAGCTCGACCGGCTGCAACGGTTGACCGCGTACTCGCCCGGCGACTTCTGTCACGAGGTGGACGTCGTGCTGCGGTGTGCGGCCCCGATTCTGATCGATCTGGCTGCGGAGGCTTTGGTGGAGAAGGAAATTCACGCGGTCACCGACCGTGCCGAGATCACGCCGAGGCTTTTGCCCCGGCTGCGGCCCGTGGGAGGGTGACGTGTCGCGCATCGTCATTGCCGGTGCCGGTGTGACCGGGCTGCTCGCCGCCGTCGAGTGCGCCCGCGGGGGCCACCGTGTGATCGTGGTGGACCGGGGCGCCATACCGAACCCGGCGTCCAGCTCGTTCGATCAGCACAGGGTGCTTCGTGCGTTGCACCCCGCAGACGCCCTGCGTACCCGCGACGGGGTGCGCGCACGGCGTCGCTGGCGGGAGCTGGAAAGGCTGCTGGGCGCGCGCCTCTACCGCCGGGTCGGTGTGGTCACCTCATGGCCCGAGAATCGGGTCGACGCGGTGCTCGACACCGCGCACCGCGCGAACGTCGCGGTGCGCTTCCACGATCCGAATTCTGTGCCGCACATCGTCGTCCCGGACGGGCATGTCGTGATGCGGGAACCGGAGGCGGGCGTCCTGCTGGCGGACCGGGTGTTGCGCGCGGCCACCGAATGGCTGCGTGCGCACCCCGCCGTGATGCTGCGGTCTGGGTGCGAAGTCGTGGGCGTCGACATCGACCGGGCGCGACTCACATTGGCCGGCGGCGAGATTCTCGGCGGCGATCTCGTCCTGATCGCCACCGGGGCGTGGTCGTCGACCCTGGTGGACCGTCCGATCGCGCTGCACCGCCAAACGATGATGTACCTGCGCCCGCCCGCCGACACGCGGTCTTGGTGGGAGCAGGCTCCCAGCGCGGGACGCATCGGTGCCGGCGGGCAGGCGTGGCTGCTTCCGCCGGGCGCGGGGACGCTGCTGAAGATCAGCTCCGACAACGTGTGCCGGGAGGTGCGGGAGGTGGGCATCTCCGACGACTCTTGTTGGGCTGCTCGACTTCTGGCCGAGCCCATCCTGACCGACCAACACCGGTACACCATCGCGGCGGTCAAACACTGCCACTACACGGTCGACGCGCGCACCGGCGGCGGCGCGCTCGACCGGATCGGTCCGGCGGTGTGGGCGCGGGCCGCTACCGGCGGCGACGGCTTCCGGACCGCACCGCTGATCGCCGACCGAATTGCCGAGGTTGCGAGCGCGGACCTCGCTGCCGGACCACCCCTCGAGAAGGAACACCGATGAACACCAAGAACGATGCCATCCTCGCCATCGGCAGCGGATTGCGACGCTACCGCGAGTATCTCGTCCGGTCGGTTGCGGCGCGCGCCCGGGAAGTGGGGCTCGACCTCGTGCTGATCAACAACCTGACACCGACCTGGCAGCACGAGTACTTCGACGAGATCACCGTTGTCGACGTCTTCGACCACGCGGTCCTCGCCGACGCGGCGCGCGCGGTCGCCGCGCAACGGCGCGTCGTCGGCGTCGTGTGTTGGGACGAGCCGCTGGTCCAGCCGGCGGCCGACATCGCCGACGAGCTCGGCGTGCCCGGTCTGAGCGCCGCGGGCGTGCGGGGCTGCCGAGACAAGAACCGCACCCGCTCGGTGCTCACCGCGGCCGGCCTCGTGCAGCCCGGATTCGAGCTCACGACCTCGATCGAGCAGGCGCGGGCGGCGGCCGAGCGGATCGGCTACCCGGTCGTCGTGAAGCCGCAGGCGCTCGGCGCCAGCATGGGCGTCATCCTCGCCTCGGACCGAGGCGAACTCGATGCCGCGTTCGGGATCGCCTCGGGCGCCAGCCAGATCGGCGACGCACCGTTCCGCGGCACCGCGATCGTCGAGGAGTTCGCCGTCGGCCCCGAGATCAGCATCGACGCCGCCGTGCACAAGTGCGAATATCTTCCGATGTATTTGGCGCGCAAACGAACCGGCATGGAGCCGTACTTCGAGGAGGTCGGGCACATCGTGGACGCCACCGATCCGCTGCTGTACGACCAGGACCTCATGGCAACGCTCGCGAAGGCGCACCTGGCGATCGGGATCGAGAACGGCATCACCCACACGGAGGTGCGGCTCACCCAGCGCGGTCCACTGATCATCGAGATCAACGGCCGCCTCGGCGGCGACCTGATCCCGTTCCTCGGCAAGATCGCGACAGGCATCGACCCGGGTGAGGTTCTCGTCGACGTCGCCCTCGGCCGCCGACCCGTTGTCACACCAACGCGCAGCGATGTCGCCGGAATCCGGTTCGGCTACCCCGAGCGTGACCTCACCGTTCGCTCAGTCGCGGTACCACACGAGGCGCCGGGGCTGGTGACCGCGGTCGCGATGGTCGAGCCCCGCGCGGAACTGCGCCTGCCGCCCGGCGGATACCTCGCCCGCCATTCGTTCGTCGTGTGCCAGGCCGACGGCGCCGCCACATGCGACACATTGCTCGATGCCGCAGCCGCAGCCGTCCGCGTCGACGGCGACCCGCTCGGCCCACCGGCTTCCGGCGCGACCTTCGGGCTGCCGGCCGGACTGCTGGACGTGGACGAATGATCGACTACGACGGACGGCGCTTTTGCAACCCCGCCGACGACGACGGTGTGATCGCGCAGTACCACCAGCAGGGCAACCTGGTGTGGGCCGACTTCTCCGGCGGGAATGTGCGACGTGGCACGGTCAACGGCACCTGCGACAGCGAGGGCATCCTGGGGCTGGCCTACACCATGGTGCTCGTCAGCGGAGAGGTCGTGGTCGGCTACACACTGTCCACTCCCGAATCAGACGCGAGCGGACGGATCCGGCTCCGCGAGGAGTGGGAGCGTTACGGCGCGAGCGCCACGACCGGCATCTCGTATCTGGAGGAGATCCGGTGAAGGGGCTGCAGAGTCTCGTCGGCGGTGTGGTCCGATATCCCGGCGATCGCGAATTCGAGTCGACCAGTGCCGCGTTCAACAAGCGCTACGCCGGCGTACGGCCGGCCGCCGTGCTGTCGGTCGAAACGGTCACCGATATCGCACACGCGATCGACTGGTCGCGTCAGGAGCAGGTGCCGCTGGTGGCCCGCGGCGGCGGGCACAGCTACGCCGGCAACTCGGTGAACACCGGTCTGGTGCTCGACCTCCGTGGACTCGACGAGGTGCGGATCGACGAATCGAGCGGGCTGGTTACGGTCGGCGGCGGCACCCGGATGGGCAAGCTGTACGCCGAACTCGAGCGCTACGACCTCGCGGTGCCGCTCGGCAACTCCAACGAGGTCGGCATCGGCGGTCTGGTTCTCGGCGGCGGGGTCTCGGCGGTCTCGCGAGCCTTCGGCCTCACCTGCGACGCGCTGGTGGAGACCGACATCGTCCTGGCCGACGGCCGCGTCCTGACGTGCAACGCGAGCGAGAACGCCGACCTGTTCTGGGCCTGCCGCGGCGGGGGAGGCGGCAACTTCGGCGTGAATACCTCGTTCACATTCCAGGCACGCCTTCCTCGCCCGAGTGCGACGTGCCTGCTCCGGTGGCGATGGGACGACGCGAGAGAGGTCGTGGTTCGGATGCAGGAGATCATGCACGACGCACCGGACGAGTTCGCGGCGCGGATCGGCGTGACGCGGGTCGCCGGGTCCGAAGGCGTCGTGTCCGTGGTCGGCCAGCATCTCGGCTCCGCCGACGAGTTGCGCGAGATGTTGGCGCCGGTGCTCACCGTCGCGACGCCCGAGCGCTGCGACCTCGCCGACCGGTCCTACTGGGAAGCCAAGGAGATCCTGCACCACGAGACATCCGGTGATCCCTTCGCGGTGCGGACCCGAGGCACGCCGAAGCCCCTGCCGGAGGCCGGGGTCGAACGCTTCCTCGCGGCGCTCGAACGCTGGCCCGGCAGCACCAACCCCGACGGTGCGGGTGTCGCTCTCTTCACCTGGGGCGGCAAGATCAACCGGGTTCCGGTCGCCGACACGGCATTCGCACATCGAGACCTGCTGTTCCTGGTCTCCATGGACACGTCCTGGAGCACCGGTGACTCGCCGCACACCGTTTCGGCCAATCTCGAATGGCTCGACGATCTGCACACCGAGATGGGCGAATTCGCCGGCGACGCAGCATATGTGAACTTCACCGATCCGGCGTTGCGGGACTGGAGATCCGGGTACTACGGCGCAAACCATCCACGGCTCGCGCAGATCAAGCGGCGTTACGACCCGGACCGGCTGTTCGACTTCGGCCAGGCGGTGTGATCATGTCGAGGCAACGCGCCACCGAACGCGACCTGCGCGGCACCATGCGCGGTTTCGCGACCGGGGTCGCCATCGCGACCACCTTCGCCGACACCGACGGCGGACGCAGACACGATGCAGTCACGGTCAACTCGCTGACCTCCGTGTCGCTGAACCCGCCGCTGGTATCGCTGTGCTTCGGCCGGGAGTCACGGTTCCTCGCTGACCTGCTCGAATCGAAGGTGTGGGCCGCCTCGATCCTCGACGGCGGAGCCAGCTATCTGGCACGGCGTTTCGCACAGGAGCGCGATAGCCGCACCACATCGCTGAGCGCATTGGGCGCCACCGCCGGCGAGTACACCGGGGCCCTGGTGCTCGACGCACCGGCCTGGCTGGAGTGTGTCCTGCAAGCCGCCCACGACATCGGCGACCACACCATGGTCGTCGGCGAGGTGGTCGCCGCCGGAACCCGGCCGGATGGCACCCGCCTCGTCTTCCTCCACGGTGCCTTCCACGTTCTCGACAACCCGAATTCCCGACAAGGAGATCCCACATGACCATCGTCGACGACACCATCAACGAACTCGAGGATCGAGACGTGTACTCGGCCGGCGAGATCCTGGCCCGCGCCAGGGACATCGCCCCCCGGCTGCGCGAGCGATCCGACGACATCGAGCGCGCCCGGCGGCTGCCCTCAGACGTTGTCGAGTTGCTACGGAACACCGGAGTGTTCCGGATGGGATTCTCCCGCAACTTCGGCGGTCCCGAACTGACCTCGATCGAGCAAACCGAGGTCATCGAGGCGATCGCCTACGGCGACGCCTCCGCCGGTTGGTGCGCGATGATCGGCTCCGACTCCGGGCTCTACGCGTCCTTTCTCGCCGAGCCGGTCGCACGGAAGATGTTTCCCAGTCTGGACATGACGACCGCGGGACTGCTGTTCCCAACCGGCCGGGCAGAGCGCGTACCCGGCGGGTATCGGTTGTCTGGAAACTGGCAGTTCGGCAGCGGGATAACACATTCGGACTGGGTGGTGTCCGGGGCGTTCATCTACCGTGACGGTCACCCGGAGCCGAGCCCCGAGGGCGACCCGCACGACTCACGTCTGATGATCGTCCCCCGCTCGCAGGTGGAGGTCATCGACACCTGGCACACGACGGGCCTGGCGGGCAGCGGCAGTTGCGACTACACGATCACCGACGTGTTCGTTCCCGAGGAGCATACACTCGAGTTCGGCACCGTCCACGGTCGGCCGAGCCCGCTCGCCCAGCCCGAAGTGCACATGCGCAACATGCCGGGGGTGCCGCTCGGAGTGGCCCGCGCGGCGCTGGACCACGTGCTCGACGGCGGTGCCGCCCACGCCGACGACTATCGCCTGCAGGTGACCCTGGCCGAATGCGAGGCGGACCTCAACGCCGCCCGGCACGGGGTGTACGGCAGTATGCGGCGCCAGTGGGAGGTACTATCCGCCGGTGCCGCCCTCGACGACCTGACCGCGCACGAGCGCGCGGCACTGCCGCTCTCACGGCTGCATGCGTTCCGGACCGCACGGTCGATCGTCACTCGGCTCTACGACCTGCGCCAGACCGCATCGATCTACCGCCCGTCGCCGCTGGATCGCTGGTTGCGGGACACCACCACCATGTGCCAGCACGTCGTGGCGCAAGACCGGATCCTGCAGTCGGCCGGAGCCTATCTCATCGGTGGCACGCCGAGCTTCAAGCTGAGCCTGGGACTTACCTCGTGACCGCCGACTGGATTGCCATCGAGCAGTACATCGCCGCGCAGCTGATCGGGCGTCCGCCGGTTCAGATGCGAGCCGACGTCCCACACACGCTCGACGCGCTCATCGCGCGCGAGATAGCGAAGGAGGCAACGGGATTGACCCGCATATGGCGACCAGCAGCCTGGGCCCGATCGATGCTGCGGAGCGTCCGCGGCAACTACTCGAATCCCCAGGACTCCTGACATAGCGCAGGAATCGTTGCAGGGTCACCGGTGGGGTTTGGTGCTGTAGCGCAGGGTGAGGGTGGTGCCAGGGTAGACGGTGTGGGTGTCGTTGAGCAGCCGTCAGAGTTCGTCGATGGCGGCGGTGTGAACCGCCCTGGATCGAGTGGCAATGCCGTTACTTCGGCATCGCCGCTGGTCACGTCGTTGCGCCTGCGGAAGGTGTTGATGTGGTTCATGTCCGGAGTGTGCCGAGTGGGTTGATCCAGCGAGGGTGATTTGATGGGTGGTGGGAATTCCAGCCCTCAGATTGACTTCTGGAGTTATTGCGCAGCAACGTTATCCACGCATCCTAGATGGCTGTGGCGGACAACGATTCAGGTGAGGAACGCGGTGGCCACGACCGGTTGACCGATTGTATCGGTCTCGGCGTGCTCACCCGAGTTGTCCACCGCGATCTCGTCGACGAAGTCTTGACGGAAACCGGGGCCGTCGAGCGCCGACGACGCCTGCTGCCCACCCGAGTCATGGTCTATTTCGCGTCGGCGATGACATTGTTTCTTCGACGACACCTACGAAGAGGTGATGTCCAAGTTGGTGCAGGGACTGCGGTTTCTGCGGTCATGGGACGAGGTCTGGCAGGCCCTGAGTTCTTCGGCGTTGTGTCAGGCCCGTGCCCGGCTCGGTGAGCGGCCGCTGCGCGAACTCTACCTGCGGGTTGCCCTGCCACTGGCCGGTTCCGGAACCGCCGGCGGGTGGCTCTGTGAGCTGCAGGTGGTGGCGATCGACGGGGTGCAACTCGATGTCCCCGGCACCACCGCGAACGAAACCGCATGCGGTCGTGGCAACAGCCACGGGCTCGACGCCCCGTACCCGAAGGTCAAAGTGGTCGGTCTCGGTGAATGCCGCACCGACACCGTCGTCGGCGCACCCATCGGTGGAGTGCTGGTCGACGAGCGGGCACTCGCCCGGCCCCTGCTATCAAGTTTCGAGCCGGGCATGCTGGTCCTTGCCGACCGCGGGTTCTTCGGGCGCGAGTTCTGGCACGAAGCCGCCGACACAGGAGCCGACCTGCTCTGGCGAGTGCGGCCCACCACTCGATCGGCGCGAACGCACTCGACACGAACATCAGCGCCATCATCACCATCATCCCGGCGAACTGGACCACGTCCGGGCGCCGCAGCCAGTCCCCGATCAGCCCGAACAACGCGCTCATCGCCCCGGCCAGTACCACCAGCACCACGGCCGCGGCGACGGCATCGACGGCGGTGCCGTAGAACTCGAAACCCAAAGCCACGGTGACGATCCCGAGCAATGCTGCCCGGGCGAGGGTGAACACGGCCTCGTTGATGGTGCGAGCGATTCCCCGGCAGGGCCGCCCGTATCGGCAGGGCCGCGAAGCGGTCGCGCAGGCCGGGGGGTGATCGATCGCGGCGGACACCCCGGCGTTGGTGCCGGCCATCACCGTGGAGACGGCGAGCATCGCCGGGGTGAGGAAGACGATGTAGCTCACCCCGGCCGGCAAGCGGGGTCCGGCGGCGACGCTGCGGAACACCTGACTGAACAGCACCAGCATCGCCATCGGCATGGTCAGCGAGAACATCAGCAACTGCGGAACCCGGGCGCCGGTGCGCAGCTTCCGGACGGTCAGGGCGGCGAGCTGATCCCCGACCGAGGGGCGCCCGCATGTCTGTCAGTTTATTTGGACCACGCGGTGTCGAGATCATCCGTATTGAAACCGAAGTCGGCTTCCTCGTCCTTCGCAAGACATGGGTCGGCCAGCAGGATCGACCAGTGCTGGCGGCGATTATTCCGGGGTGCAGAAATCGCACCCCGGGGGTGCCTGTTCGTTGTCGCGGTGCGCGCAGAAAATCGTCATACGCGCAGATCTGGGAAAGGAGGTGGCCGCATGACCTGGGTGACGGGGTCCGTCGACCCGGGTCACGAGAACACCGCGGCGGCGATCGCGGTGCGGGTGCGTTCCGGTGCTCTGGCGCCGGTCGACGCGGTCAGCGACGCTCTGAACCGAATCGCGGAACGCGATCCCGTGTTGAACGCCTTCGTGTCCGTGCGCGCCGACGAGGCGCTCGCCGAGGCGACGGCGTTGGCCACGCGAGCGGATCTCGTGAAGTTGCCGCTAGCCGGAGTGCCGGTCGCGGTCAAGGACAAGGTAGCGCTCGTGGGGGCACCGCTGCGCGACGGCTCCGCAGCCACCAGCGTCGAGCCGTCGGCGACCGACCACCCGGTGGTGGCGCGGTTGCGCGCGGCCGGCGCCGTGCCCGTGGGGCTGACGGCCGTGTCCGAACTCTGTGTGTGGGGCACAACCGATTCACCGGGTTTTGTCACTCGCAACCCGTGGAATACCGGTCTGTCGGCGGGTGGATCCTCGGGCGGTGCGGCCGCCGCGGTGGCCGCGGGCATGGTCCCGATTTCGCACGGCACCGACTGTCTGGGATCGATCCGCATTCCCGCCGCCGCCTGCGGCCTGGTTGGCCTCAAACCCGGTCGTGGCCTCGTGCCGTCCGAGATCGGGGCAAATTCGATGCACTCGATGGCGGAAAACGGGCCGCTGACGACCACGGTGGCCGACGCGGCGCTGATGCTGTCTGTGCTCGCCGGCCGCCCCGAGCTCGCGGAGATCGGCGATCCGGGCCGTGCCCGGATCGCGGTGGTGCTCGGCCATCCCAACCCGATGGTGCGCACCGACGCGCACTGGGCATGTGGCGTGGAGGAGACGGCACGGATCCTCGACGCGGCCGGCCATCTCACCACCGCCGCGAAAGCGACGCAGGTGTACTCGGCCACCTCGGTACCGGATCTGGTGCGATGGTTCGCCGGTGTCGCCGCGGACGCGGAAACTCTGGATCGTGCAATGCTGCAGCCGAGGACCCGGCGGCATGCCGCGGTGGGGCGGGCTGTCAACAGAGTCGGTTTGGTCCGGCCCGGCCCGGTGGCGCGGGTCGAGCGACGACTGCGCGCCCTCGCCGAGCATTTCGACGTGGTGGTCACTCCCGCGCTGGCGCACCCGCCGCCCGCAGCGGTGGAGTGGAGTCGACGGTCGTGGCTCGCGAACGCGATCGCCTGCATGCGCTTCGCACCCTACAACTCGCTGTGGAATCTGGTGGGATGGCCGGCCGTGACCGTCCCGGTCGGAATCCACCCGCACACCCGGACCCCGCTGGCCGTGCAGATCGCCGCCCCGCCGGGCGGCGAGACCACCGTTTTGGCGCTCGCTGCCCAATTGGAGCAGCTCCAGCCCTGGCCGCGGCTCGCCCGGGCAGCGCCTCGCCACCCCGGACACGGGTGGCATGACTCTGCAATTTTGAGCGTGCAACCAGAGCATTGAGGGTATTCGTCGCGTCGATCTGCTGAGGGCACTTGGTCTCCTGAAGTGTGAATGAAGTGCCCTCATAGCGGCTGCCCTCTCCCACGACAGGCGGGCACATAATGATCGGGCCGCAGGTGGTCCGTACCGCGCGGTGACCCCGGCGGTGGGGTTGTGGCGGTCGGTCCAGGCTCAGTTCCCGGGGGCCTCGTCACGGACCAGCGGATTCGCTCGTTGAGGCCGTTGGCGTCTGTGCCTGGCACAATGGTGGCCGGGCCGGACCCGAATGCCCACGCGGCGTCGGGGGTCTGGACGAGCACCGAGCCGTGCGGACGGGCTGCGACGTTGCGTAGAGCCGCCGGCCGAGGACCTGGCGTACCTGCGCGCTGACGCCGCGGTGGGCGCGGAGGGCGGGATGGATCGTGGCGGTGGTGGCGTCGCTCATGGCCGGCGTGCCGCCACGATGTTGCATTCGAAGGGCGCCTCGATGCTGCCGTCGGGGGTGGTGAACGGTGCCAGAACGTCGTGGGCGTCGGCGCGGATGCGCCGGTACACGTCGTCGGAGATTCGTTCGAGCAGCGGTGTGCTCTCGACTTCGGTGGTCACGAACGCGTCGACAGACGGGGCCCGGTAGGTGCCCGAATTCGTGCGAACGGTCGTGACCTGCAGCCCGGCGGACTCGACCAGGCCGGTGAGCTCTTCGCGGTTGCCGCACACGAAGTAGGTGCTCAGCAGGGACATGGCTTCGGGGCCGGCGTGGCGGGCGCGGGCGGTGCCCTCGAGTGCGGGTGGAGCAGATTCCGTTTCAGCGCGTGCAACAACTCGCCCTTGCCGTAGTCCCTGGCTGTACCTCCGGTAGGACGTGGTGGGGGTGCGGCTGTTTGTCGGTGCCGATCTCATCCGTCGGCGGTCAGGCACTGGGGAGGCAGCGGAAACCAGCGCAGAGCTTCGAAGTGCGAGGGAAGGCCGGTCGGTCCGTCGGGGACCTCGTCTGGACGGGATTCGAGGAGGATACGAGCATCACGCAGGTGATCGGTCAGCGCGGTCTCGTCGAGGCTGTCGCGGTCGGCCGGGTATCGCAGGATCCCGGCGTCGTCGTAGAACAGGTCCGTCAGCCGCAGGGGTGGCCGCGGGGAACCGACACGATGGTGCCACAGGCCGGTGTCTGGACTGAAGGTGTAGTCGGTGAGGAGTCGGTGACCGTACCGGGCCAGCAAGTCCACGGCGTCGATCAGATAATCCCGCACGGTGTCGGAAATGAAATAGTTGAAATTGATCCGCGTCCAGCCCGGTTTGATGCCTTCGCAACCCAACTCGATCTCGTCTTCGTAGGCACGAGAATGTGGTGGATCGATGGTCAGGAGGCGATGCCCGTACGGGCCGGCGCAGGAGCAGCCGCCGCGGGCCTGGATCCCGAACAGGTCGTTGAGCAGGGCAACGACGTAATTGTGGTGCAGGTAGCGCTGCGCGCCCGACCGGACCCGGAACGACACGATCGACAGGCGCTGCGCCCCAGGGCGGCCGAGGATGTCGATGTTCGGGTGATGCTGCCACCGGCCGAAAGCGTGGCGCCACAGCCGCCGCTCTCGTTGTCCGATGAGGTCGGTACCGACAGCATCCTTGAGCGCGAAGACCAGCCCAGCACGGATGGATTCGACGATTGCCGGCGTGCCGCCCTCTTCCCGGGCGACGGGGTCGTCGAGGTAGCGGTGCCCGGTCGGGTCGACGAAAGCCACCGTGCCTCCTCCCGGTGTGGTGGGCACGGCATTGCGGACCAGTTCACGGCGGAGCACCAGCACCCCGGGGGTCTGGGGACCGCCGATGAATTTGTGCGGCGACAGGAAGATCGCATCCTTGTGATCGCCGCGGCCGGCAGCGCTTTCCCGCATCCGGATCGGGACGTAAGGCCCGGCGGCGGCGTAATCCCAGAACGACAACGCGCCGTGCCCGTGCAACAGCTCTGCGATCCGGTCGGTGTCGGACAGGACGCCGGTGACGTTGGAGGCAGCCGAGAAGCTGCCGATGAGTGTCGGCCGGTCCGCGTAGTGGGTGAGCCGCTCCTCCAGTTGTCCCTGATCGATATGACCGTCGGCGTCCTCGTCGATCACCACCACCTCGGCGATGGATTCACGCCACGGCAACTCGTTGGAGTGGTGTTCGTAGGGGCCCACGAACACCACCGGACGCTGCCGCTCGGGAATCTGTCCGCCCTGCCAGTGCTGCGCGGCCACACCGGATCGGGCGCGGAGTCCCAGAATGTCCACCAGCTTGTTCACCGCCGTCGTCGCCCCGGACCCGCAGAAGATCACCAGATCCGCCTCGGTGCCGCCGACCGAGTCGTGGATGAGCTGTCGTGCATCCTCCCGCAGCAGCGAAGTCTGCAGACCGGTGCCGGAGCTCTCGGTATGGGTGTTGGCGTAGCGTGGGAGCACCTGCCGGCGGATGAAGCCCTCGAGGAAGTCGAGAGACCGCCCGGAAGCGGTGTAATCGGCGTAGGTGATCCGGCGTGGACCGTAGGGTCCGTCCAACACCTCCCCCTCACCGATGATCCCGAGACGGATCCGGTCGAGCAGCGGCGATGTGGGTACCGCTGCCGCCGGGACGTCCATGCTTCCGGTCACCGTCGTCATCGACGTACCCCTTCCTCCGGAGGATCCACCAGGCCCCTGCTGTCGCCAGGCTGCCCCGGGGCGCTCGGCCGCGCCAGGGCACAGATCGACTCCGGCGTGTGGCCAGGGGTGGCGAGGACCGTGGGCGTCACTTCGCCGAGCGAGAGCCGCTGGCCGTCGAGCAACGGTTCGATCGGGAACTCCGCCTGGGCGCCCTCGCCATTGGAGATGACCGCGCCCGTACGAGCCGCCAGCTCGAGGTGGCCGCTCAGGAAGTCCACGTGCAGGTGGGTTTCGATCACCCGTTCGATAGTCAGGCCCGCCGCCGCGGCCTCTTCGATGTAGACGCCGATGTCGCGGCGCGGGTCGACGACGACCGCCCTGCCCGAGGTCCCGTCACCGATCAGGTGCGAGGCGGGGGACAAGCAGCGGGGGTAGTGCTGGGTGAAGATCATCGCCTTGCCTCACTCGAACCCCTACGTTGTTCGTGTCCCGCGCCGTCAACTGGGCTGGGGCACGATGCGGATGTAGGGCTTGGGCTCTGTCCAGCTACCGAAGAGCTGTTTGGCCTCGTCGTTGGACACCGAGCCGGCGATGATCACGTCCTCGCCCTGCTTCCAATTCACCGGTGTCGAAACCCGGTGGTGGGCGGTGAGCTGGAGCGAGTCGATGACCCGCAGCACCTCGTCGAAGTTGCGGCCGGTCGTCATCGGGTAGACGAGGATCAGCTTGACCTTCTTGTCCGGCCCGATCACAAACACGTTCCGCACGGTCTGGTTGTCGGCCGGCGTCCTGGTCTTGGGGTCGCCCGACGTGCCCGCCGGCAGCATCCCGTAGAGCTTGGACACGTTGAAGTCGGCGTCGCCGATGATCGGATAGTTGGGCCGGGCGCCCTGGGTGTCCTCGATGTCCTGGGCCCAGGCCTCGTGGTCGGTGGTGGTGTCCACCGACAGCCCGATGACCTTCACGCCACGACGTCCGAACTCGGGCTCGAGCGTGGCCATATAGCCGAGCTCGGTCGTACAGACCGGTGTGAAGTCCTTGGGGTGCGAGAACAGCACCGCCCACGAGTCACCGATCCAGTCATGGAACTCGATCCGCCCTTCGGTGGTGTCGGCCTCGAAGTTCGGTGCCGTGTCGCCAATCTGCAGTCCCATCGTCTTGCTCCTCTCATTTGTCTTGTCTCCGGCTGTCCGGAATTGATGGATCCCCCAGCGGCGCGGTGCCGCTGTCGGAGCTCGCCGCCAGCGGCTGCAGGACGTCCAGCGCAGCGCGCACAGCGTCCGTGGCCAGGCAGTAGAACACGTAGCCGCCGCGCCGCTCACCGCGCACCAGCCCACGATCGCGCAGGATCCGCAGGTGGTGCGAGACGGTCGGCTGCCGGATCCCGGTCGCCTCCACGATCGCCGTCACGGGCACGCACACCGTGTCCAGTGCAGTGAGGATCCGCAGCCTGGTCGGGTCGCCGAGTGTCCGCAGCAGCGACGCCAGCACCTGCGCCTCCACCACCGGAATCGGCGCATGGAGAATCTTGCTCACCGTCATGCAACCATCACCTGCAGATATCTAGGTATGCATATATCTACATATTTCCAAATAGGCTCGCTCTCCACAAGGGTCGAGGGTGCCGAGATGGCCGTCTCATCCGGCCCTCGAGTCCGCATTTCGTGCGGAACCTACAGCCGCTCCGACCTGGGGATTTCGCTGTCCATTGCCATTCGATCTGAGGCACGAACGGGTTATCGACCAGGGGTGCCTCAGCAATGTGGCAGCGCAACCTGGTCGCCTTCACGCCCACATTGTTGAGGCAACGGGCCGCCGGACAGGTACGCAGAAACTCCTAAACGTGCAGGTAGACAGCCGGTCTTCCTCAACTTGACAGCAGAAGGCCGCGGTTACCTCAGGCTCATTGGCAATGCCTCAGATCAGATGGCGGAGGACAACCGACCTGGGGATTTGGGATCCGATGTCCGCCGCGCCGAGGCGCTTCCCCGATATGCGGTGAGACACGTGCTCAAAGGTGTTATCCGTGGCAAGCCCGGGTGTGGTTAGCTGTGCAGCAGGCGCACCGAGCTGAGCGATCTCACCGGTACCGGCCCAGTCTTGCTGACGGGAGACAATCACCGGGCCGCCACCGTCATCGTCGGACTCAACAGCATGCGGGTGCTGTCCAGGCGGGCGTGGACATGGACAGGAACCAACCGATGCGTCTACTGCATGAGACGCGCCGGGCGGGTGCCTCACGTCGAGGGGGCTGCGCAGATCAGCGCAGACAAGAGACGATCCGGATCGCCGACCCGACCGGCGTCACCGCGGTTGTCTCATACCGGAACTCGCTCGATATCCTCGCGTTCCTCGATCGCTACCCCGGCACGCGCTCCTCGCCCAGCACCTCGACGAGACCGCGGACCTCTCCGTATTCGCCGAGCGGGCCGGATACGTTGACCGGCCACTGTCGGGCGCAGGACCGCCCCGCCGTCGCGTCGAACACGATCCCACGGTCGGCCCACCGGCCCCCGGTGCGGGCCCCGTTGCGGTCGTCGGCGGTGCGCCGATCCGGACGCTGCGGTCGATTCGCCTGCGAACGGCCCGGGCGCGGGAGGATGCTGGTGGCATGCGGACCGTGCTGATCCTCGGCGCTGGGTTCGGCGGCCTGGAGCTGGCCGCCGGTCTCTCCGAGTCGCTGGCCGGCGAGGTCCACGTCGTGCTGATCGACCGGAACGACGCGTTCATGTTCGGCTTCTCCAAGATGGACATCCTCTTCCACGACCAGCCGCCCGAGGCGGTCCGAATTCCGTACGCCGACCTCACCCGGCCGGGTGTCGAATTCCGGCAGGAGGCGGTGACCTCGATTGACCCACACACCCGGCGCGTGACCACCGACCGGTCCGAGTACCAGCCGGACATCCTCGTCGTCGCGCTCGGTGCCGACTACGACCCGGCCGCCACCCCGGGTTTCGTTGAGGACGGGCACGAGTACTACTCCATCGACGGTGCCCGCCGGTTGCGGGAGCGGCTCGAGAGCTTCGCCGGCGGGACCGTGCTGCTCGCGATCCTCAGTGTCCCGTTCAAGTGCCCACCGGCACCCTACGAGGGCGCGATGCTGCTGCACGAGAAGCTGACCCGGCGCGGAATCCGGGACAGCACCCGCATCCATGTGCTCAGCCCGATGGACTCGCCGATCCCGGTGTCCGCGGACACCTCGTCCGCGCTCGTGGCGGCGCTGGCCGACCGCGACATCGCGTACTCGCCGGGCCTGCGGGTGCACGCGCTGGACCCGCAGCAGCATGTGGCGACCACCCGCACCGGTGACCTCGCCTACGACCTGTTCATCGGGATCCCGACGCATCGTGTCCCGGCGGTCGTCGAGGCGTCGGGCCTCACCGAGGGCGGCACCGACGGCTGGGTCGCCGTCGACCCGCGCACCCTCGCCACCCCCTACCCGGGGGTCTACGCCATCGGGGACTGCGCCGACGCGCCCGTTCCCCGGGCCGGCGTCTTCGCCGAGAACGCCGCCCGCACCGTCGCCGCCGGCATCGCCGCGCACCTGCACGGATCACCCCCGCCGGAGAAATACCGCGGCCAGGGCACCTGCTACATCGAGTTCGGGGACGGGCTGGTCGGCAAGGTGGACGCGGACTTCCTCTCCGGCCCCGCCCCGGTCGCCCCGTTCTCCGGGCCCTCGATCGAACTCGCCCGGGAGAAGGCAGAATTCGCCGCCACCCGCCGCCACCGCTGGTTCACCGGCTGACCAGCGTGCTGGTGGCCACCGAATAAGAGACTGGACGCGGTCGATCGTTCGAAGGATGACCATGACGCTGTTCCTGGTGCGACATCATCATTCGGCCGAGCGATGCCCCGCGCAGGATCCGGAGATGGGTGCGATGATCCTCAATCACCTCAGCCGCCCGAACGTCCGGCGGTGTGGTGTCCGGGTCCGGGGCGAGGCCGTCGTGCGGGACGAACACACGCTCTATTTCATCCCAGACGCCGACGACGAGGACAGCCTGCGCGAGTTGGGGCCCTTCCGGCGGGTGGGCAGCCTCGACATCTACCCGGCCACCACGTGCGCGCGCCGTCGCGAGCGGCGGTTGCGCCGCGCCGCCACCGGTGAGTGACTTCGTCGCGGCGGTCGATCCCGAGGACGCCTGCCAGCAGGCCTTCGACGCCGGCCTGGTGGTACATCGGGCGTATCCGCTCAACTGCGAAACCTCGATCCCGGCGCTGATCGGCGTGGCCGTGATGCCCAATGCCCACTTATACGTGCGCAATCAGTTTCAGACGCCGCAGCTCGACCCGGACGACTTTCGGCTCACCGTCGGCGGGCTGACGGATCGGCCGCTGCAGCTCCGGATGGGCGAGTTGCACAACCTGCCGTCTGCAGGCCCTCACCGTCACCCTCGAGTGCGCAGGCAACGACCGCGCGCTGTTTCGAGTCGGCGCCTGCGTTGTCCCGGAGGGCAAGTCGCGACGTCGTTGTGGACGGATACCGGGTCGTCGCGGGAACGGACGTCACCGTGGGAACGGACGTCACCGTGGGAACCTATGCCATTCACCATGACTCGGCACTGTGGGATGACCCGGAGCAGTTCGGGGCCGACCGTTCGGCAGGCCGTGACCGTTGGCAGTTCCTGCCGTTCAGCGGTCGGCCACGCACCTGGATCGGCGCGCACGTTGCGATGCTCGAGGCGACGCTGGGCCTCGCCCGGGTGCGAGCACCGAACCCGATCCGGCTCGTTCCCGGCCCGACCACCGCTGAGGGTGGCACACCCACCGACCGGGACTGGCAGAACGCTGTCGCCGACCGCGAGAACACCCGAGCGCAGCAACGTCACCGCGGCCGAAACCAGCACACGCAAGAGCACGCCGACCCGCCAGACCTCGACATGATCGTTATCGCCGACGCCATCAGCGAACCACCCTTCCCATAACAGCTGAATACATCGGACACCACCGGCGGCGGGGCCGCATTGACATAGACCGCTGCGGGTACCGAGCGCACTCGTCTCTCGCTAGTGATCCGCGTGCCCGGAGTGCGCCCGGCCAACTTTGCCCCTACAGGCAGCAGGGATCGACTCCACCGGAGTAAGCGATCATGATGGGACACTGAGTACAGATCCACGACCGAGGCCCAGGGAACGTCCGCGCAGGGAGACCGCAATGTCCACCAGCGGCCTGCACACCATCACCGTCGAGGTTGACGAGGTGGGGGCTCTCCATGCAGCCCATCGAGCGGCCGAGCTCGAGGCATGGGACGACGTTCGCGCAGCGGGCGGGAACGATGGGACCTACCTCCGCCTGGTGTCGATCGACCGGAGCCCGGAGGAACCTGGGAAGATCCTGGTCACCGCCCCATACTCCAGTGTCCACGGCGGTCTGCGGGCGAGTTGACACGAGCAGGGTGAGGCACAGCATTCGAGGCCGGTCGCCGACGGCGTACAGCTCGTCGAACCAGGCCCTCGGCTGGCGGCCAGCTTCTGACGCACAGATCCGTGAGACACCGATCGCGACAGCGAACCGTGTGGGGGATCGGCTACGTGCAGCAGGGTCGCTGTCACCTGTCCTGTGGGATCGCTACTGTGCCAGGTGTGAGAGAACCGGTGCTGGATCGGCACGTCGACGTTGCACAGCTGTGGCGACTGGCCAGTGACGCGGCCCGGAAGGGCGAGAAGTGGGGGCAGCGCAAGAAGTCGGTGAGCGATGCCATGGTGACCTACTACGCCCAGCTGCGACGCGACAGACGCGGCGCGAAACGATGGGTCGCCGACGTCGTTGATCTCCTGGGATATTTCGACCAGTCAGCGGACTGGCGTGCAGTGGAGAAAGGCCTGCAAATACTCGACCAAGCTGATGGCGACGTCACCGGTGCCGGTGCTGAGCTACAGCGGCTGGAGATCGTGCCGGCTTCCTCGACGAAGAACTCTCTCTTCAAGAGCGCCAAGTAGGGCCGAGTCAGGCGACCCGCGCGTTCGCGACCCCTCGTCGAGGACGTCACGCGTCATTGGAAGATCGACGAGATCGCCGCGACGGTGAGAGTGCGACGATGAGGCCAAACATTACCGCAGTCGCCGCGAACTCGTGGTCAGCGAGGAAGTGCTGCACCCGCCCAGTATCGGCCCAGCCGGCTCCGCCGTGCGGGCCAGTCGTGTACCGGACCGACCGAGCCGCGGCGACGAGCCGGGGGAGAGAAGTCATGTCGAGCGTTGGTCGTCGGGCTCGGTGCGCTGACCGCCCGGCGATAGTCGTGGTCGCTCTGACCACTGCCGGATTCCTCGCGGCGGGTGTGGTGACTCGTCCAGGGTTTGATGGCGATTCACAGTAACCCGTTGCGCGGATGCACTATTCATCACAGCGGCGCCTGGTCAATATACGGCTCTGCGCTTCGGGGAGACCCTGTTCCTGCAGGGACTGCTGCCGTCGATCGGTGGCCGACGCCTTCGACTGTGTGCATCGGACCCGGGACGGTTCGTTCCGCAGGTAGGAGCTTCAGTCTCGGCGGGGGCTGGACAGTACCTCGGTGGCCTGGTGCACCGAGGCCAGGCCGGGTTTGACGTAGCGTTGGGCGCTGCGCAGGCTCTTGTGGCCGGTCCCGGTGGGGTTTGTGTGGGCGTTATCTGGTCTGGAGCCGGTGGGTGAGGGCGGTGTGGCGGCGGCCCGCGCCCGGGGTGCGGACCGCCGCGGCCAGCGCTTTGCGGGAGCCGACCAGGACGACGAGTTTCTTGGCGCGGGTGACGCCGGTGTAGAGCAGGTTGCGTTGCAGCATCATCCAGGACGAGGTGGTGAGGGGGATGACGACCGCGGGGTATTCGCTGCCTTGGGAGCGGTGGATGGTGACGGCGTAGGCGTGGGCGAGTTCGTCGAGTTCTGAGAAGTCGTAGTCGATGGATTCTTCCTCGTCGGTGAGCACGGTCAGCGTCTGGTCCTCGGTGGTGACGACGCCGACGGTGCCGTTGAACACCCCGGCTTTGCCTTTGTCGTAGTTGTTGCGGAGCTGGGTGACCTTGTCGCCGATCCGGAACGCTCGGCCGCCGTAGCGGCGTTCGGGCTGTCCGTCCTTCGGTGGGGTGAGCGCTTGCTGCAACAACGCGTTGAGGTTGCCGGCCCCGGCGGGGCCGCGGTGCATCGGTGTCAGGACCTGCACGTCCTGGCGCGGGTCGAGCCCGAACTTGTGGGGGATGCGGCGGGCGACGATGTCGACCACCAGCTTGGCGGTCTCCTCGGCTGGGTGCAGATCCGACTGTTCCGCGGGTTCGCAGGCGAACCAGAAGAAGTCGTCGAACCCGGTGAGCTGCGGGCCGGTTGCGGCGTTGATGCGGTGGGCGTTGACCACGATCCCGGACTGCCGGGCCTGCCGGAAGATCTTCGTCAACCTCACCCGCGGAATCGTGTCGGCGGCCAGCAGGTCGCGCAGTACTTCGCCGGCACCGACGGAGGGGAGCTGGTCGACGTCACCGACCAGCAACAGATGCGCCCCCTCCGGGATGGCTTTGACCAGTTTGTTGGCCAGGATGACGTCCATCATCGACGACTCGTCCACCACAACAAGGTCAGCGTCCAGCGGGTCGTCGCGGTCGTATTTCGGGTCGCCGCCGGGTTGCAGCTCCAGCAGACGGTGGACGGTGAAGGCCTGGTGGCCGGTCAGCTCGGCCAGCCGTTTGGCGGCCCGCCCGGTCGGCGCAACCAGCACCACCTTGGCTTTCTTCGCCGTGGCCAGCTCGACGATGGAGCGGACGGTGAAGCTTTTACCGCAGCCGGGCCCGCCGGTGAGTACCGCGACCCTGCGGGTGAGGGCGAGTGTGACCGCGCCCTTCTGCTCGTCGGCCAGGTCCTGCCCGGTCCGGCCCCGCAGCCACGTGAACGCCGTGTCCCAGTCGACCCGAGTGAACGCGGCGAGCCTGTCGGCCGGGGAGTGGAGCAGGCCGAGCAGGCCGCCGGCGAGGGAGCTCTCGGCGCGGTGGAAGGGCACCAGATAGACCGCCGGGACGCTCCCGTCCCCGGCGGGGACCGGTTCGCAGATCACGCCTTCGTCTGTGGCGAGCTGGTCCAGGCAGGGGCCGATCAGGTCCCGGTTGACCTCCAGGGTCTTGGCGGCCTCGGTGATCAGGTTGGGTTCGGGCAGGTAGCAGTGCCCGTTGTCGGCGGCCTGCGACAGGGTGTACTGCAGCCCGGCCTTGATCCGCTCGGGGCTCTCGTGCGGTATCCCGACCGCTTGGGCGATGGTGTCGGCGGTCTTGAACCCGATGCCCCACACGTCGGAGGCGAGCCGGTACGGCTCGGCGCGGACGACACCGATGGAGGCGTCGCCGTAGTTCTTGTAGATCCGCACCGCCAGCGAGGTGGACACCCCCACCCCCTGCAGGAACACCATCACCTCTTTGATCGCCTTCTGCTCCTCCCACGCATCGGCGATCTTCTGGGTGCGTTTGGGGCCGAGCCCGTGCACCTCGATCAGCCGCTGCGGCTGGTGTTCGATGATGGTCAGGATGTCGAGACCGAAGTGGGTGACCATGCGTTCGGCCATCATCGGCCCGATCCCCTTGATCAGCCCGGAGCCGAGGTAACGGCGAATGCCCGCGATGGTGGCGGGCAGCACGGTGGTGTAGGAGCGCACCTGGAACTGCTTGCCGTACTTGGCGTGGTTGCCCCACTGACCGGTCAGCCGCAGGCTCTCACCGATCTGGGCGCCGAGCAGCGGCCCGACCACGGTCACCAGATCCGGGCCGGACCGCTCGGTGGCCAGGCGGGCGATGGTGTAGCCGGTGTCCTCGTTGGCGTAGGTGATCCGCTCCAGCACCCCCTCCACCACCGCCTGGGGTGCGGCATCGGTCGAAGATCGCGCAGCGGTCATGGTCATCATTGTGCCGAGTGCAACCGACATGGTCAGCCGTGGTGCCCGGCCCCCAGGCGTCCCAGATCCCCGGTCGGAGTTTGCCCCTGCACCGAAGAAGTACGATGCCGACACCCAGGAGCGTGCCGGGCGGTACCTGGGACGAGTACTCGAGCTGGCCGACGGGATGCGCGAATAGCGTGGACCCCGCCCGATTCGACTGGAGCGCAAGTGTCCGTGGCCGCACGCTCGCATGTCGGTCGTCCTGTGTAGTCTGTGCGGAGTTCCGGGACTCCCCCCCCATTCGATCGATTCTCGGAACCCCCGCCCCGGCGTCCCCCGTGCGGTGTCCCCGGGATCGAGAGATACCCGTCGCGCAGGGCGGCGACATCTGCACAGGATGCCTCGACGCATTCAGGCCCATGCGGCAACCCCGACCCTGCAGGACCGGCACGTGGATGACGTCGCCCGGGTCGACGTCGAGTTCGCGCAGGAGGAGGTCGAGCATGTGCTCGGTCATATCGTTGGCAACCTCGAGTCGCACCGGGGATCCGAAGCGGCGGTGGGCCAACTCCCGCTCGAGCGCCTGCAGAAGGTCTTCGCCGCGGTCCTCTTCGGCCTCGAAGTCTGCGTTGCGGGTGATGTGGAAGGCGTGCAGTATTCGGTGGACGAGTGGTGACTGCGAGCGCTAGGGTACGTAATGCGACCGGATGGAGTTCCGGGTCTGGCGCGGCGAGGTCCTCCTCGGTCAACTCCCACCGACAGTTCAGTAGCGGCTGGCCCGTCCTCCACCCGCGGAGCGGGGCGGAAGCCGTCCGCTGTCAGCTCCAAACGCGAGCGTCGGCGCGGGAGGTCCGCGGTGACCGGAGTGGGGCGTCGAGTAGCCCGCGGAGCGCGATCCGCACCGCCGCGCACGTGCGTCACTCTCTCGCTGACGGACAGCCTCAATCCACCCAGCCAACATTGACACGTTCTCGACTCAGGACAAAGGTGAGTCGAGATCAATCGCCGCGTCATCTTCGTGATCACCGGAGATTTTCCCAACGAATGATTGTTCGGGCTGTGGGTTCTCGGGTCGAGTTCGAGCATCCCGGTCACCGGGGGCAGGGTGTGCAGGCGACACCGCGGCCGATCCGGGCGCCGAGCGCGCGGGCGTGGTAGAGCATCCACGGCAATCTGTGATTCGACGCCGCGCTGGTCACCTTGTCGGCGGACTGGTCCGTCAAGTTCGGGATGAGCCTGCACCAAATACACCGACCCGTACCCGGGCTGACACCGAACGGCGTGACCGACCGCGCCGAGCAATTCATGAAACGCCTCACTCCGGACCAGACATACCGCCGGGTCAACTGGACGTTTCCGCGGTAGGCATCTCAGCTCGCCGACACCGTCGAGGACTTACCGGCCGACATCGCCGCATACAAAGGCATCGACGGATGCCGGCGACGGCGTGGTTGCGGTCCCACACCCGAGCTGACGCATAGCAGAGGTCGGCATCTCGTCGAGGGTGGACCACGTCGTCCTCGGAAAACGTAGCAGTGCGACTCGCTCCCGTTTGTTGTTCGACAACCAGGAGTTCGGCGGACACGTCTTCGGTAGCCGGGCGGGGCGTTCATGGATGCACGGTTACGGCATGCGGTGCTGCTTCGGCTGATCGACATGAGGTCCGCTCCCTCCCCGGATTCCGCGCTGCGTCGGGGCCGGTCGTCAACAACACGAACGCTGCCCGATGCGGCTGTGGTTGATCGTATGGCTACGGTTGAGTCCTCGGTGATGTCGGTGCGTCGCACGCAGTTTCGAGGAAAGCGCTCGGTACCATTGTCCACTCCGGCCGCCACCGTCCGTGCCGTTGCTCGTCGCGGAGATCGCGCAGGGTGGACATAACATCGGGTCCGCCGTCGGGGAGGTAGCGGATCATGCCGTGATCGGCGCACTGCGCCGCGATCGAGGCCAGTACCTGTCTCGCTTCGACTTTGCGGCCCGCGGCCGCGAGGCAGCCGACGAGGAGTCGATTCGCTTGTAGTAGTGCACGGTGCCGTCCTCTGCCGTCGATCCGCTGTACCCACTCGTCGGCCCACACACAGGCCGTCGCGGTGGCCTGCGATGATCCTCGATCGAGGAGGAGGGTGATGGCCGTGGCATCCTCGAGCTGCGCGGTGATCTCGTCGAGTCCGTCGACCGGGTGACGCCGTTGGGCGAACTCGACAGTTCGACCGGGTTCGAGGGGCAGGCCCAGCATGACGCGCTCATTGTCGATCCGGGCCCGTAGACGTGGCAGGGATCGAGATTCGGCGGCCTCGGCTCCCTCGTCCAACCGTTTCTCCGCACCGCCGCGGTCCCCTCGCAGCGCCATGATGTGCGCGCCGACGACGCATGGGCCGAGGATGAAATCCACACACACGTCGAATCCGAGTTCGCGGCTGTCGTTCAACATCCGCTCGGCGGTGCTGAGGTCACCGCTTTCGTAGAGCAGTTCGCCGAGCAGTGCGCCGGCCAGACGCGCGGCGTGGGAGTGGGCTTCCCCGGACCTCACCGCAAGCTGCATCGCCCTCCGGAAGTGGTATTCGGCCGCAACGACATCGAGCTGTTCATTGGCGGCGATCCCCTCGTAGCAGTATCCCCAGGCGCCGCTGTACGGGCCGCGCGTGCGCTCGTGGTACGTCGCTGCCCAGTCCTGCATCCGGGCTGCCGCGTCGAAATCGAACTCGAAGACCTTGGCGAAGGTGGCGATGTCGGCCGCGGCGGAGACGACCCACGGGGGAAGCGTCGCCGGCCTGGACAGGCATGGCGCCATCAACTCGTCGACACCATCGATCCGGTCCGAGAAAATGGCGATGTCACCCTGAACGACATCGGCCTCAACTCGAAGGTCGGCGACCTCGGCAGAGGTGGGCGGGGCACGATCGAGGAGGGCGTAGGCGCGGTCCAATGCGACCTGCGCGGGCTGAACGCGCTGGAGTTCGCAGTGGGCCCACGCCAGTGTGAGCTGGAGACGAGCGCTGGAGGCGACGAGTCCTGGGGGAAGTTTCGCCACCAGACCGAGCAGGGTGGACATTTTCGCTTGCTCGAGCAGAACCGCCCCATCATGTTTGACCAGATCGACAGCATGCTGGTCGTCTCCCGCAGCCAGTGCATGATCGACGGCCCCGCTGAGCAATTGGCGATCGGCGAACCACCGCGAAGCCGCGCTGTGGAGGGTACCGACCCGCTCGGGATCATTACGCTCGAGTCGTCTGCGCAGGTGTTCGGCGAACAGGTGGTGATACCGGAACCACTCACCGTCGTCGTCGATCCGGCGGAGGAACAGGTCTCGGCGCTCGATATCTTCGAGCATCGCCTGCGCCCGCTCGACGTGCGCGAGTGCCGACGCGAGACTGCAGCAGATACGTTCGGTGATCGAAGTGGCGAGGAGGAACTCGAGCAGTTCCGGGTCGAGGGTGTCGAGTACGTTCTCGGCCAGGAACTCGCCGATGGCGTGATGGCGGCCGGACAGGTGCCCGATCAGCGACGTGGGGTCATTGCGTCCACGCAGGGACAAGGACGCGAGTTGCAGAGCGGCAACCCATCCATCTGTCGACTCGGTCAATGCGGTGACATCGTCCTGGTCGAGCGCCAGCCCTGCGCGATCGACCAGGAATGACGTTGCCTCCGCAACATCGAAACGCAGGTATTCCGAATCGATTTCGACGAGCTCGTCACGCACTCTCATCCGGCTCAAGGGCAGACCGGTTCGGGTGCGACTGGTGACGATGATCGGCAGGTGGTGACAGCCGTGGTCGAGAAGGAACTCCATCGCCGCGATCGTCTCCGCACTGGTGATCCGGTGCCAGTCGTCGATGACCATGGCCAGGCGCAGACCACTGTCGTGGATCTCGTCGATCAGGCTCGACATGACGTAATGTCCGACCGCATCGCCCTGTTGCTCGAGCATGTCACCGAGACCATTCCCCACGGCCGGCCTGATCTTCCGGATGGCCTCGACCAGGTGCGCGAGAAACCATACGACGTTGTCGTCGTCCTGGTCGACTCCAAGCCATGCCACTGCCACACCGTCCTCGGTGAGGACGTCACGCCACTGAGCGGCGAGTGTGCTCTTGCCGAATCCCGCCGGCGCATGGATCACGGTCAGCCGTCGTGACCGGCCCGCGCGGAGGACATCGATGAGCCGAGTCCGGGCGACGAGCACATGGGCGGGAGTCGGCGGGCGGAACTTGGCCGCCGGAGTGGGTGGGGGGCCTGTTGTCGGTGTGTGCCGCCGGGCACCAGTGCTCAGCGGGTGGGAGCCCCCCGATGTGACGTCCAGGGCCCCGCTGAGCGAATGCTGCGTGTCGGGCGGCGCGAGCGGAAGGGCCATGTGATCGACGGACAGACCATGTCGACGCTGGCACTGCTGCAGTTCGTACCCGAACGAGGCGGCGCTCGGCGGGCGCCGCCCCAGGTCGGCGGACATGGCGCGTTCGACGATGTCGCCAACGTCCTGTGGGACATCTTCCGCATCGAGATCTGGGATGGGTCCGGAGGTGATGCGCAGGAACTGGGCCACAACCCTCTCACCGGTGCGCCGCTCGACCGCGACGTGGCCAGTGATCGCACAGAACAGTGTCGCCGCGAGGCTGTAGACGTCGGAGCTCGCCGTGGGCGTCCCACCCGCGAGGATCTCGGGGGCGGTGAAGGCCGGCGACCCGAGGTTGGATCTGGCGGCGGTCTCGAAGCCGCCCGCGATGCGAGCGATACCGAAGTCGGTGAGCTGGGGCTCGCCGTACTCGGTGAGCAGGATGTTCGCCGGCTTGACGTCGCGATGGACGATGCCGCGGCAGTGTGCGGTTTCGAGGGCACCGGCGAGTTTGATCCCCAGCCGCAACGCCGCGGGCCACCCGATCGGTCCTGTACGAATGCGGGCACTGAGCGAATCGCTCGCGTGATACTGCATCACGATGTAGGGGCAACCCGACGAGGTAGCGCCAACCCGGTAGATGTTGACGATGTGGGGGTGCCCGGACAGCTGACCCATCGCGCGCTGCTCACGCAGGAACCGTTCGAGGTTGTCGGGGTCGAGGTCGTCGGTGAGGAGTTTCACCGCGACTGTGCGGTCCAGAGATGGTTGCAGGCAGCGATACACGACGCCGAATCCGCCACGACCGATCTCCCGGGGGTCGTCGAATCCAGCCGCGGCCAGCTCCGCGGCCATCGCGGGACGGGGAGCGGGCTGAGCGATGTGCGGATCGAACTCGGCCATCGTCGACACTCACTTCTGAAATCGGCACCCACCGGCGTCGATGCAACCCGGAGACTGCACGACGTGGATGCTTCTCCAGGATATGGCCGGCACGTCGTGATGTCTGATTGGGGCAGGTGGTCAGCGGTGTCGGATACGTCGGGCTGCCGAGCTCGGGCCCATATCGACGTGTCGCTCAGGCCCCGGGCGGTCCGCTCCGGCCTCGCAATCCAACCAGGGCGAACCGATACAGAGACGCGTCAGTGGAGAGTACGCGGCGCCTGTGGTGTCGTCGGCGACGGCAGCGGAGGAGTGCTGCCCGAGCGATTGTATTCGCAAGCCATGTGAATAACCAACTACAAATTGACATATATAAACTAGATGAAAAGTAATGCCTGCCAGCATATTTGACGCACAGTCCGCCGAGATGATTGCGATTCGCTGCGTTGGGCGGGACGAGCCGCATCCAGGATCAGTCCTTCGCGGAGATCGCCACCGGGGCCCGCGGCGGTGAACACACGCCTGACGATCGTCCCCGCTGGACCGAGTTGCTGCGGGCACCCATTCAACCGCGGGAGTGTTTAGGGGGCCGAAGCATCGCTGACATCGGGTACCGGCGTGGTGGAGGATGAAACAGACCGGTCTCGCTGGCTGCGGGACGGGTCGCGTGGTGGCGGTTCCCGTAGTCCCGATGGAAACGTGAGGCGGCCGAGATGACGACGGACAAGTCGATGAGCACGCAGACCGCCGATCAGGAATGCCGCGACTGCGGTTACACACCCGAACTGAAGCGCACGCTGGGGTCCTTTCAGGTGTTCGCGATCTCGTTCGCATTCATCTCCGTGGCGGTCGGGATCTTCGGCACCTATGACGATGTCCTGCGAGACGCCGGGCCGGTGGGGATCTGGCTCTGGGTGGTCGTGGCCGTGGGGCAGACCCTGGTGGCGCTGGTGATCGCGCAGTTCGCGGCCCGGATACCCCTGAGCGGCTCGTCCTACCAGTGGGCCTCACGGTTGGCCAACCCGAAGATCGGTTGGGTGTTCGGGTGGCTGACCTTCTGCGGCCTGGCGCTCGGTGTGGTGGCCGTCGACAACGCGATGGCAAGCTCCGCAGTCATGCCGCTGTTCGGCATGGCGCCGGACGAGGACACCGCCCGCGTGATCACGCTCGTCGTCGTGCTCGTCCAGGCGGTCCTCGTCGTCTTCTCCACCCGCCTCGTCGGTTTGATCACCTCCGGCGCGGTCGGCCTCGAACTGGTCATCGTCGTGGTGCTGACGATCGCCCTGTTCGCCGCCGTTCTGTTCACCGGCGACGGCTCGGTCGGCAACCTCACCTCCCGCGGCATCACCGCGGGCACCCCCGACTACTTCGCCGTCGGCGGCGGATTGATGGCCGCGATGATCATGGGGCTGGCCACCCTCGTCGGCTTCGACTCCGCGGCGAACATGGCCGAGGAAGCCAAAGATCCCTTCCGCAGCGTCCCGCGCGCGATCGTGGGATCGGTCGTGGCCGCGGCGGTGCTGGGAATGATCTTCCTGATCGCGCTCACCATCGCGATCACCGACATCCCACGGATCAGCGCCAGCAACAGCCCGGTGGCGGCGATCCTGCGCGACCAACTCGGACCGGTGATGGAGCGCTCGCTGCTGGTCGCGATCGCGTTCGCCTTCTTCGGTGCCGGGATGGTCACCGTGGCGACCTGCTCACGCATGGTGTTCGCGATGGCGCGGGACGCACGGTTCCCGGCCTACCGACTGATGCGCCGGGTCAACCCGCGCACCCAGACACCGATTCCGGCGACCATCCTGATCGTCGGCGTCGGGGTCGTCCTGATGGCCGCCTTGCCCGGTGGCGCCCTCCTGGAGTTGCTCACGGCGGGAACGGTCATCTCGGCGGTCCTCTACGGCGGGATCATCATCCTCTACCTCGCGGTCCGCAGAAGACTCGGTCACCACCAGGACGCGTTCGATCTCGGGCGGTTCGAAGTGCCGGTCGCGATCGGCGCGCTGGTGTGGTCGGCGGCCGTGGTGTTCGTGATCGTCTCACCGCCCGAGGCCCTGACCTCGATCCTGATCGCGATCGGCCTGCTCCTGCTGGGCGGGATCTACTTCGGGTACCTGTGGTTCTTCCACCGCGAGGTCCTCGACACCGAACCCGGGGACGCCGATGTCTTCTCCCACTGACCCTGACGTCTTCTCGTACCGACCAGATGTCGTCTCCCACTGACCAATCGATGCCCCGATGCCGGAGGATGAACCGATGACTGCCACCACCACGAAACTGACCGGTGAGGTCGTGCGCGCCGGGGATTCCGGGTACGAGGCGGCGCGGGTCGGCTGGAACCGCCTGTATTCCCGGTATCCCGACGCCCTCGTCTTCTGCTGCGACACCCAGGACGTGGTCAACGCCGTGCGGTGGGCCCGCACCGAGGGCATCACGCTGCGCGCCCGCAGCGGCCGCCACAGCCTCGAGGGCTGGTCGTCGATCGACGGCGGCCTGGTCATCGACGTCAGCCGAATGAAGAGCCTGACGGTCGACACGCAGGCCCGCACGGCGACGGTCGGGACGGGCCTGACCCAGGCGGAGACGGTCGCGGCGCTCGGGCAGCGCGACTTCGTGATTCCCACCGGCTCCGAGGGCGGCGTCGGTCTCGGTGGTGTGGTGCTCGGCGGCGGCTTCGGATTACTGACCCGCAGCATGGGTTTGGCGTGCGACAATCTGCTCGCCGCCGAGATCGTGGTCGCCGACGGTGCACGTTCGGCGAAGGTCGTGGACGCCACCGAGCACCACAATGCCGACCTGCTGTGGGCGTGCCGCGGCGGGGGCGGCGGCAACTTCGGCATCGCGACGTCCTACACGCTGAAGCTGCAGGAATTGTCCGACGTCACGTTTCTGGTCGCCCGCTGGACCGGACACGATCACCTCGGCGCACTGCTGCGCACTTGGCAGCGCGAGGCCCCGGTCGCCGACGACCGGCTGACCAGTGCGCTCGAGGCGGATTCCACCGCGGTCGAACTCTCCGCGCTGCTGTACGGCGGCACCCGGGGAGAGATGGAAGACCAGTTGCATTCGCTGCTGGCGATCGGCGACCCCGAGGTGAGCGTCGTCGAGGACGCCTGGCCCACCGTCTACGGGCAGGTCGACCGGGGGCCGAACGACGTCCCCTTCTGGAAGTTCTACTCTCAGTTCGTCACCCGCCCGTTCCCCGACGAGGCGATCGATCTCGTCGTGCGCTTCATGGACAACACCCCCAGTGGACCGAGCAACTTCTTCTGCTCGAGCTTCGGTGGGACCGTGCGGGACGACCCGCCCGGCGGGTCGGCGTTCGGGCACCGGAACGCCCTGTTCTACTGCGAACCGGGCGCCGCGTGGAACGACCCCGCCCTGAACGCGGCAGCCCTGGGCTGGGCGTCCGACTTCTGGCGCGCCCTGCGCCCCTACGGCGACGGCGGTTACGTCAACGTGCCCAACGCCGCTGCCGCGGACTGGGAACTCGAGTACTACGGCTCCCACCGTCGGCGGCTGCGCCAGGTGAAGGCCATGTACGACCCGGAGAACGTCTTCAGCTTCGAGCAGAGTGTGCCGCCCTGCGCCGACTGAACCCGGGCGCACAGACGCCGGACCAGCGTCATGGCACTGGATTGATCCCGCGACGCGCTACGTCAAGGCCGCCAGACTCTTTCGAACACATGCGCATTTGGCGTTTTGGAGTGCACAGCATGTGTTCCCCGAGGGCGGGGACGCGTTCGTGTGCGACATCCAGCCGATCTACGACGAGATCGGGGCAGGTCTCTCCACAAGTGCGCGCTGGCCGCGCTCTGGTGAGCTGATCGATGATCGGGCCGGATCGGTGTGGGCAGAGTCTCGCCGCTCGCGGGCCTCGCGTGGGGCGCGCTGATACCGTCCTTCCGCCCCTTCCGCTTTCCTGCCGCAGGTAGGCATGGCGTGCATGCGCCGGGGGATCGGCGTGAGGTCGGCGACACGCCTCGGTTACCGAGACCGAGTTGGTGTCACACGAACGGTGGACGAAGGTCGCCGACAGCGCCGCGTGGCACAGTCTTGATTGCCTGGATGGGGTAGAGGCGAGGCTCAGCTGCCCGTCGAACGAGTGCCGCCCGGTGCGACCCGGGGTGCATGAGAGGTGACCCGAGGTGGACGAGGGTGGCCGCGTCGAACGTGTGCACCGAGACCAGTGCGGCCGACGGAGGGCTGACGCTGGCGACCCGGTGTCGCTCGAATTGCGGTGGCCGCTTCACGTGCCCGGCGGCAGCTCCCGCGGGTCCGTCCGCGCGGTCACGGCGCCGCGGCGGTCCGCTTCGGCGAGGGTGTGCGAGGGGTCGTCGTTCGATGCCGCATCCGGCGGGTCCATCCGCCACGCGGACCCCGATCCGGTGTGCGTAGGCTCGGGCGGCTCGGTCACCCGGGTGCTGATCACCCGGGTGCGGGGCGAGGGTTCGGTGTCCGCGGATGTGGTTTGCTGCTCGTCGACGGTCACCGTGCGGCGGCGGGTGTAGCTGACGCTGACCTCCTCGAATTCCTCGACGAGGGTGCGCTGCGTGTGGCCGACCGCCCGGGCGAGGATCGGGGGCACGAACGGGCGGACCATTCCGGTCACCGCCCTGGTGATGTCCGGCAGCGGATTGCTCAGCGACAGAACGGCGGGCAGCACGCGCAGCGGTCCGCTTCGGCGCTGCTCGACCGGTGCCGTGCCGACCGGCACCGGCAGATTCTTGGTGTCGGCTCCGTCGGTCTCCGCCGCCGGCGGCTCGTCCGAGGCGGACGGCGCGGTCAGCGCCGCCGCCGTGGGTAGTTCCGCCGCCGCCGTGGGCTCGAGGGGATGGTCCGACGATTCCACCGCGTGTGACGGGGCGGTCGGCTCGCCACCGCGCGCCGCGACGACCCGTCGTCGCTGCCGTTCCCGGTCGATCGCGGTCTCGGCCTCGGCCGCGAGACGGAGGGCGGCCAAGTGCTGCTCCGCTTTCAGGGTTTCGGTGGCGACCCTGATCTGCGCCAGCCTCGCCGCGATCGCGGTGTCGGCCTCACGGTCGACCCGCTGCTGTTCGGCGCGGGCGACGTCGCGGCGATCCTGCTCGGTTTCCCCGCGCCACAGCTTCAGCACCAGCGGCAGCAGGCTCAGCACCGCGAAGAGGGCGAACGACACCAGTCGCAGCAGCAATGCGCCGGTGTGGCCGACGGTGAACTCGTGCATCGCCGTCCAGCGCGCGCCGAGGCCGCGGTCGACCTCGGACGGCGCCGCCGCCCGGGCGGCGGTGAGACCGTCGGCGGCCCGGACGATCTCCGTGTCGAGGCCGGGTGCGTCGCGGTCGCGGGTCGCGAGGGCGTCGTCGAGTTCCTGCCGGGAGCCGGCGAGTAGTTCGTTGGCGGTGCGGGTCTCGGGGCCGGCGCCGGGCACACCGGTGATCTTGTCCGGCGGGCACGCCGGGGACGGGTTGAATTCACAGCGGGCGACGACGAGGGCCTCGTCGCGTCGCGAGCGGGCCTGGCGCACCGACTCGTCGAGACCGGCCCGCTGGTCCCGCAGCCCGTCCAGGGTCTGCGCCGAGTGCACGACTTCCGGAACCGCGGCGGCCCGATCCTCGAGGACCCGGTCGATCGATCCGGCGAGGAGGCCGACGCAGGCCAGCTCACCGAGCACCGCCCCGAGGAACAGCGCGACGGCGGCCCGACCCACCAGCCCGGACCACCGAACCGGGCGGCCGGCGGCCAGGGTGCGGGCCAGGGCGCCCACCAGAAGGCCGACGGTCACGGTGCACGGCAGCAGCGCGAGGACCGGCCACGACGTCGCGGCGGCGAGGGCCACGGTTGTGACCAGCCAGGCGAGCAGTCCATTGATCAGCACGATCAGCCCGGCGACCTGGTACGTGGGACGCTCGCCGGGTTCGGCGTAGTCGTTCGCGTGGCCGCCGCCCAGCCAGAGGAGCGAATCGCCGATCGGGGAATCGGCGGTACGAGGTTCGTGGGGTGTTCGGTCAGCGCTCATGGGACTCCGAATTTCTTTCGGTGGTCTTCCGGTGGTTCCTCCAGCCTCGCAGACACCCCCGAACGCATCGACCGCTCCGCCGTTCCCCGCACGGAGCTTTACCCAGGGTTCACACTGCCGTGGTGTCGAACAGTGCCACCCCGCCCGGGCGGACCGGACAGCACCGGACCGCGGCATCGCGGACCGACCTGGCCGGGTGCTCCTGGCGGCCCGGCTCATCAGCTGCGTGCCGGGACGTACTCGACGCGCTTCGAGTACGCCGAGTTCCTGAATGCGCGAGGCCTATCCGCATTGGGCGGCAATTGCCGACCACCCGGAAGATGATCGCGCACTGCTTCATTGCGTGGCAGCCACTTCGGGTAAAGACTCCCGGGACAGCTGGGCCGGGAGTCTCTCGGTTAGGTCTGACCACGGTCGTCGGACCGAGCCCGACATCCGGGTCCTGCGTCCGCCCGAGGTGGCTACTGGCCGGCGGTGAGGTGATTGTTGGGACGAGTGCTCGAGCTCGCCGACGGGATGAGCGAATAGTGTGGACCCCGCCGAGTCGACCTGACCGCAGATCCGTAGCCGCACGAGTACATGTCGGTCGCGCTGTGTACTCTTTGCGCAGTTCCGGAACTCCTCCGACCATTCGATTCCCGGAACGCCCCGCCCCAGCGTCACCCCCCGACGTCGGGGCACATAATGCCCGGAATTTCCTCTGACTGCCCACCGTCGACGGCCGCAGTCCTGCCGCCCGCGCGAGGCCACCTTCGGATCGATGTAGAGATGCCATGGCTTGAATACCGGGTATCGGCCGCGCTTGTCCCTGAGGATTCCGTCCGGTCGATTGCGGAGGGGTCGCGTAGGGGACAGCGAATCCTGTGGCTCTGCCGCCGAATGTCGGTGCCGCGGGCTAGCGTCGGG